>DWZA01000022.1 GCA_019118365.1 Candidatus Lachnoclostridium stercoravium | reverse complement strand
AGGGTCTCCTCTAAAAGCTCTTTCAGCCTGCGGCTGAAGACTGAACGATTTCCAGCCGCCAGTTCTTCCCTTAAGTCTATGATCTCGGTTTTAGCCAGATGGCTGTCTTTTTTTCCCCGTTCTGTGAGAGTAAGGAGCTGGTATTCTCCTGTAAGGGCCTTGTTATAGGCTTCCATGGAAGGAGTGGCTGAACCGAGGACGACGCTGGCGCCGCTCATCTGCGCCCGTTTCTCGGCCACTTCCCTGGCAAGATATCTGGGAGTGATCTCACTTTTATAGGCGCTTTCCTGTTCCTCGTCGATCACGATCAGACCGAGATTGGAAAACGGGGTAAATAAGGCGGATCTTGGGCCGATCATAATAGAGATCTCCCCTTTTTTCGCCCGCTCGAACTGGTCGTACCGCTCTCCCTGGGAAAGCCTGGAATTGATGATCGACACCTGGGAACCGAATCGCCTGTAAAAACGCATGACTGTCTGGTAGGTCAGGGCGATCTCCGGTATCAGGACAATGACCTCTTTCCCCTCTTTCAGCACATGATCCATCATGGCCATGTAAACTTCGGTCTTCCCGCTTCCTGTGATCCCGTAAAGCAGGTAAGTCTTTCGGATCCCTGTTTCATAATCGCGGCAGAACCTGTCCGCCGCCGCCTGCTGCTGCTGGTTTAGAGGCACAGGGGGCTTCCTTTCCCAGCCCTTTACCGGATCCCGATATATCTCCTGCCGGACTACCTGGATCACGCCCTTTTCCTCCAGCGGCTTTAAAACTGCCGTGGTAAGATCCAGCTGCCGTACGGTTTCCCCATAGGGAAGCTCCATGGACCCTTCCAGGGCGGTAAGCAGGCGCGCCCGCGCCTTATAATGCTTCCGCTCCGCCTCCTGCTTTTCTGCACGAAGCTCTTCTAAACTTAAAAGACAGCGGATCGTTTTCTTCTCCGCTGCTTTTGTTTTCTGTTTGACCGGAAGAACGGTCTTTAACGCCTGGTTCATAGTAGAACCGTAGGTCTCCTTCATCCACCAGGCCAGCCCGATCAGCTGGGATTCGGCGGAAACGCTGTCCTTTACGATCCCTGTGATCTCTTTGATCCGGTTTGGATCGATCTCCGCCCGATCCGTTACTTCCACTACGTATCCGGTCCGCTCCCGGTTGCCGGCCCCGAAAGGGATAGTCACCCGCGTCCCTGACCGGACCAGGCTCTTAAGCTTCTCCGGTATCCGGTACTGAAAAGGCCGGTCAACTTTTTCATGGGAAATGTCTATGATGATATTGGCAAATTCTCCTGCCATGGTCAATCTTTATCCTTCTTTCTGCCGTAGCGGGCCGCCACTTCTCCTAAGCCCATGGAGTGGGAACCTTTAAAAAGGATGCAGTCTCCCTCTTCCAGAAAACGATCCAGGAATGATATCAGCTGATCCTTACTGGAAAAATGGAAAAGCTGCAGCCGCTTATTTCCTTCTGTCCTGGCGCCCTGCAGGATCTCTTCAGCCAGCTCGCCATAGGTAATGAGCGCGTCTACGGAAAGGCCTGCCGCAAAGCTCCCCACTTCCCGGTGAAAGCTTACTGTATCTTCTCCCAGTTCTTTCATGTCCGCAAGGACCGCGATCCGCCGCTTCTGGCCTTCCATGGCGCAGAGCACAGAAAGGCCGGCCTTCATGGATACCGGGCTGGCATTGTAGGTGTCGTCGATCACCGTCAGTCCGTGGGAACGATAGATCTGCTGTCTGCCTGCAAAGCCGGAAAAGGCTTCCAGGCTTTTGGCCGCGGCCTCCATAGGAACGCCGTGTTCACGGGCGGCTGCAAGAGCAGCCATGGCGTTTAAAACATTGTGCCGTCCCATGACGTTCAGCCTTACAGGAACCCGCTCCTCCTGATAGACAGCTGTAAAAACAGGAAAGCCGTTTTCCTCCCGGATATCTTCCGCACGGTAATCGGAATTTGCTCCGGTTCCGTAATAAAGGGTCCGATATCCGTGTCCGTCTCTGGCTTTCGCTTCTTTTAACATATCGTCGTCGCCGTTGAGCAAAAGAACGCCGCCATCTTTCAGGCCGTCCTGGATATTCATTTTCTCCCGGAAGATATTTTCCCTGGAGCCAAGCTGTTCGATATGGGTGATGCCGATATTGGTGATCATGGCCATGGTCGGCAGGGCGACTTTTGCGATCCTGGTCATCTCTCCTGGTTCGCTCATGCCAAGCTCGATCACGGCCGCCTGATCCGCCTGGAAGATCTCAGAAACAGCAATGGGAACGCCTACCTGGCTGTTGGAATTGCCAGGGGTTTTAAAAACCTGGAGACCGGCGCCAAGAGCGGCCGCCGTCATCTCTCTGGTAGTCGTTTTTCCTACGCTGCCGGTAATTCCGATCACAGGTATGGAGAGGCGGCTGCGGCAAAAAGCGCCCACCGCCTGGAGCGCCTGTTTCGTATCGTCCACCTGGATCCAGGCCGCCGGCTCTGCATCCGGCATCTCTTTTTCCAGTTCCTCTATGATCGTCCGCGCCTCTTCGCCGCTGTGGCGGCTGGTAAGGACGGCTCCTGCTCCCTGACGGATCACCTGGGGGATAAAGCGGTGGGCATCCACCTTCTCCCCTATGATGGGGACGAAAAGATCTCCCGCCTCCACTTGCCTGGAATCCAGGCGGATCCTGGACAGGTAACGCCTGCCGTTTCCTGCCAGAAGAGTTCCGCCGCAGGCTTTTACAATGTCTTCTACTGTTATATTTTCCATGGGTCTGATCTACCTCGAATGTTTTGTGTTAGTTCAGCGGTGTATCTTCCCTCCAGCACAGAATGTGCTGGAGGGAAGCCTGAACTGTTACTATCATATATCCTGGCGCACGGCTGAACTGTTACAATATTTTCTGACTGCTTCCTCAATGGCTTCCCGGTCGAGGAAATGGGTGCGCACTCCGTTGATCTCCTGATAATCCTCGTGGCCTTTGCCGATTACGGCGATCATGTCTCCCGGCTGCGCGTGCTGTATGCTGTATTCGATGGCTTCTTTCCGGTCAGGGATCTCGATAAAGGCGCCGCCGGTGGGTTCCAGGGCGCTCCGGATATCAGCGATGATATCCTCGGTCTTTTCAAAACGGGAATTGTCCGCAGTAATGATACAAAGATCCGCCAGCTGACCGCCGATCCGCCCCATCGAGTAACGCCTGTCTTTAGAACGGTTTCCACCGCAGCCGAACACGCACACAAGGCGCTTTGGCTCATAGGCTCGCAGGGTTTTTAAAAGGCTTTCCATGCTCACCGCGTTATGGGCGTAGTCTACGATCACCGTACACCGTTCAGAGCTGTGCACGATCTCCATGCGCCCGTTGACCGCAACCGTACGCAGCCCTTTTTTCACCGCTTCTTCGCTGATCCCCATAATACCTGCCAAAGCCGCGGCAGCCAGGGCGTTATGTACGTTAAAAAGGCCCGGCATGCCCAGCTTTACATCTATGGCGCGCCCGTTCCCGGTCACGTTAAATTCCATGCCCACAAAGCCCGGCTCCGCCACGTGGCGGATATCGGAAGCGGAAAAGTCAGCCTCTCCGGTGCCGAAGGAATAGAGGGGACAGGCCGCATCTTTTACGATCTCGGCCCAATGGCCGTCGTCTTTATTATACAGGCCGGTCTTCGCCATCTGGAAGATCCGGGATTTATAATACAGGTATTCTTCAAAATCCTTATGTTCATCCGGGCCGATGTGGTCCGGAGAAATGTTGGTGAATATGCCGTAATCAAAGAGGATCCCGTCTGTGCGGCGCATCTTGATCCCCTGGGAGGAAACCTCCATCACCACATAGTCGCAGCCGGCATCTGCCATTTTAGAAAAATACTCCTGCAGTTCGTAGGACTCCGGAGTGGTGTTTTTCGTCGGATGGACTTCATCCCCGATCATGGCTCCCGTAGTGCCGATCATGCCCACCTTTTTCCCCGCTGCTTCCAGGATCGCCCGGATCATGTGGGTAGTGGTGGTCTTTCCTTTCGTCCCGGTCACGCCGATAGAAATCATTCTCTTTAACGGCCATCCGAAACGTGCGGCTGACAGGATGGCCAGGGCATGCCTGGCATCCGCCACCTTTACCGCCGTCATCCCTTCCGGAATGGGAACGTCTTCTTCCACGACAACCGCTGTCACGCCCCTTGCGGCCACGTCTGGGATAAACTGATGGGAATCGGTTTTCGTGCCTTTCATGCATACGAAAACACAACCCTTTTTCGCCTTTCTGGAATCGTAGACTACTTCGTCTACCTCCTGCAGGATATCGCCCTGCAGGACATCATAAGTAAGCTCTGTCAGCCAGTCACAAAATCTCATGTTCTCCTCCGGAAATCAGAATAATCCAGTGATCACGCCGTCTTCGTTCACGTCAATATTATATGCGGCAGGCGCCTTTGGAAGTCCTGGCATAGTCATGATCGCGCCGGTCAGGACTACTACAAAGCCGGCTCCTGCGGAAACGTAGGCATCGCGGACATTGATCTGGAAACCGGTCGGCCGTCCAAGCTTTGTCTGGTCGTCAGACAGGGAATACTGGGTCTTTGCCATACAGACAGGCAGATTGCCGAAGCCCATCTCTGTAACTTTCTTCAACGCTCTTTCTGCTGCAGGAGAATAAGTCACGCCGTCAGCCCCGTAGATCTCGGTGGCTACAGTATGGATCTTATCTTTCAGGCTCATGTCGTCCGGGTAGATAGGTTTAAAATGGCTTTCCTTTGTCTCAAGGGTATGGAGGACCTTCTCAGCAAGGGCTACGCCGCCCTCTCCGCCTTTGGCCCAGACCTCGGACAGGGCGAATTCGCAGCCTCTGTCTTCACAGAATTTTTTGATATATGCGTACTCCGCTTCTGTATCGGAAGTAAAAGAATTCAGGGTAACGATAACAGGTACTCCGTATTTCTGGATGTTTTCAATATGCTTTTCCAGATTGACGATGCCCTTCTTTAAAGCCTCCAGGTTTTCTTCCTGAAGCTCCGTCTTCGGCACGCCGCCGTTGTACTTTAACGCCCTTACCGTAGCCACCAGCACGACGGCATCCGGCTTAAGACCTGCCATCCGGCATTTGATATCCAGGAATTTCTCTGCGCCAAGATCCGCGCCGAAGCCTGCTTCCGTTACGGTGATATCGGCGAGCTTTAAAGCCATCCGGGTAGCCCGCACGCTGTTGCAGCCGTGGGCGATATTAGCGAATGGACCGCCGTGGACAAGAGCGCCTGTATGCTCTAATGTCTGGATCAGGTTCGGCTTTAAAGCGTCTTTTAAAAGAGCGGCCATAGCGCCTACTGCGTTTAAGTCTTTTGCTGTGACCGGTTCGCCGGCGAAATTATAGGCGACGATGATACGGCCCAGACGTTCCTTTAAGTCTTTCATATCTTCTGCAAGGCAGAGGATCGCCATGATCTCGGAAGCGACGGTAATGACAAAATGATCTTCCCTTACAAAGCCGTCAGCCTTCGCACCCAGCCCTACTACGATATTCCTCAAAACTCTGTCGTTCATATCCATGCAGCGTTTCCACAGGATCTGACGGGTATCGATGCCAAGGGCGTTGCCCTGCTGGATATGGTTGTCCAAAAGCGCGGCAAGGAGGTTGTTGGCAGAGGTGATCGCATGGAAATCCCCAGTAAAATGAAGGTTCAGATCTTCCATAGGCACTACCTGGGCGTAGCCGCCGCCGGCAGCTCCTCCCTTAATGCCGAAGCATGGACCGAGAGATGGTTCTCTTAAGGCGATGATCGCCTTCTTTCCGATCTTTGCAAACGCCTCTCCCAGGCCTACGCTGGTGGTCGTCTTGCCTTCGCCGGCCGGGGTGGGGTTAATGGCTGTTACAAGCACAAGTTTTCCGTCCTTGCGGTCTTTGATCTGGTTCCAGAGGTCGTCTGTGATCTTGGCCTTATATTTGCCGTAAAATTCCAGGTCGTCTTCTGTGATGCCATAAGCTGCGGCCACTTCTTTGATGGGAAGCATCTTCGCTTCCTGAGCGATTTCAATATCTGTTTTCATGAATCAATTCCCTCCCTGATTTATGTAATAGTTCAGCCGTGTATCTTCTTGCCAGCACATTCTGTGCTGACAAGAAGCCAGGGATGTTATCCCTATGCCAGGATATATGTCAAATCGCTTTTACAAGCAAGCTTGTAACGCTCTTTATCATATATCCTGGCGCACGGCTGAACTTTTACTCAATTATAACCCATTGTTTATCATTTCGTCAAATTCTTCCATAGTCATCAGGACCTTACGGGGCTTTGTCCCTTCTTCTTCTCCCACGACTCCGGCTTCCGCCAGCTGTTCCATGATCCTTGCGGCGCGGTTGAAGCCGATCTTGAACATCCTCTGGAGCATTCCGATGGATGCTTTTTCCTTTTCAATAATGAATTTTCCGGCCTGGACAAAATATTCGTCCCGGTCTTCTGTCTTTTCCGGTCCGGCTGTGACTGCGCAGGCCATTTTATTTTCCACTTCCTGGCTGTATTCCGCCGTAACGCCCTGTTCTTTCAGAAAATCTACTACGTTCTGTACTTCTGTATCGGAAACGAAAGCTCCCTGGACGCGCTGAGGCTTTGGATAGCCGGAAGGATAAAAGAGCATATCGCCCTTTCCTAACAGTTTCTCAGCCCCGTTCATATCGATGATCGTCCGGGAATCCACGCCGGAGGATACGGCGAAAGCGATCCTGGACGGGACGTTCGCCTTGATCAGGCCGGTAATGACGTTGACAGACGGCCGCTGGGTAGCGATCACCAGATGGATCCCCGCAGCCCTGGCCAGCTGGGCCAGACGGCAGATGGCGTCCTCTACTTCTCCTGGCGCTACCATCATAAGATCCGCCAGCTCGTCGATGATGATAACGATCTGCGGCATCTTCTGCGGACGGTTTTCCTCGTCCGTATCTTCCATATTCTTTATCTTTTCATTATAACCCTTCAGGTCGCGGACCGTGTATTCCGCGAATTTCTTATAGCGGTCCGTCATCTCGGCTACCGCCCAGTTTAAAGCGGCGGATGCCTTTTTGGGATCGGTGACTACCGGGATCAGCAGATGGGGGATGCCGTTGTATACGCTCAGCTCCACCACCTTCGGGTCGACCATGATCAGCTTTACGTCTTCCGGATCGGATTTATAGATGATGCTCATGATCAGGGTATTGATGCAGACGGATTTTCCTGAACCGGTGGCGCCGGCGATGAGCAGATGGGGCATTTTGGCGATATCGGCCACCACCACCTGCCCGCCGATATCCTTTCCTACGGCAAAGGCAAGGCGGGACGGATGTTTCCGGAAGGTTTCCGATTCCAGAAGCTCCCGCAGGTGTACGATACTGTTCTCTTTATTGGGGACTTCGATGCCTACGGCGGCTTTTCCGGGGATCGGCGCTTCGATACGGATGTCCGCAGCTGCAAGACTCAGCTTGATATCGTCTGCCAGACCTACGATGCGGCTCACCTTTACTCCCTGTTCCGGATGGAGCTCATATCGGGTGACGGAAGGGCCGCAGCTGATGTTGGTCACTGTGACTCCTACGCCGAAATTTTTCAGAGTCTGCTGAAGCTTAACTGCCGTCTCTTTATATTCCCGGTCAGAAGAGCCTCCCGACCGGCCGCCTCTCTTTAAAAGATCTAAAGGCGGGAATATGTAAGGCTTCTTTTCTTCTTGCTTCTTTTCCGCGATCTGAACGGCAGGGCTTAAGCGGTCTTCCTCCCTGGCTTCTTCCCTCTTTTGTTCCACTTTTTTGCGGAGAAGCTCTGTATCGGATTCGATCACCTTTCCGCTGGCGGTGACTACCCGTTTTACGCCTTCTTCAGATGAAAGCACTGGTTTTTCGGTTTCCTCTGGTATACTGCGGATGGACAAAAGCTCTTCCGGAGAGATCTGGTCGTCAAAATCCGGCCGTTCCACGGATACCTGTACGTCTTCTTCTTTGACCGGTTCTTCGTAAATATCAGACGGAGCTTCTTCCGGCTCATTAAGAGCGGCGCGGTCTGCCGCCTCTTCCCGCAGGAGGACGGTTTTAACTTCCTCCAGCTCGTCCTCTTCAAAGGGGATCTCTTCATAGTCAGAGGGGCGGGTGATCTTTCCTGTGAAGATATCCGCCTGGTCAGGCTCTTCTTCGGCTCCCCTGTCTTCTTCCTCTTGTGTATGGCTGCCGCCGAAGGCAGATGCCCGGCGGAATTCTTCTTTGCTGGAGCGGCGGAAATTGCTTCCTGACTTTTTCTCCAAACGGCTGTTTAAAAGGTCCAGCTCATCGTCCGGCTCGCCGTTCTGGAAATCGTCCGAAAGGTCTTCACACCCGTCCATCGGCTCCGGCTCCGCGTCCAGGATGGTGGCGCCCAGATTTACTCCGCGGACCTTCTGCTCTTCCCGCAGCCTTACGCGCTCCTGCATCCGTTCCGCATGAAGCTCTTTTCTGCGGTCAAAATCTTCCTTCGCATACTGGCAGGCCCTGGAACCACCTTTTTTCAAGAAAGTCACAAAAGACCGTTCCGTGATCACTACGGCGCAGATGATAAATAATACGATCAGCACCAGATAGGCGCCTACTGTGCCAAGGATCCCGGAAATCCCATAAGCTACTGCTCCGCCTAACAGGCCGCCTCCTGCTCCAGATCCGGAGGAAGCCTGGTAACAGGCCGTCAGATTCTGGCCTTCTGCCAGAGGCGTTCCGAAGATCAGCTGCGCAAATGCGCACAGCACAAAAACAGCGCAGATGACCGCGCCCATTTTTATCATTGCTCTTGTATTTCCTCTGTTTGCTATGTAAAAGCAGGTGCCTACAAACAAAAGCAGCGGAGCGATATATCCGATAAAGCCAAAAAGCCCAAGCTGCACGCTCCTTAAAAAGTCCCCTACGACGCCGCAGAGGTGGAAATTGCTGAGAAAAAGGAGCACTGCCAGGGCGAAGGCGATGATGATCGCCACTTCCGACTGCAGAAACTCCGGCTGCGGCTCCTCCTGCTTTTTCGGCGGACGTCCTCTTCTCTTTGTATGTTCGTTTGTCCTGGTTGATGATGCGGATGTTCGTTTTTTTGATGATGCCACTGATAACCTGCCTCCTTATATATAAGGAAACGGTTCCTGACAGAATTGCTTCTATCAGAAACCGCTTTCTATCGAATCCTAGTATACAAAAAATTTCTTAAAAATGCAATCAGCTTTCAAAGGCAACGGCTGAACTGCTGCAAAAACAGGGTTATTTCTTTTTCTTCTCAGGAAGAGCCATAAATTCGAAACCGCCCCAGGCTCCGTCTGCAATGTTGACGCAGCTGTTTCCGATCCTGTCGATGCTGTGGAGGATCTTGTTAAATGGAACAGCCAGGTTGGAATCGCATTTGCCTTTCCTTACCCTTTCAATATGAGCTTTCCTTAAATCACTGTCAAGAACGGTGATCTCGTCCTTTGCTTTATGTACCAGATCTGCGCTCTCAGGATCCTTTGAGGTCATGGCCTTGATCGCGTCGAAATACATATCTTCTACGATACCAAGGCTGCTCTTCAACCCCTTTACCGCTTCCTTGGAATATTTGTATTTCTTTTCTGTCTTTTCTTTTACAGAATCCGCCACATCCCTGCACAGGAGGCTGATCCTGTCCAGATCGCTCATGACGTACATGATCTCCGCCGTCTGCGCCGCCTGTTCTTCCGTCAGACCGCCGGCTGAGAACAGATTGGTCAGGTATTCGGTGATCTTTTCATTAAGCTTGTGAGAGTTGTCCGCGTTTTCGTAAACCTCTTTCAGCACGTCTTTGTCTTCTTCTTTCACTGCTTTTGACATAGTGCGCACTGCATCCCCTACCATAGAGGTACATCTGGCAACTTCTTTCGCTACCAGCTGCAGAGCCGCTGCCGGCTGTCCAAGAAGCTTGGTGTCAAGGTAGTGAAGGTCAGATACGGCAGCTTTCGGCTGTTCGCCGTCCGGAATGATCCTTGTTACGATCTCTACCAGGAGCCAGATCAGCGGCGTCCAGATAATGGTCATCACAACGTTAAAGGATGTATGGGCATTGGCGATCTGTCTGGAGATCACCTCGATCTCCGGTCCCTTTGGGGAGATCATCTGGATAAAGTCTGCGAAAGGCCCGATGAACCAGATGAAAAGGAAAGTACCTGTTACATTGAAGGTACAGTGGGCAACGGCAGTTCTCTTGGCATCCTTGGACTGTCCGATGCTGGCAAGGACTGCTGTGATAGTCGTACCGATATTATCGCCCAGAAGGATCGGGATCGCTCCCTCCAGCCCGATCACGCTGCTCACGCCGTCAGGGCCTGCCTGGGAGGCGAAATTCTGCAGCACCGCGATAGTGGCGCTGCTGCTCTGGACTACCAGGGTCATCAGAGTACCCACTGCGACGCCGAGGATCGGGATACCGGATACCTTTCCGATCATCTCCGTGAAAATCGGGCTGGTAGCCAGGGGAGACATCACGCTTCCCATGATCTCGATACCTTCAAATAAAAGACCAAAGGCAAAGATCGTCTGGCCGATATTCTTGATCTTTTCTTTTTTTGCTACAAAAGAGATCAGGAAACCGAAAAAGATGATCACAAAAATATAATCGCTGATGTTAAATGCAAGCAGCTGAGCGGTCATGGTCGTACCGATGTTCGCGCCCAGGATAATAGAGATCGCCTGCGGCAGGTTCATAAAGCCGGCGCTTACGAACCCGATGGTCATTACCGTAGTTGCACTGCTGCTCTGGAGGACCGCCGTCGTCAGCGCGCCGGCCAGAACGCCCATAACAGGGTTTTTAGTCAGAAGGGCAAGGATCTTTTTCATCCTTTCTCCTGCTGCTTTCTGGAGACATTCACTCATCATGGTCATACCGAAAAGGAATATGGCCAGTCCTCCTAACAGACCGAATGCAATCTGCAGTGTACTATTCATTTACTTATCCTCCTGTGTGTCTGCCAGGAGGGTAAATGCCCGCCCCGGCGACTTTGTTTTCTTTTTTACATATCTTTTACCTTTTCATAACATTACTTATAATAATTAAATTTAAGTAAAATGTACAGTTAAATTCCGTAAAATCTATGTTAAAAATATGTAAAGTCACCGGTGTTTGATGATCATTGTAGACAGATAAGGGATATCGTACTGCTCCAGTTCCCGTATATCGCGGATCAGGATCTCCTCGTCTGTTCCGGCTTTTATCACGAGAACAAACCGGTCTTCCATGTTATTTTCGCGAATCGCAGAAAGCAGCGCCGCCTTATCTGCGGAGGGTTTCATCAGGACCACGTTGTCATTTTCACGGAGAAGTCTCCCCAGGTCTTCCCCGCTGCTGCCGCGCACAGGAGCGATCGTAAGCGTTTCGTCCCAGGCGGCAAGAGGCGTTTTGGAAGCGGCGGCCGCGGCGCAGAAGGAAGGGACTCCCGGAACGACTTCCACAGAGATCCCATGCTTTTCTATATAAGGCAGGGTATACATAAACGTGCTGTATACCGAAGGATCTCCCAGAGTGATAAAAGCGCCGGTCTTCCCTCCGTTTAAGCAGGCTGCGATCTGCTCGCCGTTCTCTTCCCATACCTTTAGCAGTTTTTCGCCGGAATAATGCATGGGATAGACCAAGGGGACGATCTTTGCTCCCGCGCCCTCCAGCAGCCCTTTAACGATCTCATAAGCAACGCTGCCTGCGCCTGCTTTCTTTTCCGGACAGAATATCACATCCGCCTCTCTTAATATCCGGTACGCCTTTAAAGTAAGGAGCTCCGGATCTCCCGGACCGATCCCGATCCCGTATAATTTACCCATTGCGATCATCCTTTCTATCGTATTATAAAAATGAAAGCATCCCATAGAACCGGGGCTTCCCTTGCTCCATGGGATGCTTTTATGCGTCGCATATCGTTTTATTTTCTGTCGATCATGGAATAGAGTTTTTCCAGGGCTTCTTTGATCCCGCCGACTTCGTCGATGAGCCCTTCCTTTACCGCTTCTTCTCCTACAAGGACGGTTCCCAGATCCTTTGCGAGCATCTCTGTATTGTGCATCAGGCTTTTCAGCCTGTCGTACGGGATCCTGGCATGACTGGATACAAAATTCAGGATCCGGTCCTGGATCATCTCGAAATATTCGTAGGTCTGCTGGGTTCCGATCACCATGCCGCTCATCCTCACCGGATGGATCATCATGGTCCCGGTGGGAACGATAAAGGAATGATCCGTGCATACTGCCAGCGGCACGCCGATGGAATGGCTTCCGCCGAGAACAAGAGATACTGTGGGGAAGCTTAAAGAAGCGATCATCTCAGCAATCGCCAGTCCGGCGTCCACATCGCCGCCGGAGGTATTGAGAAGGACCAGGAGGCCTTCGATCTCCCGGTTGTCCTCCAGTTCAGCCAGCTTTGGGAGAATGTGGTCGTACTTTGTGGTCTTGCTGTTTCCTGAAAGGTTTTCATGGCCTTCCACTTCTCCGATTATAGAAAGCAGATAGATCTTCCGCTTCCTTTCGTTGGAATCCAGGAGGATCTGGCCGTACTCCTCCATCCTGGCTTCTTTTTTCTCTTCTATCTCATTTTGCTTTTTCTGTTCTTCCAGGCTGTCCTGCCTGTTCTTTCCGTTTCCCGGATGCTTTTTATTTCCCATTGGATATCCGCTCCTTCCCGCAGTGTATTTATAAAACACTTCCTGCAGGATAGGATGTGGGAGAACGCCGGATTTTATACAGCTATTGAATGGAAAGGTACTGGCCTAAAGCATATCCCTCATAACCGTTATAGCTGATCTTCCAGAAGCCGTTTGCCTCTCCGGTGGAAAGGACTGTCACATAGCTTCCTAGGGGGATCGTTGTGATCCTGTCTGCTTTTGTATTTGGAGACACCCGGAGAGAGATCCATTCCTCACAGTTTACTACGCAGGCTGTGGGGAAGACTGTCTGGGAGTTATAGGACCTGGGTTCAGGCTTTTCTGTGCTCAGGTAGGAAGCAAGAGCGTAGCCTGTCTTTCCATTGTAGATGACCTGATAAAATCCATTTTCAGCGGTTCCTATATAGCTTACAGGCGCACCGTAAGGGATCTGATCCAAAGCAGCCGCTGAAGTGGAAGGCTGGCTGCGCAGGGAGATCCATTCCTCGCAGTTTACTACAAAATATGTGATATATCCTGCTTCCTGCGGAGCGCTTTCCGCAGCCGCCGCTTCTGTGCTTTCCTGGAGATCAGCTGTGTCAGCAGAGGACGCGGCCGGCTCAGAAGACTGCTCCTCCTCAGAAGCCGCTTCTGTCTCTGCTTCCACTTCTGCTTCTGTTACTATTTCTTCTGTTTCATCTTCCGCTTCGGATCCGTCCTCAGCTTCATCTGCCTCTGTCTCCTCTATTTCTTCTGTCTCTTCGATCGTCCGAGGGGCAGAATCATCCTCCGACGTAACCATACGAACGCCGAAAACCACCGCTGCGATCAAAACTATAGCTGCAAAAATACCGCAGATAATAAGGAACAGCCTGCCGCCGTTTTTCTGCTTTTTAGGAGATGGAGCGGGACTGGGGCCGGGAGAGGCCGCCGGCTGACGGCCGCCTCCCGCCTGAGGTCCTGGCTGCACTTGCGCGCCGCAGAAAATGCAAAATTTCGTATTGTCCGGGATCTGTTTCCCGCATTTTCTACAAAACATCGTATTCTCCTGTATATCTTTTTACTGATCGATCCTGCTTCCACAGCCCATGCAGAACATGGCTCCAGGCTCGTTTTCATATCCGCAGGCCGGGCAGATCACTTTGCCGCCAGCCTGTACCGGACCTGGATTCTGCGGGGCTTCCGCTGCGCTCTGCTTTGCCGCAGCCATCTGCGCAGCCATCTCAGGTGTGAGCACGACCGTTTTTAATTCGTCCTGATCCTCTTCCGGAGCCGGACTGCTGAAGTTTTGCTGTGGCTGCTGCTGAGGCTGCATTGGCGGTACTGGCTGCTGAGGCTGTGCCGGCCTTGCCTGCTCTGCCTGTGAAGCCTGATATGCAGGCGCCGCTGCTCCTAAAGGATTTCCGCAGCCCATGCAGAATTTGGAATCAGCATCATTTTCCATGCCGCATTTTTCACAGATCTTTACGCCAGACTGCGGAGCTGACGGCTGCGCGGCGTTTATAACCGGCTGGTCCAGATGGGCGCCGCAGCCCATGCAGAACTTATCACCAGGCTGATACGGCTTTCCGCAGTTCGGGCAGGTAAGTCCGGAAGATTTCATAACTCCGGCGCCTTTCAGCGTTTCCTCGCCTTTCTGTTTAAAAGCATTGAAAGCATTTTTTGCCTTCTGCTGAGTTTCTTCTATCTTCTGGTTGCGCTCCGCGATCCTCTGGGCTTTCGCCTCTTCTTCACGGGCTCTCCGCTCTGCTTCCTGCCGTTCCGCTTCTTCTCTTGCCGCGCGCATCTCTTCCATGTAAGCGTCGCGCTGTGCGGAAAGGTAAGTCATATCCATAAGCCTGAACTCAGAAGCCTTGTCTGCGCCGCAGGCGATACAATTTCCGGCGTTCTGAGGATTTAACTGTCCGCAGGCGCAGAACCAGAAGTTTCCTCGATCCTCCGGTGTAAAGCCGTAATTTACATCTGGAACGATCTGCTTCATCTGGCGTTTAAATTCGTCGTTTAATCCGTCCGGAAGATTTAAAAGCTGCTGCTCGTCTACCTGGACGAAGACCTCGCTGCCTTCATAGCTCCAGATGGATTCGTCAGTATAAACAACGTGGCGGATGATGATATCGCACTTCCTGATGGAATTGTCCGGAAGGGCAATGGGGGCAGGAGTCTCGAAGATCTGGCCTTTTCCTACGTTTAAGTCGATATAGCATACGTCTGTAAGGACGCCGATCTGCTCCTTGAGCATATTGTAGCAGACAACATCCAGGTAGATTGCCGCAATATTGCGGTCCGCCGTATTCTGGAAGCCTAAGAATAGGCTTACGTTTCCGTTCTGGCCCAGTTCTGCGATCTGAACTTTTGTCAGGATCACAGGAGCTTCGGAATGCACCAGTTCTGCCGTGTTGGCGCTGCGTACATTGCCGTTCGCCATGCCTCTATGTTTTGAGGTAAGAAGATTTCTGTACTGCTGGTTGTTTTTCTGGAAAGCCGGCACCTTATCTCCTACTGCCTTTTTAAGATTGGTAAATCCCTTGGATCCCTGGATCTTGTCGGCAATATTGCCAGCGCCCTGCTCCATCTTCTGAGCGAACGCTCCAATGCCGCCGTCGGAAGGACCAGTCTCTGCCGGAAGTCCGCCGCCTGGATATCCGCCGTCCGGGAACTGCTGGTTGTAAGCGTCAGCGACCTTGTTGAACAGGCCGATCCACTGGGCCACGGCGATAAACGGGCCAAGTCCGCAGAGGATTGCTCCGAAGAGATACCACATGAGCAGAGACGTACCGGTGGTCTGGTTCGGAACGTTATAAGAATCGGCGGCATCCGCCAGACGGTTGCCCTGCTTATACATCCATATGTAGAAATAGATCGTACAGGTAACAATTGAGAGGAGGATGACCACAAGATAATTCGGACTTGGTTTTTCCGACGATCTCCCCTCGCATACTTTGTTCATGTCCTTCGTAAAACACCACCACCAGTAGATACCGTAGATGCCGCAGGTGATGATCGACAATAGCAGCATTGTCCAGAAATTTCTTCTTTTTACACTCATATTCTTCCCTTTCTTTTCCTTTTACATTTTATTTTTAACAGTCATCGACTGCTAAGAACGTTGTCGCAGACGGCCTTCCAGACCAGCCTGTTCTGCTCCCAGATCTCGCTGAACTGGGCCGGAGGCACTGGAGAGGTTTCCCTGCCCACTTCCACGGTCAGGCTGGGAATGCCCATCTTTGATATGGCCCAATCCTTATACCCCGCAGGATCCAGGTTCTGGTAATTGCTGTCCAGATAGTAACCGGTCACGGCGGAAACATCTTTTGCCAGCTGCTCCGTCTCTTCCTTCAGGGCGCCTTCCTGACCGAAATACCAGTAGATCACGCCGCCCTGGGTATGGTAGCTGACGGTCCTGGCAAAGGAATAGTCCTCAGTCAGGCGGATGAGAGCGGCAGCCTCAGGCTCGCTTCCAGGAGATTCTCCCTTATAGTGGTCGGAAGAAGGATGGCCGCTTCCTGCATAAGCTTCCCACAGCGCGTCGAAATTGCGGTTTAAGTCCACGCCGTGGGCGTTTGCCTTCCAGCGCGTAAAATAGGAAGGACTGCCTGTGCTGCCGTCGGCGGGCATGATGACACCGGTCACATAATCTTTTGCTTCCTGCGTTCTGATACCGTCCAGACCGAACTGGCTGATGGCGACGCCGTCAGGATTGATCATGGGAACCACGTGGATGGCGATCTCATCCAGGTAATCGTTTTCTCTGTCTTTCAGAAATTCGTCCGTCTGCTTCATCAAAAGCTGAGTAGTGATGTATTCTCTTGCATGGATCGAAGCAGTAAATAAAATGTGGACCGGAGCGTCCTCTCTGCCGATAAGGAGGTGATAGATCTCTCTTCCATCCATGGTCTTTCCCAGGCTGTCCGCTGTTACACAGTCATAGGAATGCGCCAGGGAGAGGATATCCTGTTCCATGTCTTCGTATGTATAAAGCGCCGGATCTGCTTCAACGATCAGCGGAGCCGGCTCTGCATCCGTTTCTCTTGTCTCTTCTGCGACCTCTTCTTCAGAAGATCCCTCTTCGGAAGCTCCGGATCCGGGAACGGCTTTCTGGGCAGAAACCGGCGGGGCTTCGGACATCGGCGAAACCTCAGGCGTTTCTGAAGAAGGGACATCTTTCACTTTTTCCGGCGCCGGCTCTGAAGCGGAATATCCTTCAGAATGGGAAAATGCAGAACAGCCGCAGCAAAGAAGAAGGATGAGTACAGCTGCAGCGATCATCCCAGGTCCGGAAAGTCCTTTTTTCCTTTTCACTTTCTTTTCCTTTCCGATCTCCGGCCGGCGGACAGCCGCCGGCGAGGATGTGATATCTTTCGTTATTATACCTTTATACGCTATGCCCTGTCAATCGATTACGGCTTTTTATGTACGGAAAAAGAGACCCTGCCGATGGGTACGGTCAGGCTCTCTTTTTCAGCAGCAGTTATGCTTTTGCAAGCTTCTCCAACAGATAATCGCCGTATTCTTTTCCAGTATTTCCCTCTTTTGTTCCGGTTACGACAACCTTCCCTTCAGCGGCGCATTCTTCCATGGCTTTTGCCAGTTTGTTCGCCTTTTCAGCCATGCCAATATGGCGCAGGAGCATTTCAGAAGCTTTCAGGATGCTGGACGGATTTGCGTAAGCCCCAAGGCCTTCTTCGATCATTCTGGGGGCGCTTCCGTGGATCGCTTCAAACATTCCGTAGCGGGAACCGGTGTTGGCGCTTCCTGCCGTGCCTACTCCGCCCTGAAGCTGAGCGGCTTCGTCTGTGATGATATCTCCATACAGGTTCGGAAGGACGAATACCTGGAACTTGCTCTGCATATCCGGATTGATCAGGTTTGCGCTCATGATATCCACATACCAGTCAGTCACCTGGATGTCCGGATAATCCTTCGCCACCTCTTTGCAGACAGTCAGGAATTTTCCGTCTGTCTTTTTCATGATATTTGCCTTTGTAACAATAGCTACATGGTTCTTTCCGTTGTTTTTCGCGAACTCAAAGGCGGCTCTGGCGATCCTTCTGGTGCCTGCGTCTGTGATCACCTTGAAGTCAAATGCCATTTTTCCGGGAATTTCCACGCCCTTGCTGCCAAGGGTGTACTCTCCTTCGGTATTTTCACGGAAGAAAGTCCAGTCGATCCCCTTTTCCGGTACGCAGACCGGGCGGACGTTGGCGAACAGATCCAGTTCTCGTCTTAAAGATACGTTGGCGCTTTCCAGGTTCTTTACTCCGCTTCCCGCCTGAGGAGTAGTTGTCGGGCCTTTTAAGATCACGTGGCATTCCTTGATCTGCGCCAGCACTTCTTTCGGGATAGTCTCGCCGCAGGCAAGACGGTTTTCCAGAGTAAGGCCGTCGATCTTCTTAAGCACCGCTTTTCCGGATGCCAGCTCATCCTTTAACAGAAAAGTGATCACCCGCTCCGCCTCTTCAAAAATGATCGGTCCGATGCCGTCTCCAGGGCAAAGGCCGATGATCACCGGGCTTAAAGACGCAAAGTCCAGGGCCTGGTCTTCTTTTTCGATCCTCTCCGCCCGCTTAAGCTGTTCTAAAAACAGCTGCTTAAAATGTTCCGCTGCTTCTTCTGCATACTTTTTCTCCATCTCTTTTCCTCTCCTATGCTTTTATTATAGTCACGCTTTTTCATAAGATTCAAAACTTGCCAGCGCACTCCGTTTCGCATTTTCCACGTGGCGGATCGTCAGGGTATCCGCAAGGCTTCCATTGCCGTCGCGGATCGCTTCATAGATCTCCCGGTGTTCCGTAATGGCTTTTCTGGCTCTGTCCATATCGGTCACGGACAGCCTGCGGTATCTGGTGATCCTGCGGTGGAGGTTTTTCAGCACCTCATAGAGGATCCGTTTTCCGGAAAATTCATAAACCATTTCATGGAAACGGGAATCAAAGATCTCCTGTTCATCCGGGTTGTTCTTTTCTACATAAAATTCCTGAAGATCCAGAACTTCTTTCATGGCGTTCAGCTGCTCTTCATCCGCTGTTTTCGCGGCAAGAGAAGCTGCAAGGCCTTCCAGGCGGATACGCATATCATAAATGACTTCCAGATCGTCTCTCGTGATCCCAAGGACTACTGCGCCCCGGTTGGGCCGGATCTCCACCAGGCTTTCCTGCTCCAGATGCTGCAGAGCCTCCCGGATAGGGGTCCGGCTGACCCCAAGAGCCTTTGACAGCCTCAGCTCCGTGATCACCTCGCCTGGCTTTAGCCTTCCCTGGAGGATATCCTCTTCCAGTGTCTGAAAGACCTGCTCTGCCAGTGGAACAGCCCGTTCCTGTACTAATTTTTCCATATATAGCTCCTAGTAAATGGGTGTAAACCTGCCGGGCGCGATCTCCTGTAATTTTGCGTCCAGTTCTTCGTCGCTTAAAGCGGTCTGACGGCCCTCGTTGTACTGCTCGTCCACCCATTCTTTTAACTGTACGACGATGTCGTCTTCCTTGGATACCTTATCTCTGGAAGAAAGGCCGTAATAATTGTTGATCCAGTATACGATGCCTGCAAGGCCGGAAGTGTTGCTGACCGCTACTTCAGGCGCTCTTCCAAGGAGGCGGGCCGTATCGAAAATGTTGTAGATCTCTTCATCCTTCATCAGGCCGTCCGCATGGATGCCTGCTCTGGTCACGTTGAAGTTCCGCCCCACAAACGGCGTCATTTCCGGGATCTTATAGCCGATCTCTTTCTGGTAGTAACGGGCGATATCGGTGATCACCGTCGGTTCCATGCCGTCTAAGGTTCCGCGTAAGGAAGCATACTCAAATACCATAGCTTCCAGAGGAATGTTGCCGGTCCGTTCCCCGATCCCAAGAAGGGAGCAGTTTACTGCGCTCGCCCCGTAAAGCCACGCGCAGGACGCGTTTGCCACAGCCTTATAGAAATCGTTGTGGCCGTGCCATTCCAGCTGTTCGCTGGTCACGTCGGAATAGTTGCGGAGTCCGTAAATGATACCTGGAACGCTTCGCGGAAGGGCGACGCCGGTGTAGGGAACTCCGTATCCCATAGTGTCGCAGGCGCGGATCTTCACCGGTATGCCGGCCTGCTTTGATTTTTCCATCAGGGCGTTTACAAAAGGAACCACAAAGCCATAGAAATCAGCTCTTGTAATGTCTTCCAGGTGGCATCTTGGGATAATTCCTGCGGAGAAAGCGTCGTCTACAGTAGCGAGATACTCATCCATAGCCTGCTTTCTCGTAAGCTTTCTCTTTTTAAAAATATGATAATCGGAGCAGCTCATCAGGATGCCGGTCTCCTTGATCCCCAGATCCTTTACCATCTTGAAATCCTGCCTGTTGGCCCGGATCCAGGTGGTGATCTCAGGGAACTGAAGTCCTAAGTCCATGCATTCCAGCAGAGCTTCCTTGTCTTTTTTGTCATACACGAAAAATTCTGTCTGGCGGATAATGCCGTTTGGCCCGGAAAGCTCAGAAAGCATTTTAAAAAGATCCACCATCTGCTTTTTCGTATAGGGCACCCTGGACTGCTGGCCGTCGCGGAAGGTCGTATCTGTGATCCATATGTGCTCCGGCATGCAGATCGGGTTCTGACGGAAGTTGAAGGAAATCTTCGGCACCTCGTCGTATGGGAAAAATTCCCGGTACAGATGAGGTTCCGATATGTTCTGGAGGGAATAGCGGTACGGATCCTGCTCCAGAAGGTTACTGTTCTTAGATATAACCAGCATTGACAAACACTCCTTTTCTTTATTAGGCTAGGACGGGAGGCTGCGAAAAAACGCTTTGTTTCTCTGTCCTGTGATCTTATGTGCCATACTTGTATACAAGTATACATTCCTTTTTCGGTTTGTCAAGCAATTTTTGAGTATTAGTTCAGCTGTGCGCCAGGATATATGATAAAGAGCGCTACAAGCTTGCTTGAAACGTATCAGTCCGGAACGGTCGGTACCGCTTCAGCCGGTATCGGGCATACGAAGCCGGAAGCTGTGCGCTTTTCAAATTCCGCTCTTGCTTTTTTCAGTATTTCAGGATCTTCTATCAGGTCAATAGCCGCAGCTGCCAGGACTTTTCCTGCGTGGACGGCCGCTTTATGGCCGATGGATGTCCTGACGCAGGAAACATTCTGCCAGCTGTGGCCGGGACAGCCGTTGGGCCAGGCCGCTACCCGGATCTGGGCCGTAGGAGTCAGCCAACTGACGTCTCCTACATCCGTAGAACCGGCGGTAAAGGCATCTCCCTGATAAAACGGGGCCAGAAAATCGTTCATCTTGTGGCCGCTTTCCTTTTGCATCTGGGCTACCTGATCCTTCAGTTCCATATCGTTTTCCGCTCCTACTCCGGGAACCGCGTCGTTTCCCTGGTAAGTTGCCGCCAGCCTGTCCGCAAATTCCAGCTCCTCTTTTGTATAAGAGGGCACGCCCAGCTGTTTGAAATTGTCATAAAGGACCTTTTCCAGCACATGGTTGC
This sequence comes from Candidatus Lachnoclostridium stercoravium, assembly GCA_019118365.1. Taxonomy (GTDB): domain Bacteria; phylum Bacillota; class Clostridia; order Lachnospirales; family Lachnospiraceae; genus Lachnoclostridium_A; species Lachnoclostridium_A stercoravium. The sequence continues at coordinate 15,068 of DWZA01000022.1, read as the reverse complement.
AGATAGTATCCGCCAGGCCGTCGATAAATTTCCTCTCTACAGTTGTCTCCGTCATCAAAGCGGCGCCGTCTGCGATCTTATCTACCCGCTTCTGCAGCTCTACCGCCTCCGCCACATGATTGGAACGGACCATGTACAGAACGCTGGCCCTGGGCTGCACTACGTTGGGGCTGCAGCCGCCGGCATCGGTGATGGCATAGTGGATCCGCGCCCTGCTGCTCATATGCTCCCTTAAAAACTGGACTCCAATGTTCATCAGCTCTACCGCATCCAGGGCACTTCGGCCAAGCTCCGGCGCTCCGGCTGCGTGGGACGGGATCCCGGTAAATTTATACTGCGTCTGGATACAGGAATTAGAGGAGCCTGTCCGAACCTCGTTTACATCCTCCGGATGCCAGGTAAGCGCCGCATCCAGGGATTTCCAGAGGCCGTCTCTTGCCATAAACGCCTTAGCGGCTCCGCCCTCTTCTCCCGGACAGCCGTAAAGGATCACAGTTCCCTCCTTCCCTGTCTTTTCCAGATATTCTTTTACGCCTAAAGCCGCCCCAAAGGCGCCGGCGCCTAAAAGATTATGACCGCAGCCGTGGCCGCAGCCGCCTGGAGTGATCTCCTTCTGCTCCAGGCTTCCGCCTTCCTGAGAAAGGCCGGACAGGGCGTCGTATTCGGCAAGGATGCCAATCACTGGCCTTCCGGAGCCAAAGCTTGCCGAGAAGGCGGTCCGGATCCCGCAGATGCCTTTTTCCACCTGGAATCCCTCTTTTTCCAGTACGCCGCAGTAATATTCGGCGGACCGGTCTTCCATAAGGGAAAGCTCCGCATATTCCCAGATATGGTCTGCTGCGTCGCAGATCAGATCGGCCTTTTTGTCAATGGCCGCCACTGCCAGTTCTTTTTCCTGTGTCATTTTCAAATCCTCCTGTTGTTTATGATCTATGGTCAGGAAAACCCCGGCAGCTGTCTAAGCCGCCGGGGCATAAAACCTCTTTTTACAGAACCTTTGCAAGGAAATCCTGAAGGCGGGGATTTTTTGGATTGCCGAAGATCTCTTCCGGCGCTCCCTGCTCCAACAGTTTGCCGTCCGCCATAAACAGCACGCGGTTTCCCACTTCCCTTGCGAAGCCCATCTCGTGGGTAACGACTACCATGGTCATTCCCTCGTGAGCAAGCTCCTTCATTACGTCAAGAACCTCTCCTACCATCTCTGGATCCAGGGCTGAAGTGGGCTCGTCAAAAAGCATCACTTCCGGTTCCATAGCCAGGGCGCGGACAATGGCAACCCTCTGCTTCTGACCGCCGGAGAGCTGGATCGGATAGGCGTCCGCGCGGTCTTTTAAACCGACGCGGTCTAAAAGCTCCAGCGCTTTCTTTTCAGCCGCTTCTTTCGTCATTCCCTTGACCTTTATGGGCGCAAGGGTCATGTTGTCCAGGATCGTCATATGGGGGAACAGGTTGAAATGTTGGAATACCATTCCCATCTTCTGACGCAGTTCATCAATATTCAGCTTTACCGTCTTGCCGGATGCATCTTTATATTTTCTCTTGGTGATATCCACGCCGTTAAAGAAAATAGCTCCGCCGGTGGGTTCTTCAAGAAGGTTAAGGCTGCGCAAAAACGTGGATTTGCCGGAACCGGACGGACCGATCACGGCCATCACGTCGCCTTTGAAAATATCCACCGTCACTCCGTCTAAGGCCCTGATCGTGCCGCCTTTGTAATGTTTTTTCAGATCCTTTACCTGGATCAGGCTATCTCTTGTCGCCACGGCTCATCCTCCTTTCGAAATATGCGATAACTTTCGAGGTCGGGAAACACAGGCAGAAATAGATCGCTGTCGCCACGAGAAGAGGCTCAACGATGATAAACGCCGATCCCTTGACCGCATTTACCGCGGACATGATATCCTGCACGCCTACGGTATAGGTGATCGCAGATTCCTTGATGATAACAACAAACTCGTTGGCGATCGCCGGCAGGATATTCTTAATGGCCTGGGGCAGGATGATATAGCGCAGGTTCTGCCCCTGGGACATGCCCAGAGAGCGGGCCGCCTCTGTCTGTCCGGAATCAATAGACTGGATACCGGAACGGATGATCTCGCACAGGTAAGCACCGGAGTTCATTCCCATGGCCACTACGCCTGGGAAGAAACGGTCAAACCGGATAAAGCCGAATATCCGGAAGGACGGAAGGTCGATAATGCTGAATATGCCGTAGTAAATAATAAACAGCTGTACGATCACTGGTGTGGAGCGCAGGATCTCTACATAGGCGGTAGCGAGGAAGGACAGGGGGTTAAAACGGCTGACAAGAGCCAGGAACCCCTCTTCCCTGAGATGTCCGTTTTCATCCAGCCCAAGGCCGCGGAACGGACGGATATTGGAAAGTCTCATCAGCGCCAGGACCAGGGCGATACAGAATCCCAGGATAACCGTAAAGATAGCCAACAGGATCGTAACGATGGTTCCTTCCACGAACAGATCCATGTAGGATGCGATAGTAGAGAAATTCTCTAATTTGATAAACATAAAACGCTCCTTTCACAGGAAAACCGACAGCTTCTGCAAACGATTATTCCTGAATATTTCCTTCGGAATCCAGAAGTCCCTCATAGGTCTGTCCGGACGCTACTTCATTGGCCTCTGCGATGAAGTCTTCCAGGCTTCCGTCTTCCTGAGCTGCTGCGATGGCTTCGTTAACAGCTGCCAGCAGTTCCGGGTTGTCCTTGCATACGCCGATAGCGGAACCAGCCTGATCATAAGGAACATCGGCTACGATCTCAAGATCCGGATAGTTCTTCTGATAGCTCTTTGCTACATCTGTCTCGATATAAGCTGCATCCATCTTTCCTGTCAGAAGCTCTGTGATGATATCTGTTACCTTTGGAAGGGAAATGATATCGGCATCCGGGCTGTTTGTATTGGCAAGATCCAGCTGGATGGAACCAGTCTGAGCGCCTACGGTAACGTCTGGATTATTTATTGCTTCTGTAGAGTTGTATACGTCAGCGTTGTCTTTTGTCGTTACTAAAGACTGTCCGCCCAGATAGTAGATGTCGGAGAAATCCATGATAGACTCTCTCTTTGGATCTGGGGAAAGGCCTGCCATGCCAAGGTCTACAGATTTTGTCTGAAGCTCTGTTAAAACGCCGTCGAAGTCAACAGTGATGATCTCAAGATCAAGTCCCATATAGTCGGCGATGTACTGAGCCAGAGCCATATCAAAGCCGGCCAGGGTCGGTGTTCCGTCTTCGCTGATGGCATAGAACTCGTAGGGAGCGAAGTCTGGGCTTGTCGCTACAGTCAGAGTTCCCTCGGAAACTGTTTTTACTGCGGACAGATCTACTGCGGAAGCCTCTCCTTCAGCTGCTTCTTCGGATCCGTCTTCAGCTGCTTCGCTTTCTTCCGCGCTTTCTGCCTCTGTGCTCTCTTCCGCGCTGTCAGAAGCTGCAGTTGTCTCTGCCGCTGCGGTAGTCTCTTCGCTGCTGCCGCCGCAGGCTGCCAGTGATAAAGCCATGCATGCAGATAAAGTTACTGCAAATAATTTCTTTTTCATAATTATCCTCCTCTTTTATCCATATCACTTTTCATTAAGCAAATGCATAAATATAAAATTATGCTTAACAATTATTCATTATATCTGTTTTTACAAATTAATCAAGTATTAAATGATAAAAAGCCGGCCAAACTGCAAGAATATACAGTTTGACCAGCTTTTACAGATCAATCTATCACATTTCGGATCGTCTTCGGCGTCCGGTAATTCCAGGTGGAGATCTTGATGCCGCTCCTGCGGCTGGCAGCGTGGACGATCTGTCCGTTGCCGATATACATGGCCACGTGGTTTACAACGCCCCGGCTGTTGGTATAGAAGATCAGGTCGCCCGGACGCATCTCGCTGGACGAGACGGCCTTTCCCATCTTTGCCTGGGATCCGGAATAGTGAGGCAGGCTGATGCCGAAATGGCCTAAAACCTGCATCGTAAATCCGGAACAGTCGACGCCGTTGGTAAGGCTTGTTCCGCCCCATACATATGGGTTCCCCACAAACTGGAGCGCGTAGTTGACGATCTGCGCTCTCCGGGATGCTTCCCGGTTCGCCTTTTCCTCCAATGGAGAGAATTTGATCGCTTCGTTCAGTGCGTAGCGGACTTCTACGTTATTGTCGCGGGTGGAAATGAACGCCCCGTCGCTGTCTTCCGTATCCAGCTCGATCTGCACCCAGCCGTCCAGCTGCTCCAATACCGGATAGCGCTCTTCTTTTGAGATCTGCGTCCACTTTTCTGCATCCAGGCTGGGCTCTGTGCGGACGTTCAGCTTGTCCGTGCGTACGATGGCCATAAGGGACGCGCTCTTTACCGCCAGATCCTTTGCCTCCTGTCCGGTAGCCGTATACTGGGGATCTGCGCTGATATATCCGGTAATGCCGCCGGATGTGATCTTGTACCAGCCGTCCAGCGTCTCCAGGATCTCTGCGGCAGCGTTGCCAGGGAATTTGCCGATGACATTTTCATTGCCCTTATCCTCAGGAGTGCTGCGGATGTTCATATAGTTGTTTACCTTGGAAATAACGAGGTTATCGTACTGGTTTAATACCATGGTGATCAGATCCAGCTTTCTCGCCTCGTTCAGGCACATCTTCACTTCCGCGTAATCAGCGGAGATCCAGCCGGAGGGGATCTTGATCCAGCCGTCCTGCTCTTCCTCTACTTCATAACGCTCGTTCATCAGTACCTGCCCGACCACATTGGTAGGATCGATGACCGGCTCCTGGCGGATATTCAGCTTGTCCGCCGTGATCACAGCCCGTTTTTTAACATTTTCCCTGGCGGCTTCTTCTGCCTCTGCTCCTGTCAGTATATACTGGCTGCTCACATAGCCGTCGATACCGCCGGATGTGATCTTGTACCAGCCGTCCAGCGTCTCTTCGATCTCGCAGCCGCTTCCGCCCATCAGCTTGCCGATGATCTCTCCCTCCGTATCCGGAGTTTCCCGGATGTTCAGATATCCGGACACCTGGGCGATGCCCAGATTGTCATAGGATGCGATCACCTCGTCGATCTGGGCTTCCAGCTCTTTCGCCGCCTGCTCTTCAGGGGAAAGAGTCTCTTCCGTCTGGGAAGCTTCTTCGGTCTGCGCCGTTCCTCCCGCTTCATCGGAATCGGGACTGTTCATCTTGCCGATGATGACCGCTAAAAGGATTACGATCGCTGCTGCGCCTGCGATCAGAAAGTATTTCTCATAACCGCCCCGGTTCCGCTTTCTCCGCGCTTTCGATATGCTCGATTTGTAATCGATCTTTCCAGTCATTCTTCATCGTCTCCAATTATCTTTTCATCATGCGGTCCCTGTTATAGTTGATCAGGCAGCCTGCCTTTACGATCTCCCGCTCTTCCGGTGTCATATCCGCGATCTTAAGTGTGATCTCTTTTACAGAATCGCGGATGATATATGCCGGGATATGGCTCATATCCCCGTCCAGGATCTTGCGGATGCCTGGCACATAGATGTAATCGCCTACTTCAAATTCCGGCTCTCCGTCCATCAGGAACGGGATCATGCCCCAGTTCATCACGTTGGAACGGTATCTCTTGGTAGCGTATTCCAAAGCGATGTTGGCCAGTCCGCCGATCACTCTCTGACAGCTGGCAGCCTGTTCTCTGGCGGAGCCGTCTCCAGGCCGTACCGCATAGATCATACTGCCGATCTCCGTATTCATAGAGGTAACGTCTTCGTTTCCAGGAAGATTTTTGATCTGTTCAAATACGCGGTCAAGGTCAGGACAGAGCTCTTTTGGATCCTGTCCGTTTGTACGGGCCTTCTCCAGCTTATCTACTTCCTTCGTCCTTCCTACATATCCGGGATCCCTTCTGGAAAGGGTAAATTCTGCCAGCCCAAGGGGGTTGGAACGATAAGAGGAAGTCTCTCCGGACGGGATCAGCTCGTCGGTGGTAGTGACGGAATCCATGATCTTTGAACATACCTTTAAGAGGATATTGTCCCCAAGAGCACTCATCTGAGGCCAGTCTTTGATGTTCGGTCCGTAGATCAGTTCCTTTGTCTTATCCGCTTTTCCATATCCCTGGTAAACGCGGTTTTCATAAACAGACGGATCAAAGTGGTATGCAGGAACCTGATATCCGTCCGCAACAGTCTCTGCAGAGGTAAGGATACCGCCGTTTGCAGCCGTAGCCGCGATAGAGCGGGCGTCCATAAGAGCAACGGATGCGATCTGGCCGTTTCCTGGCTTGGAGCCTTCACGGTTCGGGAAGTTCCTGGTAGTATGGCGGATGGAAAGTCCCCGGTTAAACGGAGTATCCCCGGCGCCAAAGCACGGGCCGCAGAACGCGCTCCTTACGGTAGCTCCCGCTACCATCAGGTCGCTGATGGCGCCCTTATCTACCAGGTCGATAAATACTGCCTGGGAAGACGGGTATACGGAAAGGGCGAACTCGTCGTTGCCGCAGGACTTGCCTTTTAAGATATGGGCGGCTTCCATGATATTGGAATAGGTTCCGCCGGCGCAGCCTGCGATCACGCCCTGATCCACTTTCAGTTTTCCATTCTCGATCTTGTCGGTCAATGTGAAATGGATGTCCGGATTGTCAATGATCTTTCCTGCTTCCACTTCCACGGTCCTTAAAATATCTTCCAGATTGCTGTTTAATTCATCGATCTCATAGGTATTGCTTGGATGGAACGGAAGGGCGATCATAGGCTTTACAGTGCTTAAGTCCACATATACCATGCCGTCGTAATAAGCCACATCCGCCGGATTCATCTCTTTATAATCGCCGGCTCTGCCGTGGAGAGCCAGATAAGCCTTCGTATCCTCGTCCGTTCTCCATACAGAGGAAAGACAGGTAGTCTCGGTAGTCATAACGTCTACGCCGTTGCGGTAGTCGGTATCCATAGAAGAAACGCCTGGCCCTACAAATTCCATCACTTTGTTCTTTACATAGCCGTTCTTGTATACGGCTCCGATGATCGCCAGGGCGATATCCTGGGGACCTACGTAAGGCGCCGGCTTTCCGGTAAGGTAAACCGCTACGACACCTGGATAGGCAACGTCATAAGTATCCTTTAAAAGCTGCTTTACCAGCTCGCCGCCGCCCTCGCCGATGGCCATAGTACCTAAGGCTCCGTACCTTGTGTGGCTGTCTGAACCCAGGATCATCTTTCCGCAGCCGGCCATCATCTCGCGCATGTACTGGTGGATGACTCCGATGTGGGGCGGAACGAAGATGCCGCCGTACTTTTTGCAGGCGGAAAGCCCGAATACATGATCGTCCTCATTGATCGTACCGCCGACCGCGCACAGGGTATTGTGGCAGTTTGTCAGCACATAAGGGATCGGGAATTCTTCCATGCCGGAAGCCTTTGCCGTCTGGATGATGCCTACGAACGTAATGTCATGGGATGCCATGGCGTCGAAACGGATCTTCAGCTTGTCCATATTTCCGGAGACATTATGTTCCTTTAATATGGAATAAGCCATGGTCCCTCTTCTTGCGCACTCCTTATAGGATTCTCCGTTCTCTGTCTGTAAAGCGGGAGCAGCCCCGGCCGCCGCCCGTTTTTCCATCTCGTTTTCTTCTACGATCTCTGTTCCGTTTACTAAGTACACTCCGCCGTCGTATAATTTAACCATTGTCTTTCTATCCTCCTGCCTTTCCTGAACGGTTACTGTTTTTCAATATCGTAGCCGCGTATCTTAATATAGCATTTTACCAGCTGAGCCAGCTGGTCCAGGTCGATCTTCGTCGCGTTGATCGGGAGATCATAATTGGTCATGTCGTCCCATTCTTTCCCGGTAAAATACTTCCGGTAGCGCTTTCTCTCCCTGTCGATCTTGCGGATCCTCTTTACAGCCTCTTCCTCGTCAACGCCGTCTACATCGATCACTCGCTGGATCCTGGTAGGCATATCCGCATATACGAAAAGCTTGATCACATCGATCCCTTCTGCATCCAGCACATAGTCCGCGCATCTGCCTGCGATAATGCAGGATTCCGCCTTTGCCAGGTTCCGGATCACGTCGGACTGGAAACGGAACAGGTTGTCCGGCGATGTGATGTCGTCTTTTGTAGAAGGTTTGGCCAGGCTGTCCCTCAATCCGCCTACGATCTTATAAAGCAGGTTGTTGCCCGCTCTCTCGTCCGCCAGACGGAAATACTGCTCGCCGATGGCGCTTTCCTCGGATGTCATCTTCAAGATCTCCTCGTCATAAAAATGGATCCCTAACTCTTCCGCAAGCCTTTTTCCAGTTACACGGCCGCCGCTGCCATACTGTCTTTCAATGGTTATCACCAGATTTTTCTTATCCATGACTGCGCCTCCCCATTTTTCTGAATGATTATATCTTTGCCAGTCCAGCCGCGCGCCAGAGTATGCTACAATATGCGCTGCAGGCTTTCTGACGGCGAAAAATACGCCGAAAAAGAAAAGGACCGGCCGAACTGGTACGATTATATCACACTTTTTATATGAGGTAAAGTAAGTATTCCAGCCGTATACTTTACCAGACCGTGTACTTTTCCCCGAACAATCCCCGTACTTTCCAGATATCAGTTGACAATCCCTTTCTCTGTTAGTTAGGATAATCTCATAAAAGAAAAAACGGAGGAGATTTCCATGAAACCATCCCATCCAAACCTGCAGAAGCTCCAACATACCATCAGCTTTATCGCAGGCTGCTTTGAAGTGCTTGTTGCCGCGATCCTGATCGTCGGCCTGCTCATCACCCTGACTCATGTTCCGGAGCAGATGGCCGAGCTTTTTCAGAAGGACGAATTTAATAACTTCTTAAGCAGCATCTTCGAGATCATCATCGGGATCGAGCTTTTAAAGATGTTCTGCCGCCACAATCTGGACTCTGTAGTAGAAGTAATGATATTTACTGTTTCCAGGGAAATGATCATCAACCATATGGCCATCACGGAAACTTTGATCGGCATCATAGCCATCGCCCTGCTCTTTGTAGTCAGGAAATTCCTCTTCGTATCCGCGCTGGATAAAGATGAAGAGGGAGAAGGAAAAAGCCGGGAGATCATGCCGGCCATCATGAAGACCCTTCAAAACAAAGAAAAAGAGAAATGAAGCCGTTCCACGGCAAACACGGTGGTTTCCGGCAGTTTTGCTGCGCCGCTTATTGTATGCCAAAGATCCAAACTTGCCCCTTACGGGGCTTCGGACAGGGATCTTTGGCATACGCTATGCTCGCAAACTTGCCGGAAACCTTACCGAATCGTTTGCCTCTGGAACGGCTCTTTTATATATGGCGAAACTGCTTGCCTATCCATCCGCACCGACAGATTTTTGCATTTGCAGGAGCCGCAGAGATCCTTAGCTTCCGGGAAACGGTGTTATGGTCAAAAATCCACCTGTCCGAGCGTCAGCGAGTTTGGATTTTTGACCATGTTCTTGGCCGTTTTTCGGAAGCTTAGGATCTCCGGCTCCGAAACCTGCAAAAAGCGTCGGCACGGATGGATAGGGTATATGCTTTTTGGTGATATTTCCGGCTACTGTAAAGTCTCCTTATAGAGGCGCATCACATTTCCGGAAAATACGGCTTCGATCTCGCTTTCTCTAAAGCCTTCTTTGTGCAATTCGTGTTCCAGAAGGGTCAGTTTATCCGGGCCGTCCATTTCCATTGGTTCCTGGAATCCGTCAAAGTCAGAACCAAGGCCGATGCACTGGATGCCGCCTGTCTGCCTCATGTGCCGGATGTGGCGGACCATATCTTTTACCTGGCTTACCGGCTGTTCCCCTTCCTTCCAGTCCCTTAAAAAACTGCTGTAAAAATTTATACCAATGACTCCGCCCCTCTCGGAGATCTTCCGGATCATTTCATCCGTCAGGTTCCTGGGATGGGAGGCGACGGCCCTGGCGTTGGAATGGCTGGCGGCAAAGGGCTTTTTCGTATGGGCCAGAACGTCCAGGATCCCTTTGTCTGACAGGTGGGAAACATCCGGGATCATTCCCAGGGCTTCCATTTCTTCCAGCACCATGATACCGGTTTCTGTCAGTCCGCGGACAGGATCCCCGTACCATTTCCCGGTCTTTTCATCCCTGTGGTTGGGCCATCCCAGGCAGTTGGGAAAATTCCAGGTCATGGTCATCATCCGCGCCCCCAGCTGGTAGAGTTCCCGTAAAACAGAGAGGTCTCCCTGGCAGACAGCGCCTTCTTCGATGGTCAGGACTGCGGACATTTTCCCTTCTTTTTTGTTGCGGACGATATCCTCATAGGAACGGGCCGGGCGGATCACATCGGAAAAACGCCCGATCTCCCGGTCAAATAGCCGGATCATTTCCCGGCACCAGGCCAGAGGGTCTTTTTCTTTTTCCAGGTGGGTAAAAATAGCAAAATTCTGCAGCACATACCCGCCTTTTTTCATCCGCTCCAGATCCAGATGGAAGGGATTGGAAAAAAGGGAAAGATCTTCTCCCCCCTTCTTTCGTTTTCCTATTTCTGTTATGGTGTCACAATGCATATCTGCTATTTCCATATGGCTGTCACCTGCAAATCCCTGATATTTAAAGCGCCGGCGCCGCCTGTGGACGCGGCAGCCGGTCAAAAGGTCTTGGGATCCCTTTGATACCGGCCTGTTCCGCGCCTTGGGCCCCTGGTATCATATTATCATATTATGCGGCCGTCAGGTCCGCTGTTCCTGGAAATTTCCGTTCCGAAGCGTCAAAACGGTGATTTACTCGCTTCTTAAAGCGTCGATCGGGTTGAGCAGAGCCGCCCTTCTCGCCGGCATATAGCCAAAGACCAGGCCGATCCCTACGGATACGCTGAAAGAAATAAGCACCGCGCCCAGGGTGGGCGGGGATGAGATACCGATGGCGCTTCCGACCGCTACGCTGGCGCCGGATCCGATAAAAATCCCGATGATCCCTCCAATGGAGCTTGTAACAGCGGCTTCAATGACAAACTGCTGAAGGATCCTGCTTTTTCTGGCTCCAAGAGCTTTTCTTATACCGATCTCCCTGGTCCGTTCGGTTACGGACACCAGCATGATATTCATGACGCCCACGCCGGCCACTAAAAGGGAGATCCCGGCGATGCCGCCCAGCATGGCGGACATCATGGCGATCTGCTCGTTCAGCTGATCCAGCATCTCGCTGTTGGCGTTGACCCGGTACAGATCCTCGCTTTTAAAACTCTCATAGAGAAAATCTTCGATCAGTTCCTTGTACTGAGAAGCATTTTCCACGTCCGAGCAGGTAAAGATATAGCTTGTGACATTCCCGTTCCTGGAAAATTTTATAGCCGTAGTATAGGGGATCCAGACAAAATCATCAGTGCCCCCTTCATCCAGATTGTCATCGTCCTGGCATTCCACTACGCCTACGATCTTAAAAGCCGAACCTCCGATCTTTAACGTTTCCCCCAGGGCGCTTTCCGCCCCGCCGTAGAAATACTGGGCGACATAATAGCCGATCACGCAGACTTTCTGCCGGTATTCCAGATCCGAATACTGGATATTGCGGCCTGTAGTCAGCTCATAGTCCTTAATGGCCAGATAATCTTCGCTGTACCCGGCCACGCTGGTAGAGTCCAGATTTTCATTTCCGCTTTTAATAGTGGTAGAAACGCTGACCACAGGGGTCATCTGGTCAAAAGAGTCTCTGTTTTCCTCAAAAAAATCGTACATATCGTCTACATCCAGGGAGCGGGATGCCAGATTGGTCACGTTGACGGAAATCTGGTTTACGCCCATGCTGGCAAAACTTTCTACTACCGTGGCCATATATCCGTTGACAATACTTACCAGGATGATCACGGAAGCTACGCCGATGATGATGCCCAGCATAGTAAGGAAGGAGCGCATCTTGTTTCCCCATATGCTTTTTAAGGCCATTTTAAATGATTCCTGCATATTCTTTCACATCTCCGTCAAAATTGATCTTTCCGTCTGAGATCCGGACCACCCGCCTGGCTTCCATAGCGATGCTGTTATCATGGGTGATCATAACGATGGTGTTGCCCTCCTGGTTCAGCTTCTTTAAAAAATCCAGCACGCTGCGGCTTGTTTTGGAATCAAGAGCGCCAGTGGGCTCGTCAGCCAGGATCAGAGAAGGATTTCCTGCCAGGGCTCTGGCGATGGAAACTCTCTGCTGCTGTCCGCCGGACAGCTGGTTGGGCATGTTTTTCCACTTTTCCGCCAGGCCGACCCTGGCCAGGGATTCCATGGCCCTTTCCCTGCGCTCCGCGTTCCCAAGCCCCGCGTAAAGGAGGGGAAGCTCCACGTTCTCCAGCAGGTTCAGCCTGGGAAGCAGATTGTACTGCTGAAAGATAAATCCGATCATCTTGTTGCGGATCTCGGCCAGCTGATCGTCCTTCATATGGCTCACGTCCTGGCCGCCCAGAAAATAATCCCCGCTGGTGGGCACGTCAAGGGCTCCGATGATGTTCATCAACGTAGACTTTCCGCTGCCGGATTTCCCGACGATAGCTACAAATTCTCCCTCCTGGATAGAAAGAGAGATCCCGTCGTTGGCCCGCACTTCCTCTTCGCCCATCTTATATATCTTATAGATATCTTTCAATTCGATCAATGGCTTTTCTGTCACGGTCTGCCGCCTCCCATATTTCCGCCAGGACCGCCTTCAGGACCGCCGCCCATTCCAGGCCCCATGCCGCCCTGAGGCATAGTAAAGGAATCGGAAGATGTGCGGCTGGCTGAGTCCACATATACCTCGTCTCCCTCGGAAAGCCCGCTTATGATCTCCACAAAGGAATCGTTCACCAGCCCTGTCTCCACCTTTACTGCGTGGAAACCTTCAGGAACTCCGGCCATATCCAGCATGGCCGCTTCCGGCGCCTCTCCTGCTTCAGCCCCGGAAGCGTCGGCAGCGGATCCTTCCGGCGCGCCTTCTTTTGGCCCTGCGTCATCCCCTTTTGCCTCCTCTGCTTCCACAGGCCCGGCAGAAACAGCTGCCTGGGCGGATGAACTGTCTTTTACATAAACGATATCCCCCCGCATGAGAGCATCTACGGGTATAGTAAGGACATCGCTGGCTTCGTCCAGGATAATGGTCCCGTCTACGTTCATCCCAGGAAGAAGATCTTCCATAGTATCTAAAGTAACCGTTACCGGGTAGTTTGTAACGCCGTTGGAGTAAGAACCTTCCATGCTCACATTGGTCACTGTGCCAGTATAAGTCCGGTCCTCGAAGGCGTCCGCCTGGACATTGACTTTCTGCCCCTCTTTTACATTGCTGATATCCAGCTCGTCGATAGACATTTCAAAGGTCAGGCTGGAAAGATCGTAGATCACTGCCAGCGTCGTATCCGCGGAACCGGAATTACGGCTGATCTTTTCTCCGACCTTTACATTTTTGGCGATCACCTGTCCGGAGATAGGCGCGGTGATGGTGTAGTTGTCATAGCTGTCCTGGGTGCTCTCCAGATTGCTTTCCGCAGACTGCACCTGCTGCTGGGCATTGTTCATGTCGTTTTCATAGGAGCGGATCATGTCTTCCGCCGAGGATGCGGTCATCCGGAAAAGAGCTGTGCCTTTATTGACATAATCTCCTTCCGCCACCAGGAGAGTCTCAATATCCACGTTTGCGCCGAGATCTTCCGCTGTGAGCGTGGTTTCCACCTTCGGCTCAAAATTAGCTTCCTGGCTGCAGGTCATATTTCCATAAGTAACAACAGCCGTATGGTCAGTGGTCAGGCCGCCGGGATTCGCCACTTCTATATGGACGTAGCGGACGATCCTTCCTCCGGTCATGGTTTCATCCATATTGGATACGTTGGTGACTGTGCCGGCAAGGACTTCTCCCGTATCTGACAGGGTAACGGTCACCTGGGCGCCCACAGGGATAGTCACTGCCTCTTCCGCCAGAAACGGCACTTTCAGCTTCATGACCGTATCGTCATAGATATCTGCGATCTGGGTCTGGGCGCTCACCTTGTCTCCGGCTTCGATATACAGGGTCCGGATAAAACCGGCTCTGGTAGATTTGTATGTATTGCCGCTGAACTTGGAAATGGCTTCATTGTAATCTTCCACCGCGTCGTCATAATTTTCCTGGGCGTTTTCCAGAGATGTGGTAGCCAACTTCAGCTGAGTCTCCATGGAGGAACTGTCGATCACGTAGAGCACCTGGTCTTTTGTGACCTCGTCCCCTTCTTCAAAGTCAGCGGAAAGCACCTCGCCTTCCACAAGGGAGGTGATATTATAGGAATCTTTGGCGGAAAGGCTGCCGGATGCGGACAGCTCTGACGAAATACTGCGTCTTTCCACCTTTGCCGTATTCACTGTTTTTCCATCTGCATTGGCCTGCTTTGCCCGCCCGGACCACAGGAAAAATCCTGCCGCTACTGCCGCCGCCACTAACAGGATAATGGCCTGACGTTTAGAAGGCCTTTTTTTCAAAAGCTTTTTTATTCTGCTCTCATTTTCCATAACGCGTCCCCTTTAATCCGCTATGATGTAGTCCAGAACGGTACGGGTGACGCTGTCGTCGTCCCCTGTGCCGGATTTGCTGTAGATCACAGTGATCACGTCGCCAACCTCTACCGTTCCATAGACGGAGAATGCGAACTGCATATCCGAATTGGAGATCTGATATTCCGTCCCGTCCAGCTCAATGGCGCTGGGGGTCATTACATCTGTGGACTGGTAATAGATATGGGTAACTTCCCCTCTTGCCATACAGCGGTCGGAATCGTCGCTGTCATTGGGCGTATAGCCCCAGATCGTTTTGCTGGCCGTATTGTAATAGATGACCATGTAATTGTCCGCCGCGCTGTAAAGCACTCTGGAAACGGTGGGATCGCCGTTTAAATAGCAGTTGGCCTCATCCATGTCGAACGGCACGGCGTCATCCAGCTCTTCCTCGCTGGTGATAAGCTTCGGTCCCTGAAGGGTAACGTCCGCCATGGCCAGGGGGCTGATCTCCCCGTCAGATGCCAGTTCGCAGCCTAAGACTTCCCCATAGATCCCTGATCCGGACTTTGGCTCTGCTTTTAACAGGTTGTAGAACATGTTTATGCAGTCTTCCTTTGTCATAGGATCATTAGCGGAAAGAGAGATCTCCTCCTTCAGATCCAG
>DWZA01000021.1 GCA_019118365.1 Candidatus Lachnoclostridium stercoravium | reverse complement strand
GCCGTGCGCCAGGATATATGATAAAGAGCGTTACAAGCTTGCTTGTGAAAGCGATTTGACATATATCCTGGCATAGGGATGACATCCTAGGCTTCTTGTCAGCACAGAATGTGCTGACAAGAAGATACGCGGCTGAACTGTTACTAACGATCTATTATCCGGTTTATAACGGTTTATGAATCAAAAGCGTGCCCTTCTACTGGTATGAACACTCTGTCGTCTACCGGTTCTTTCTTTTTCCTCTCCTGCTCTGCCATGGCGATCGCCTCCTGACAGAACTGTTCCTGAGAATTGACTCTGGCCTTTCCTCTCCGGTCTACCTTTTCATAGCTTCCGTCCGGCTGGAGCACGTGCGCCTTCACATTGTCCTCCAGTTCTGTATCTACGATATGGCATACGGCTTCTTTCAGATCTTCGTCTTCTACCGGGAAAGCGATCTCCACACGTTTGTCCAGGTTACGGGGCATCCAGTCGGCGCTTCCCATATATACTTCCTGGCTTCCATCGTTTTCAAAAATGAAGATGCGGCTGTGCTCCAGGAAATTGCCTACGATAGAGCGGACATGGATATTTTCACTTAACCCCGGTATGCCGGCCTTCAGACAGCAGATGCCTCTGACAACCAGCTGGATCTCCACACCGGCGCAGGAGGCTTCGTACAGAGCCGCGATCACTTCCTTATCGCAGAGGGAGTTCATCTTAGCTTTGATCCCCGCCGGTTTTCCTTCCCTGGCATGGGCAGTCTCCCTGCGGATCATCTTTAACAGGCGGCCCCGCAGCCACAGAGGCGCTACAAGGAGTTTGTTCCAGGCCAGCGGCTCGGAGTAACCGGAAAGCATATTAAAGACTGCCGTCGCATCTTCGCCGATCTGCGGATTGCAGGTCATCATGCCGCAGTCCGTATACAGCTTCGCCGTTGAGTCGTTGTAGTTTCCTGTTCCCAGATGAACGTATCTGCGGATCCCGTCTTCTTCTCTTCTCACTACCAGAGTGATCTTGCTGTGGGTCTTTAACCCTAACAGGCCATAGATCACGTGGCAGCCTGCCTTCTCCAGCTTCTTCGCCCAGATAATATTATTTTCCTCGTCAAAACGGGCCTTCAGCTCCACAAGGACCGATACCTGCTTGCCGTTTTCCGCCGCCTCGGCAAGAGCCGCGATGATCGGGGAATGGCCGCTGACGCGGTAAAGGGTCTGCTTGATAGCCAGGACTCTGGAATCTCTGGCGGCTGTCCTTACGAAGTCCACTACCGGATCAAAGGTCTGATATGGATGGTGGAGAAGGATATCTCCCTTTCTGATATTGGTGAAAATGTCGTCGTCATTCATCAGGGCCGGAACCGGCTGGGGCGTGTAAGGCGGCACTTTCAGATGGTCGAATCCGTCCAGCCCGTACATCTTCATTAAAAATGTCAGATCCAGCGGGCCGGCGATCTCAAAGATATCCGCGCTGTGAAGGTTCAGCTCTCTCTTCAGGATCTTTAAGAGCCGCTTATCCACCTTTTCCTCTACTTCCAGGCGGATCACCTCGCCCCACTGCCTCTTCTTCAGCTGCTTTTCGATCTCTACCAGAAGGTCTTCCGCCTCTTCTTCGTCAATGCTCAGATCCGCGTTTCTCATAATTCGGAACGGATGAGCGGTGATGATATCATAATTTAAAAACAGAGACTGAATGTTGCGCTCAATGATCTCTTCCAGAAGGATCACTTTCCTATCTTCATCCGCCGACGACGGGATCTCCACGATCCTTGGAAGTACGCTTGGCACCTGCACCATGGCAAACTCCAGCTCTCCCTCTTCATTCTCCTGTCCGGCCTCCTCCTGTTTCGCTTTTTTGCGCACCAGGGCGGCAATATTCAGAGATTTGTTACGCACCAGGGGAAACGGTCTGGATGAATCCACAGCCATAGGGGTAAGCACCGGGTAAACATTCTTTTTGAAATATTCATCCACAAACTCCCCGTCTTTTTCTTCCAGCTGCTCATGGGCCGCGATCACCTGAAGCCCGTTCTGCTTCAGCATAGGAAGCAGAGAACGGTTGTAGGTCGTATACTGCAACGGAACGAACTCATGGGTCTTTTCCGAGATCTTTTCCAGCTGCTCTTCCGGCTTCATGCCGGCGATATCCGGTTTATTGTATTTTGCATGGACCATATCCTTCAGGGACGCCACGCGCACCATGAAAAATTCATCCAGGTTGGACGAAGTGATACTTAAAAATTTCAGGCGCTCAAAAAGCGGGATCGATTTGTCCCTGGCTTCACTCAGGATACGGTAATTAAATTCCAGCCAGCTTAATTCTCTATTTACATAATTCGCAGGATTTGTATAGATATCTTCCATTACTGCCATAGCTTACACTCTCCTTTTCTGTTTCAGCACAGGACGGATCCCGTAGATTTCTTCAAAAAATTCGATCTTATGTTCAAAGGCCAGCCGCTCCAGGGTGATATCGCCCTCATAGCCTGTGCCTACCACCAGCTCCCCGTCCTTTACTGTCACTTTACATTCCGCCAGCTTCTGCCGATGGCTCCTGTCCATGGAATTGGCCAGTCTTAAGATCGCCACCAGCTTGGCTACAAGGATCATATTCTCCCTCACCGCCTCGTAGCTGAAAGGCTGCTGGTTAAAGCGGACAGTGTTTGCGATGACCTTCCTCTCTTCGTGGGAAAGCCCTATGATCTCCGTAGACATGATGATATTATAAGCGCATTCGCTGGTATCCCTCATGCTGACAAATTTGCCGCAGGAATGGAGATTGGCCGCGATCTGAAGCAGAAGCCGCTCCCGTTTTCCAAGGCCATGGATCTTTTTCATGGCGTCGAAGATCTCCAGAGCGTATTTCTCCACCGACTGGATATGGGACATATGGCATTTATAACGCTTAGCCATGTTCCTGGCCGCTGTGATGATATCGCTGGAAAAATCGTGCTGGGATTTGATGATCTTTTTCTCATCCGCGTATTCCGCCGCCATTCCGTCTCCCATGCGTATGGAAGGGATCCAGAACAGCTCCGCTCCTGTCAGCTCCATCACACGCTTATAGATCATCCCGATAGGCATAAGGAGGGTGGCGTACTCCGCGTTCACGCCGAACGTCTCCTGCATCTGGGAAAGATTCATCTTTGCAAGCTTGTTATAGAGGATCATCATTTCTTCCGCGTTGATATAATTTCTCGCCTGTTCCCCGGTCTTGCGTGCAAGATAAAGAAGCCCTTCTCCTGCGCCGATGATATTTTTGATCTCCCGGTCCTTCAGGTAAAGCTTACGGAAGGTAAACAGCTCGTTGTCCACGATCTCTTCCATCAGGCGGATCCTGTCTTCGTCCGCCGCCTGGATCCCGGCGATCATCTCTCTCATCCTCAGGGCGCCCAGACTCAGATTATGGGTGGAAATAAGCGCCGCTTTATCAAACAGGGACAGCTGCATGCTTCCGAAACCTACGTCTACGATGGCCGTTCCCTTCTCTATCATCTTATTGAATTCCGCTTCCCTGGCAGCGATCGCTTTATAGCTTAAAAGACGCTGCTCCGAGTTGCTGATGATCCTTACGTCCAGTCCTGTCTGGACCTTGATCTGGTCCAGTATGATCTGGTTGTTCTGGGCTTCGCGCATCGCGCTGGTGGCGTAGGCCTTATAGCCGTCTACCTGGTAGCCCGCCATGATCTTCGCGAAATCCGCCAGCACGCGGCACATTTCCTGGGCCAGATCGTATCCGATCTTTCCTTCGTTAAACGTGTCTTTGCCCAGAGGGATCATGTGGCGCACCCTGTCAATCTCTTTTATTCCGTCCTTCGGGGATATCTGATAGATCCCCATCTCCAGCTCGAATGAGCCTACGTCGATTGCCGCAAAAAGTTTAACTGCCATAAAAACCTCCTGTTACTGAACCTGTCCCAAAAGGTAGGTTATGAACTGGGATGCCGTTCTTCCGGAAAGGCCTCCGTGGCTCAGCTCCCATTTATTTGCTTCTGCCAGAAGCTCTTCTTCCGGCATAGTTACATGATATTTTTCAGCCAGCACTTTTACAATATTCTGGAACTCTTTTTTATTTGGAGCGCCGTAATAGATGGTAACACCAAACCTTGCCACCAGGGACAGCTTCTCCTGGACTGTATCGTTGTTGTGGATATCGTCGTCCAGCGACCTCTTGTCCCGGAAGCTTTCTCTTACCAGATGGCGGCGGTTGGATGTGGCGTAGATCAGCACATTCTCCGGCTTTCTTCCCAGTCCTCCTTCGATAATGGCCTTTAAGTACTTATATTCCAGCTCTGTCTCCTCAAAGGACAGATCGTCCATGTAAATGATGAAACGGTAATTCCTGTCCTTGATCTGCTCGATCACATCGGAAAGAGTACGGAACTGGTGCTTGTAGACCTCGATGATCCTTAAGCCTCTGTCGTAATATTCATTTAAGATCGCTTTTACGCTGGATGATTTTCCCGTTCCCGCATCGCCAAAAAGGAGCACGTTATTGGCCGCGCGTCCGGATATGAACGCTTCCGTATTGTCGATCAGCTTCTTTTTCTGGAGCTCGTATCCCACCAGATCGTTCAGATAGACGTGTTCCACATTGACGATGGGTTCGATCTCCACATTCTCTCCCTTTTCTACGACGCGGAACGCCTTGTTGAGTCCGAACTTGCCCACTCCAAATTCCCGGTAAAACTCCGTGACCATCTGCTGGAAAGCGTCTTCATTCTCCGCTTTTTCCAGAGAAACCGCCAGTTCTACGATCCTGTCGCGGATCCTTTTGTTAAATATGCGGCTGTTGCCGTTGGCTGCTTTATAGCTTTTCAGCTCAGTCCACACCGGCTTTCCTTC
Organism: Candidatus Lachnoclostridium stercoravium; assembly: GCA_019118365.1. Taxonomy (GTDB): domain Bacteria; phylum Bacillota; class Clostridia; order Lachnospirales; family Lachnospiraceae; genus Lachnoclostridium_A; species Lachnoclostridium_A stercoravium. The sequence goes on along the minus strand of DWZA01000021.1, from coordinate 17,396 downwards.
AGTATATTCGTCAAGCCTGGCGATATCGCAGTCAAACAGCTCCTTGAACACTGCGAAATCATGTTTGACCAGCTGATTTAAACTGCCTTCGATCTCTCCTACGATCTCGCAGGAAGTGCTGTACGCGTTTTCATTGTTCGCAAGGCACAGCGCCAGGAAACAATGCCACAGGTTCCCTTCCAGGCCGTAAGCGGCCGCCAGCTCGATCAGGTCGTTGGCGCATGCGTATGGATCTTCCTGGCCTTCTCCCGCAAGCAGCGCCGCGGTCCGGTCAAGCAGATCCTGGTATTTTAAATTCCGGTAGATTATCAGTTGTTCTGTCTTCATATTCTTTTCCCGTCCTGAGTAGTTACTTAATAGTTTCCGATGATCCTCATATTCGCCGCTTCCTGGGCAATGCCCTGCAGGGCGTTTCTCACAGGCGCCTGGCTCAGGCTTCCCTCAATGTCCACAAAGAACCGGTATTCCCAGTTTCTGTCCTTGATCGGCCTGGATTCGATCATCACCATGTTTACGTTATTATATATAAAATGACTCAGCATATTGTAAAGGGTGCCGCTTTTGTGGGGCAGCTCAAAGCATATGCTGACTTTTGATGCCGTTTTCTGGTATATGGCTTTTTTCGCCACAATGATAAATCTTGTCGTGTTCTGCCTGCTGTCGTTCACCGAAGCCTTGAGCACTTTAAGCCCGTACAGCTTTCCGGCGGTCTCGCTGGCTATCGCTGCTTCTGACGTATCTCCTCCTTCCAGCACTTTCCTGGCTGCTACCGCTGTATTTTCAACGCTGATCTTCTTCCAGTCAGGATAGCTTCCCAAAAAACCTGCGCACTGCATAAGTCCCTGAGCGTGGGAATATACAGTCCGTATATCTGCGAGTTCTGCTTCCGGAAGCCCTAAAAGGGCGTGGTTCACCGGCAGAAACGTCTCTGCCACGATGTGGTTATGGTATTTCATCAGGAGGTCGTAATTATCCGCTATCACTCCGGCGAAAGAATTTTCAATCGGAAGGACTCCATAATCCGCCCGTCCGGCCTCTACCTCCTGCATAACCTCTTCCCATGTTTTTACATGATATGTATCTGCGTCTGTTCCAAAAAAACGCAGGGCTGCTTCCTGCGTATACGCCCCTTCGATCCCCTGATAGACGATCCTGGCGCCTTCCAGCTTCAGGCTGTCGACCATCTGGAAATCAAACTCAGGCCCTTTTCCTTTTTCCGCAAGGACGCGGTACTGCAGTCTCCTGCTGAGGGTCATCAGCTGCGTAAACAGTTCTTCCACGCTCTGCTTGTTCTCATCCCCGGCAAGGGCGCGGACAGCCTCGATCTTCTGCCTCTCTCTGTCTTTATCAAGAACCGGTTTCCCGGTTTCTGCCTTATATTCCGCGACTTCCACAGACAGGTCCATACGCTTTTCAAAAAGCTTTACCAACTCCCTGTCTATGACGTCCAGTTCTTTTCTTATCTCCTGCAGATCCATATCGCTTTTCCTCTCTTCAACTGTTATCCTCTCCATCCGCCTGATCCGTCCATGAAGCCCGTTCTTTCATCTGCTCATCCAGCATGCCTTTAATGATATCTCTGGTGTAGGCTCCTGGGAATTTCTTATGTTCCGGCGGAAGCTCCTTTGTATAAAAAGGCTTTCCAAACTCTATGATAACGTGGGACGGCCGGATAATGGGGATATGGGCTTCAAATACCTGCGCCGTGCCGGTTATGGCCACCGGGATCACAGGGCAGCCGGATTTCTCCGCGATCTTTAAGCTTCCTTCTTTGAAGGGAAGCATCTCCCGGATATCTTCGTTCCGGTTTCTCGTCCCCTCTGGAAAGATCCAGATGGAGATCCCGTGTTTTACCTTATCAATACCTGTCAGGATGGTCTTTAACCCTTCCTTCATATCCTTTCTGTCCAGAAACAGACAGTTTACATTTTTCATCCATACCCTGAGGGACGGATAGCGGAGCATCTCCTTTTTCGCCACAAAGCCCAAAAGAGAAGGCACGGTCACGTAGCCTACAAGAATGTCGAAATAACTCCTGTGATTGCCTACGTAAAGCACTGCCCGGTCGTCCGGTATATTCTCCGCGCCTTTCACCGTAATGGTGACGCCGGCTACTGCCAGAAGATAGCGGAAGACCCCCTTTACGATGCGCAGGCTCTGCCAGTCTCTCTTCTCCGGGTTTTTCCTTCCGATAAACCACTCCACCACAAGGATCGGGAGACTAAAAAATAAAAACAGGACTACGCTTAAAACTACTACTATAAATCGTATCATTGTTATGTCCTCACTCTCTGTTACAATCCGGTCCACTGCGTCGCTTTGCAGACCGAAACCCTTCTCCATTATATAAAACAAGCGGCCAGATTACAAGTCTAGCCGCCTTTCTTTTTCGTAATTTGTTCGAATAACAGCCCGGTCCCAAACCAGAGAGGAGCAAAGTCCAGACGTATCAGTCCGTTTATATTGCTGTGTCTGCCGGAATAATCCCAGGGGCACATACCGTGCGACCTCAGCCACATGCCGGAAGCGTACTCCACCGCGAATATGAGTACCATGTAGATCATGCCGTGGCGGATGGCCCTGTCCCTGGCGGGAAGCATTCCCGGATCATCCGTCCTGCCGCCTCCGTCTCCCAGCCAGCCGTCCACGCCCTTGCCGATCGGGCCTAAAAGCGCGCCCAGCCCGTAGATCGGAAACATCAGAAGCGACGTTTTTCCCATGAGCCTCCAGTCCCCTGCCGCTATGGATTCCACTGACGTAAACATGACCTCCAGGCACCAGCCGGTCACTCCACATTTTAAAAAGTTCTGTACTGCTGTTTTAATCTCTGTGATGATCTTCATGGAGATAATATTTCCAGAGGGAGGGATTTTATACGTGATTTGAAAGAAGACAGTATGATCAGAAAAGCATCCTGCCAGCAAACACGGCGATCGGAGCGGCTTTGCTGCGCCGCCTATTGCAGATGGAGGAGTGAAACTCACCCTGACGGGTTCAGACAACGCTCCTCCATCTGCGCTATGCTCGCAAAGCCATGCTCTGACAGCCGTGTTTGCCGGCCGGACGATCCTCTCCCCCCCCCTATAGCAGCGGAGACAACAGCCTGCAGCACTGCTCCTTAAACCGGATCCACAGAGATCTCTGGCTATATTCTTCCATAGTGATCTCGTGGCAACTCTGCAGGTCATAGAGGAAAACCTGTTCCAGCTTCTCTGTCGTCTCTTCGTCGTAGATCACCGCGTTTACTTCAAAATTCAGCTCAAAGCTGCGGATATCCATATTGGCGGTTCCTACGCTGCTGACCCTGCCGTCTGTCATCACCGCCTTGGCGTGCAGGAAACCGTCCTCATATTTGTAGCACCTGGCTCCGGAACGGAGAAGATCCCCCACATAGGAATAAGTCGCCCAATATACGAAAGGATGGTCCGGCATGCATGGGATCATCAGCCGCACGTCCACGCCTGAGCGGGCCGCGATCTGAAGAGCGGAAAGTATAGCGTCGTCCGGGACAAAATAGGGCGTCTGGATATAAATATGTTTCTTCGCCTTGTGGAACAGCTCCAGATAGTTGTTGCGGATCTGTCTCGTCTCCACATCCGGGCCGCTGGCAATGACCTGAAGGCCCAGCGGATCGTCCCAGGCGCGCTCCTTACGGGCCGGAAGTTCAAAATATCTTCCATGGAGAAACAGATTTTCCCCTGCCGCATAGTTCCAGTCCAGGGCAAAACGGATCCCCAGGCTGATCACCGCTTCTCCCCTGATCTTCAGATGGGTGTCCCGCCAGTAGCCAAATTTTCTGTCTTTTCCGATATATTCTTTTCCAATATTGAAGCCGCCCACATAGCCCACTTCATTGTCGATCACAACGATCTTTCTGTGGTTGCGGTAATTGACCCTGAGGTTCAGCCGCCCTAAAAATGGCGGAAAAAACTCGGCGGTCCTGATCCCTGCCCGCCGCAGCTCTTCCCAGCGCCTTCCAGGCATAAAACGCCCGCCCATGCCGTCGTAAAGGATGCGCACCTCCACGCCTTCCTTCACCTTGTCTGTAAGGATCGGCACCAGAGAATCAAAAACCTCGTCGTTTTTGATGATGTAGTACTGGATATGGATAAAATGTTTCGCCTTTTTCAGCTCCCGCCTCAGGTCCTGGAACTTTTCTTCCCCGTCTGTAAATATCTCCACATCGTTGTTGACCGTCAGCACCGAGCCGGACAGCTGCAGATTATACAGAACAAGATCCTTGTAATCCCGTCCCATAGGCTCGTCTGTATTCAGATCGTGGCCTTTCAGAAATTTCTCCTGGCCTTCCGCCGACATCCTCAGCCGGTCCTCTACCTCCTTTATCCGGAACATCTTGCTTTTTTTCATGTCCTGGCATAAAAGGAGATAGAAGAAAAATCCAAACACCGGCACAAAGTACAGAGCTAACAGCCATGTCCACACCGCCTTGGGATCCCTTCTCTGAAAGAAGACGATCACAACGGAAAGCACCAGATTGATCCCCAGCAGATGAGCCATCAGCCAGTCCCATATCTCAGAAATGATCTCGAAAATCTCCATCATATAAAACGCGCTTTCTCTTCATCATATTCAAAACCAGCTTCAGAAAGTCTTCCGCACAGCTCTTCCCGATCCAGCCCAAGAGCCTTGCAGAGCTCTTCCAGATCGCCGTCGTAATCCCTCATCCTGGTATTCACATAGCTTACCAGCATAAACGGGTCTTTTGGTATGTTTGCCATCCTGCCTCCTCCCAAACGGTCTGTTCTTATTTTCCGATAAATACCGCGATCGTCCGCGCCGGGACCATATAGTGCCTTCCAGACTGGATCTCCGGCTCTTCTCCCTCTTTATATATGCCGTTGCGCTCATGTTCGCTGGTATTAAAAGCGACGCGCCACTGCTTGCCCTTAGGAAGGTTCGGCAGGGAAAATTCATGAGGTTCCCAGTGCATATTATATGCTACGAAAAAGTAATCATCCGCTTTGCCGTCTTTTTCCGCGTAATCTCCGCTGTACATGATGCCTAACTGCCGGCGGAAGCTTTCAAATTCCGGCTTCCACGCTTTTTCCCCGTGGAACGACATATCCGGATAGCCGCAGGCCTTGTAGTCCAGCACTTTCGGTTCTTCCGCCATATGGAAGACCGGGTGCTCCTTCCTGAAACGGATCACATAGCGGATAAATTCATAAATATCCTCATGGGTCTTAAGCTGCTCCCAGTTGAGCCAGGAGATCTCATTATCCTGGCAATAGGAGTTGTTGTTGCCTCCTTTGGAATTGCCAAATTCATCGCCTGCCATGATCAGGGGCGTGCCCTGGCTTAAAAATACCATGAGCACCGCGTTTCTGATCTGCTGCCGGCGCATCTGCACGATCCTCTTTTTTCTGGACGGGCCTTCCACGCCGCAGTTCCAGGTGTAGTTATAATTGGTGCCGTCCCGGTTCCCTTCGCCGTTTTTCTCGTTATGCTTGATCTCATAAGAAACCATATCCGCAAGGGTAAATCCATTGGTATTGGCGATATAATTGATCACGCCCTGATCCTTTGGATTTCTCTTGATCCGGAACACGGCGCTGTTTAAGGCGTCCTCGTCCCCTTTCAGGAACCGGCGCATATCGGTAAGGAAGCCGTCGTTATATTCCGCCATATGCTTCCCGCCGCCGCAGATCCCATCCCAGGAGGTGGCCCACAGCTTTGTCCGGCTTAAGAACGGATCGGAGCCCAGAAGCTCGGCCGGCGCAAAGCCTACAAGGTGAACGCCGTCCACATGGTATTCTCTTACCCAGAAACGGATCGCGTCCATAACGAATACCGGGCCTTCTTTTCCTGTAAAATAAAGCTCGATCACGATCTCGATCCCTGCTTTATGAAGAGCTTTCACCAGATCCTTAAACTCTTTTCTGGGATCTTTTTCCTTTCCTGAAGCGAAGGAAGCTTTAGGAGCAAAATAATATCCCTTCGTATAGCCCCAGTAATTGATCACGCCGGTAGGCTCGTTCTTGGCATAAGGGTTTCCGTCTCCCTGCTCCGGCATCATCACTTCTGCAAATTCCGCCGGCGGCATAAGTTCTACGGTAGTAATGCCCAGATCCCTGATATACGGGATCTTCTCTTCAATGGCCGCAAACGTCCCCCGCTCCGCCTTTTCTAAAATAGCTTTCTTTGTAAATCCCCTTGTGTGGAGGCGGTAGACCACCATATCAGAATACGGGATCTCCAGAGGCCTGTCGCCTTCCCAGTCATAACCGCTGTCTTCTACCGGGCTTTTCATCAGCTTTCCTGCCTGGGAGAAGCTGCCCCACTTCTCTCTTCCTGTAAAAGAGCGGCCGTACGGATCTGCAAACAGCTTTCCGTCTGATTCATAGCAATATTCCACATCCTCGAAGCTGTCTCCCTCCAGAGTCATCTCCCATACGTTCCCCTGTCTCTGGCTGGCAGGGAAGGGGATCGTCTTAAATGGTTTTTCCTTTCCTTTGCGGAACAAAACAAGATTGCAGCCTGTCCCTTCCGCGGCTACGCAAAAGTGGAACCCGTTCTCTGTTCTGGTAACTCCCATCGGATACCATAAATTTCTGTCTTCTGCAATACGATACGTGTCCATGTTTTTTCCCCCTCATCTACGTCTGGGCTGCAATGCGTTCCGCCAGATCGTTCAAGTACATCCAGCGTTCCATCTTCTCTTCCAGCAGCTTTTCCGCTTCTTCTTTTTCTTTCATCAGCTCGTTCAGTTTTCCGTAATTGCTGGCCTCCTTTTCCATCTCCGTCTCCAGGGCGCCTATCTTTTCTTCTAAAGCCGCAATGTCACTTTCTATGGTTTCCCATTCTTTCTGTTCCTTATAAGTAAATTTCAGCTTTTCTTCCTTTAGCCTCGGCTTTCCTTTGGAAGATACTCCAGCCGCCTCTCCCGGCTTCTGCTCAGGCTTTTCTGCGGCCGCTTCCTCCTGCTCCTGTCTCTTTCGTTCAAAAGCCGCCTGATAATCTGTAAAACCACCTTCGTACTGGACCACTTTTCCGTCCCCTTCGAAAGCGAAGATCCGGCTGGCGATACGGTCCAGGAAATACCGGTCGTGGGAAACTGCGATCACGATCCCCTGAAAGCTGTCCAGATAATCCTCCAGTATGGCAAGGGTGGCGATGTCCAGGTCGTTGGTCGGCTCGTCCAGAAGAAGCACGTTTGGCGCTTCCATCAGGATACGCAAAAGGTAAAGCCGGCGTTTCTCGCCGCCTGATAATTTTCCGATCACGCTGTACTGGACGCTGGACGGAAAAAGAAATCTCTCCAGCATCTGGGAGGCGCTGACGCGGCCGTCCTTTGTCTGCACGTATTCCCCTGCGTTTTTAATATAATCGATCACCTTCAGGCTCTCGTCCATGGCTTCGTTTTCCTGGGAAAAATACCCCATAGATACAGTCTGCCCTATGGTCACGGTCCCATTATCCGGCTGGATCCAACCGGCGATGATCTTCATCAGTGTGGATTTTCCGCTTCCGTTTGGCCCTATGATGCCGATCCTGTCATTTTTCAGGAATATATACGTAAAATCCCGGATCAAAGTCCTGTCCCCGTAGGCTTTGCAGATACTGTTCAGCTCTACGGTCGTCCTTCCCAGCCTGCTGGAAATGGATTCCAGCTCCACCTGCTGATCCGTCTTCGGCCCTTCCATATCCCTTAAGGCTTCGTATCTCTGGATACGGCCTTTCTGCTTTGTAGAACGGGCTCTGGCTCCTCTCTGCATCCAGGCCAATTCTATCCGGAGGATGGACTGCCGCTTTCTCTCCGAGGCTGCTTCCATGTCTTCCCGTTCTGCCTTCAGTTTGAGAAAGCCTTCATAATTGGCCTTGTAACTGTAGATCTTTCCTTTATCCAGCTCCGCGATCCGGTCTGTCACACTGTCCAGGAAATACCGGTCGTGAGTCACCATCAGAAGAGAGCCTTTAAAGTTTTTCAGATACTCTTCCAGCCAGTCCGCCATCTCGCTGTCCAGATGGTTGGTGGGCTCGTCCAGGATCAGAAGATCCGCGGTGGAAAGGAGCACGCTGGCCAGGGCGATCCTCTTTCTCTGTCCGCCGGAAAGCGTCTCTACCTTCGCATCAAAATCCGTGATCCCCAGCTTTGTAAGAAATATCTTTGCCTGGCTTTCCAGATCCCATACATGGGAATGGCCCTCGTTATCCCGGACAATGCTTTCAAGGACTGTATCTCCCGGAGTAAACCGGGGATTCTGAGGGAGATAGCGGATATCCAGGTTCCGTCTCCAGACCACCGTCCCCTCATCCGGCTCCTCCAGGCCTGCCAGTATCTTTAAAAGCGTGGACTTGCCGGTGCCGTTTATGCCGATCAGACCGGCCTTTTCTCCCTCTTCCAGGGAAAAAGAAGCGTCGTCAAAAAGCAGGCGCTCCGTATATGATTTTGTCAAATGTTCTGCTGTAACTATACTCATTCAATTACCATCCTGTCTTTTCACTTCAGTACCAGTTCCACCGGACAATGGTCGGAACCCATGACCTGCGTATGGATCGCAGCCGACTCCAGCCTGTCCTTCAGGCTCTGGGATACGCAGAAATAGTCAATGCGCCACCCTGCGTTTTTCGCCCTGGCGCTGAAGCGATAAGACCACCAGGAATATATGCCTTCGGCATCCGGATAGAAATACCGGAATGTATCGATAAAACCCGCGTTTAAAAGCGTGGTAAAGTCTTCCCGTTCCTCATCGGAGAATCCCGCGTTTTTCCTGTTTGTCTTCGGATTCTTCAGGTCGATCTCCTCATGAGCCACATTTAAGTCCCCGCAGAAGATCACTGGTTTTTTCTCTTCTAATTTTTTCATATATGCCAGAAACGCCTCGTTCCAGGTCCTGCGGTAAGGAAGCCTTGCCAGCCCTTCCTGGGAATTAGGCGTGTAGCAGGTGACCACGTAATACTCCGGAAACTCCGCGGCGATCACTCTGCCTTCTTTATCGTGCTCGTCGATCCCCAGCCCGTAAGCCACGGAAAGGGGCTCTTCCTTTGTAAACATCGCCGTGCCGGAATAGCCTTTCTTCTCCGCATAATCCCAGTACTGGTGATATCCTTCCAGATCCAGCTGGATCTGGCCCTCCTGGAGCTTTGTCTCCTGGATGCAAAATATATCGGCGTCCGCCTCTTTAAAATAATCAAGAAATCCCTTTCCCACGCAGGCCCTGAGGCCGTTTACATTCCAGGAAATCATCTTTGTCATATTTAAAATCTCCTTCTCTCTGTCTGCTGTGATATCCGCTCCTTAAGTACCAGTATATCATTTTTTATCATCCTTGCATAGAACATTCATTTTTGCAAAGGCATCCTTAAAAGCAGAATTGATCGGCTCTTTTTCTTCCTTTTTCTGCCGTTCCAGGTATTTAGCCACGTCCCGTTTGGATACTCCGGCGCCTTCCTTTTTACGCCTCTCCTGAAACGCCGTCAGCTTCTCCTTGTAGCCGCATCTGCAGACAAAGATCTTCCCGTCCCCGCTTCCCCGAAGCTCCATTTTCTTATGGCATTTGGGGCATCTGGCGTTGGAAGTCCTGGAAATCGTTTCCCGGTAGCCGCACTCCCTGTCCTGGCACACCAGCAGCTCGGAATTTTTCCCTTTTACCAGCAAAAGCCTTTTCCCGCACTGCGGGCATTTCTTGTTGGTCAGATTGTCATGGTGGAACTGTCCGTCCCCTTCCCGGATCTCCTCGATCAGCCCGCTGGTATAGGAACGGATGTCCTTCATAAAAACAGATCGTTTCATCTTTCCACCGGCGATCCTGGACAGCTTCATCTCCCAGTCCGCCGTAAGTTCCGGTTTTCTTAAGTCTTCCGGCACAAGGTCCAGAAGCTGTCTTGCCTTGGAGGTGAGATAGATCTCCTGTCCCTTTTTCTCCAGGAGAAAACTTCCGAAAAGCTTCTCGATGATATCCGCTCTTGTGGCCACTGTCCCAAGGCCGCCAGTCTCTCCAAGGGTCTTTGCCATCGCCCTGTCCTTCGACTCCATATAAGCCACGGGGTTTTCCATGGCTGACAAAAGAGTAGCCTCATTAAAATGAGCCGGCGGCTTTGTCTTTCCTTCCGTCCGGGCAAAAGACAGGTTTTTCACTGCAGCTCCTTTTTCCAGGGATGGAAGCTCCTGATCTTTGAAGGTTTCCTGTTTTATATCGTCCCCATTCAGCCCGTCGTCTCCATCTTCGTCCCGTCCGGAAATCTCGCTGTCTTCATAAACAGCCTTCCAGCCTTTTGATTTCGTGACTTTTCCACCGGCCAGAAATTTTTCTCCGAAGATATCCACAGTTATCCGCACCTGCTGGTATTCGTACGGGGGATAAAGAACGGCCAGGAAACGGCGCACAACAAGATCGTAGATCCTTCTTTCGTCGATGGTCATGTGATCCAGCTGGACAAACTGCTCCGTAGGGATGATCGCATGGTGGTCCGATACTTTCCCGTCGTTTACAAAGCTGGCTTTCGCCGAAAACTGCTGGTTCATCACCTTTCCGGCCAGCTTCCGGTAAGGTCCTGTACCGCAGGCCGCAAGGCGCTCCTTCAGCGTAGGAACGATATCGCTGCTTAAATATCTGGAATCCGTCCTTGGATATGTCAGGACCTTGTGGTTTTCGTACAGCCGCTGTATGATATTCAGAGTTTCCTTTGCCGAATACTGGTAGCGGCGGTTCGCCTCCCGCTGAAGTTCCGTAAGATCGTATAAAAGAGGCGCGCAAACCGATTTGTCCGTCCGTTTCACTTCTTCTACCACGCCGTCCGCCCCGGACTTTTTCAGTTTTTCTTCAATCCCTTTGATCTTTTCCAGATCGAAAGAAGACATGCTGCCGGACTTCTTGTCCTGCCATGTCAGGGATATCACAGAAGCCTGCCCGGCTTTTCCATGGGCTGTGATCCCGTAATACGGTTTTGGCACAAAATCTTTGATCTGCTGCTCTCTCTTTGCGATGATCGCCAGAGTCGGCGTCTGGACGCGGCCGCAGGAAAGCTGGGCATTGTATTTGCAGGTCAGGGCCCTTGTGGCGTTGATCCCCACCAGCCAGTCCGCCTCCGCCCGGCAGAGCGCGGCGTCATAAAGATCCTGATACTCTTTCCCGTCTTTCAGGTGAGCGAATCCTTCCCGTATCGCCTTGTCTGTTACCGATGAGATCCACAGTCTTTTTAAAGGCTTTGTATTGCCGGCCTTGGCCAGGATCAGTCTGGCCACCAGCTCGCCCTCTCTTCCGGCGTCAGTGGCGATGATCACCTCTCCCACGTCTTTTCTGTGCAGCTGATTTTTCACTGCCCGGTACTGTTTCCCCGTCTGGCCGATCACTTCCAGGCGGAACGGATCCGGCATCATAGGCAGATGCTCCATCTTCCATTCTTTATATTTATCGTCGTAAGCTTCCGGGTCAGCCAGCTCCACCAGATGGCCCAGCCCCCAGGTAACAATATATTTTTCCCCTTCTATGGCGCCGTCGCACTGCTTCTGACAGCGCAGCACGCGGGCAATATCCCGCGCCACGGAAGGCTTCTCTGCAATAACAAGTGATTTCATAGAATTCTCCCTTCATCGTCACCTAAAAGTATATCATAAAATCGGGATTCTGAAAGGGAAAAAACAGGCAGATGCAACAATATAGGTTATACATTTTTTCATGAAATACCGTGATCAAAAGGAGATGAAGTGGAATATGCCAAAAAACAAATTTCAGGGATTTATTTTCGGAATAATTATGTCATATACAATGGCTTATGGAATGGAAGTTTATAATATTGCCATAAAAGAGGGAGTTAACTTAACTGTCGGCGGTCTAAGTAATATGACAAATGCCATTTTTTTAGACGCACTAAAAGAAGCAGCTTATATGGGATTATTTGTTATTCTGTTTTCAAATTTATGGGGGAACCGGATCGGAAGCGCAATCGCTTCAAAACATTGTAATCCAGGACAAGATAATCCTTATATCTGTCAGTTACTTCGTCAAGCTGGAACGATTGCAGTTATGTGCCCAACTATGAGTCTGGTAGCATCTATTCTTTTCAATATTATTTTTGCCAACGCTCCACTTTCTCAGTTGCCAGCAATTTGGATAGGAACAATCTTAAAAAATTTTCCGATGGCCTTTTTCTGGAATATGTTTGCCGCAGCACCATTTACACATTGGTTATTTGGAAAAGTATTTCAAAATGAATAGGAAATAAAATAACAAAGCCAGCGGGCGATCAAGATGAACGACGCATTCGCGCCGCCGCCCGCAGTCCGCCCACCTTTGCTGGAATATAGATAACTACAAGAAGAAGGTATAAAATATGGAAAATGTGTTAGGGTATCTGACCCCATTAACATTTGGAACGCTAACGATGCTGTTTCACTTTTGCAATAGTATGATTCAATATATTCTTGAAAAAAAGCAAAGCCCGTCGTCTATAAACCCATATTTGCATTTTTCAACTTACTGTGCTATAATAAAAACACAAAAGGAACAACCGCCCGCAAGGGGTTGGCCAATATTGAAGAGATAGAAATTCCACCCTTTCAACCGCCAAGTATACAAGGGTGGTTTTTCTATGCCCATTTCTGGGACTTAGAAAAAGTTACTTACGATTATTTCGGATAAAGGTAAGCAATGCGAGAATGAACATCCCAAACGCCATCAGGTCTTTGAAATCGAACATCATACGCATCACCTCCCATCTATGTAGGATGGAAGGCCAACGCCCTTGCAGTGACACGGTTATTCCCTTCGCTCATTATAGCGTATAGTAAATCATGCCGCAATCAGCAAAAGGCCCGGAGCGTTCCGAGCCTAAACCGTTGCGGCGTCGCACACTACAGACCTACACCAGGGCCAGTGCGCTTATCGCGTTCAATGTCCATGCCAGGACCTGTATGTACGCCGCGATCAATATCCACGCCTGGCCCTTCATCTGCATTGCGCATGGCATTGCCAAGCTGCCCGCCCTATCCGTCACAATGCGCAAGTGCCGGATAGGAACGGCAAAATTTATTACACTTCTATATACTTCTTTATCATACATCAGTAAAAAAGTCAGTTGATCGCAAATTCTACTGTAATGTCTGCCTCTATGCTGATCTCGCCAGGCATAATATTCATAGCGCCCGCATCCATAACCGCCGCGCTTTCCGCTCTGGCGACGCTGTTGGAATACCCGGTATATTTTGCCTGCTGGTTCCCACCGTATTCTGTGATCCCTACGATCTTGCCCAGGGTGCAGCCGCCCGCTTCCGCCATGGCCTGCGCTTTTACAGACGCCTCTTCTATGGCCATCTTTAAGGCTTCCTGATACGCCTCGTCATAGGTACTGGACAGATAAGATACCGAACGGATGTTGTTCACACCGGCAGATACGGAATTGGAGATCACCTCTCCCGCCTGATCGATAGGAACGTCTGACAATGTGACCATCGTCTCCATCTCATATCCTGTGATCGTCTGCCCGGCATCCCAGTCGTAGATCGGATTCATGCTGTAATTCGAAGTCTGGATGGAACTTTCCTCAAATCCCATGCCCTTTAACATTTCTATCACCTGATCCAGCTGCTTTCCATTCGCTTCCTGGCAGGCCTTCGCGTCGGCTTCCTGGGTATAAACGCTGTACACGATCTCCGCCATATCCGGCGTCACCTGCACTTCTTCCCTGCTGCTGACCGATATCACCTGCTCCTCCACGTTCTGGACCTGCACAACGCCGCCTGCTGCAGTTCCTGCCCCCTGAGTTCCTGTGCTGCACGCAGTCAGAAGGACCGCTCCGGCTGCCGCCGCTCCTGTCACGATTCCTTTTATTTTCATAAAAATACCTCCCTTTTCATAATCATCCTTTAGTACCTTGATTATAAACGAAAAGGGAGGTATCTGTCTTTTCTTTTCTCTTAACAATCCGCTGTGGTTTCCGACTTTTTTCTTAAAAAATCAGTAAACCGTTCAGAACTGTTACAAAAGCTACAACTGTCAGTTAAAAAGCTTTTCCGGATAAACGCCGTCCTGGATCAGTTTTCTGATGGAAGCTACGACCGCTTCCTTATCTTCCCTGTAAGTGACGCCAAACCATTTGTCCTGAGTTTCAAGGACGCGCACAGTCGCTTTTCCTGATTTGATCAGCTTATCGATCACTTTGGGAAGCAGATATTCGGACTTCAGATCTTCTTTTGAAAGCCCCTTTAAGAATTCCGGGAAGCCTGTTTCCAGCTCGTTTAAGAAGGATTCCGGAAGTCCCCACATATTCATGGACACGTGCTGGGACGGCTGGATGGAAACCGGATCGCCGTCTTCATCAAATGCATCCAGAGTTCCGTCTTCTTTCATCTGGATATTAAAAGTCTCCGTTACATCCTTTAAAGTCCCGTCCGGGTTTACCTGGCAAACGCCTCTGGTAACACCGCCGTTTTCGCTCAGAGTGTTTTTCAGGATAAATCCGCCCATGCAGATATCGTAAACTTCCGCGTTCTGATCCATATCATGGGTCATGTAGTCGTGGATCTTCTTAAATCCTTCTTTTCCGTAGTAGTCGTCTGCGTTGATCACAAGGAACGGCCCCTCGACCAGCCCTTTGATACTTAATACCGCCTGTCCTGTGCCCCACGGCTTCGTCCTTCCTTCCGGCCTGCTAAAACCCTCCGGCAGATCATCCAGCTCCTGGAACGCATAGGCAACATCGGCTACTTTTTCGATCCTGTTTCCGATGATCTCCCTAAAATCTTTTTCCAGGTCCTTGCGGATAATGAAAATGATCTTATTAAATCCGGCCTCAAGAGCATCATGGATGGAATAATCCATAATGATCTCTCCCCCCGGCCCTACTGGCTCCAGCTGTTTGATCCCGCCGCCGAACCTGCTTCCGATTCCGGCCGCCATGATCACAAGTGTCGTTTTTTCCATAAGGCCCTCTCTCCTTTCGTATCTTCTGCACATATTGTATACGAAAGGGCAAGGTTTCGCAAGGATTTTTCCGGGAACAAACGCCAGATGCCGTAAAAGCCCGGAAACAGGACCGGCTTTCCTGCCAGTCCTGTCTCCGGGCTTCTAAACTTCTATATCCTCTGTCTTTTATTCCTGATTTTCCTTACTCTCCTGCGGCGCTTCTGCCGTATCCGCTGCGCCTGCTGTTTCCGGAGCGCCAGCCGCTTCCGGAGCCTTCTCCTCTGTTTTCTTTTCCTCTGGCATTCCGATCTGGTAATCGTTCATCACCCTGGTCAGCTGCTCTCTTGTGAGTACAAGGCTGAAACCAGCCGGATTTACCACATAACCCTTCGTATCCTTCTGGAGGAACTTCAGCAGATCCGCAAACGCCAAATTGGACACCCTGTATTTTTTTACATTGACGCCGGCATATTTACGGAACTCCGCAAAATCAGAGAAGATCGGCTGATATTTATCCCCTTCCTGGGTCTTTAAAAACGGGATGCGCAGATTCGGCGTACCGTCTTCCTTCTTTTCCGAGTCTTCCAGAGCAAGGATAAAACGGGACCGGATCAGGTCGGCGACCATCTCTTCTTCCATATCTCTCAGCTTGACCGGATCATGCTGCACCGGACGGCGAAGCTCCTGGATAAAGTAAAGCACGGTCAAAGTCAGCGTCGGGTTCAGTACCGGGATCTTTTCCTTCGCCAGCTTTTCCATATCCGGCTTTGGCGCCAGCTGGTCCAGCTCAACTCTGGATACGCCCGCCTCGTCTGTATAAACGACCATATTGGCCGCGATCGCAAACAGGCTTGTCAGGAATCCTCTGATCTGCTCGTTTGGTATCTTAAAAGGCTGGAGCGGGATCTTCTTCTCGTTTTTCTCTTTGACAAACTCCTTAACTCCTTCTTCCGTGGAAAAAACGTATACCTGATCGTCAAACGTCTCTTCGTCGCACTCGATATACGGCATCTTTGTCAGCGGTGAAAATACCGTATACAGGCACTCCGATTTCTGGATTTTCTTTATAACAAATGTATTATCAACAGCCATCTCTTTCCCTCTCTTATCAGAACATAAATGCTTTTGTTTCACTGCCCAGGGAAAGACACTGTTTTCTTCTCCTCCCTGAACCAGACTACGTTTATTCTATCAAAATAAGCATTAATCTGCAATCCCTTTTTCCTTCCTTATTTTTGCAGCGCTTTAAAACCTTTTTTGCCTTTTAAACGTCTTAAAAGTAGGAGGCTGAAAAGCATTCTGTTTTGAAAGGGAGGTGATCACACAATTGAAAACATTATTTTTTCTTCCTCCGATCATGCCGCTGAATGAAGAAAATATCTTCGCCGCGCCGTCCTATACCGGCCAGTGGATCGCCGGCAGGAACGGGCGGACATTCCTGCGGGACGACGGATCGGAACCCTTTGATCAATGGGAGGTCATAGATGGGAAATATTATTATTTTGACAAAAACGGTGTCTGTCTTACAGACACTCTGGCTCCAGACGGAAAATCCTTAGACAAGAACGGCGTCTGGACAGCAGGCGGCTTTCAAATGATCCATATTTATGAAGAATACTCCCTGTCTACCGGGATACGGGCCGACCGCACGACTCTTCAGGATACCGGGCTATGCCGGTTTACCGATCGGTCCGAAGGGGAGATTTTTGCTGTTCTTGACGGCGGGCTGGCCTGCCGCAGAGACGTGCAGTCCGACGACAGCCTGTATTACAGCTTTCCGCCATGGCCAGGAGCTTTTTTCCGCATGGAAAAAACGGCTGGACCTGTCCGAAAATGCCGGAACATATACGGACCGTTTGCCGCTTTCTTCTCCTGCAGCGGGTCTGATATCATCACCTGCAGCCAGCTGGAGCGCGCCCTGGATCTGTGCGCGCCCATAAGTATCAAAAAAAATCGGGGAGAAAACCGCCATTACGCCACATTTTCCTACAGACACTGCCTGTTTTACATCTTTTTATGCACTGCGGACGGGATATTTATGGGAAACAGCGCCATATCGGCAACTGCCGATATCTTCCGGCTCTGATCTTATAACCTCTCCTGTGCAAATGTCCGCCGCCTGCTGCAGGATCCGGCTGCCCAAAGAAAAAACTTTCTGAGATCACAGCCGCTCCCGCAGCACCTCCACCTTGCACTCGTGGCGTTTATGCTTACAATTTTTCGAATTTTCAAAAAAGCCTTGACAACTTTACCCTCATATGGTAAACTGATTGAGCGTTGAAAATTACAGGTTGTTTTAACCGCCATATGCGGGTGTAGTTCAATGGTAGAACACCAGCCTTCCAAGCTGGATACGTGGGTTCGATTCCCATCACCCGCTTCCAAAACAGAATATTGTTTCTATTTATGCGCGAGTGGCTCAGGGGTGGAGCACCACCTTGCCAAGGTGGGGGCCGCGGGTTCGAATCCCGTCTCGCGCTCTTTTTAATTGGGCGGAAACCTTGATTTTACAGGGTTTCCGCTCTTTTCCTT
>DWZA01000020.1 GCA_019118365.1 Candidatus Lachnoclostridium stercoravium | reverse complement strand
CGTCTCTTTACTTGGTTGTTGTTCTGAATTTTTTCTCAAAATCCAAGGCTTAACCTTCGCCTTTTCTTTTGGAATTTTCAGGGTCTTACATACTGTTTAATCTTCAATTCTCAAGGTGCTCCCTGCTGCTCTTTTCAAGCGGCGTGTTATATCTTATCACACCGACCTGCCTTTGTCAACAGGTTTTTTTATTTTTTTCAAAATCTTTAAGTGGATTTTGTTTTTGTTTTACCTCGTTTTTGCGAGGCGTGTTTTATAATAGCAGACCTTTTGACAAAAGTCAACATCTTTTTTCCATTTTTTTCAAAAGGATATAACAGCGTGCGCCAGGACATATGATAAAGAGCCTTACAAGCTTGCTTGTAAAAGCGATCCGGCATATATTACAGCCTCATGTCCCGGCACGTGTCTAAGTTATTATATCATCATTCTTCTGTCTTCCCGTCAAGAGTGAACCAAAATTCTACGCCGCCGTCTGTATTTTCCACGCCGCATTCTTTGTTGTGGGAGTCCATGATCGCTTTTACGATGGAAAGGCCAATGCCGCTTCCGCCGTATTCTCTCGTTCTCGCTTTATCCACCTTAAAAAATTTTGTCCAGAGCTTCGGGATATCTTCTTTAGGAATGTGTTTTCCTGTATTATATACCGTAACCCTTACGTCTGCTTTCTCTTTCTCTATGGTAATACGGATAAATTTTTCGCCGCTGTCTTCATCCTGCCCGTCAGGGACATCCACATGGTTCAACGCATTACTCAGATAGTTGGTAACGACTTCTTCTATCTTAAATTCATCCGCCCATACCCATACCGACTCTGTATTCTCAAACTCCACTTTTACATTTTTCTGCTGGATCAGGATATTGGCGGAGGTAAGGACTCCCCGGATCAAAGCGGTGATGTCAAAGCACTCCATCACCGGACTGTTGTCTCCAAACTCCAGAGCGGTCAGGTCGAGAAGCTGGCGCACCATTTTATTCATTTTATTTGCTTCGTCCACAATAACGCTGCAGTAATAATCTCTGCTTCCTTTGTCTTCGCACATACCTTCACTCAGGCCTTCCGCGTATCCCTGGATCAGAGCGATCGGCGTCTTCAGTTCGTGGGACACATTGGAAATAAATTCCTTGCGCATCTCGTCGATCTGGATCTTTTCTTTAATATCTTTCTGCAGCTCGTTATTGGCTGAGCGCAGCTCGCCGATGGTTTCTTTCAGTTTTTCCGACAAACGGTTCATGCTGTGTCCCAGGACGCCGATCTCATCCTTTTCTTTTCCAGTATATTTCGCTTCAAAGTCCAGATGGGACATCTGAACGGAAAGCTTCGCCAGATCCATGATCGGAGAAGTGATCTGACGAGAGATAAAGTAAATGATCACTATGCTGACAAACAAAGCGATCAGTCCTACATATGCCAGAAACTGGTTAGAAAGGTCCACACTCTCCCATATGCTGGCTACAGGCGTGGACATGAGAAATATGGTCCGGCCATTGGAAAACATCCCGATGGACTCCAGGTAAGACCGGTCTGTGCGGTCGTCGTAATAGCGATATATGGTATAGTTGTCTGTTTTTTCCAGGACTTCCGGATCAAAGGGACCGAAATCATTTACCATATATCTTTTTATCTTTTCCGTCAGAAAATCCTTATCTCTGGCGGAAGAGATAACGACGGTCCCGCTGGAACCGTCTATCAGAACGGTCGTCATGTTGTATTTATCGCCCAGTTCCCTGAGGATCATAGACAGGCCGCTGGCATCGTCGTTTTCAGAATACGGCGTTAAAAGTGACTGTTCCTCTTCCTGAAGCTCTGTATCGATCCTTGTATACGCCTCGTTCAGATTTTTCAGTTTATCTTTTACATAAAAGTCTTCCAACAGCCAGTTATTGACGCCCCAGATGGAAAGGAGGATCACGACCATCAGGCCGCCAAATACACAGATCAGCCTGGCTCTTATTGAATGTTTCATTGGTCTACCTCAAATTTATATCCCATTCCCCATATTGTCTTAATGTATTCTCCCTTGTCCCCCAGCTTGCTCCGAAGCTTCTTGACATGGGTGTCGATCGTCCTGGCGTCGCCGAAATAATCGTAATTCCATACGTTATTTAAAATCTTTTCCCGCGACAGGGCGATCCCCTGATTATCCACAAAGTAACTGAGAAGCTCAAATTCCTTATAACTGAGTTCGATCGGTTTTCCGTCGATCCTGACCTGATGGGCTTCCTTGTCGATCTCGATCCCTCCCACAGTCGTCACTCCGGCAGAGATCACATTGCTCCGGCGCAGGATCGCTTCTACTCTCGCCACCAGGATCTTCGGGCTGAACGGCTTGGAGATGTATTCGTCCACTCCAAGGCTGAAGCCCTGAAGCTCGTCCCGCTCCTCGCTTTTGGCAGTGAGCATGATGATCGGGACTTTCGAATACTTCCGGATCGTTTTGCACACTTCCCAGCCGTCCATCTTCGGCATCATCACATCCAGGATGATCAGGGCGATATCTTTCTGGTTAAAAAACAGCTCTACCGCCTCTTCCCCGTCCCCTGCTTCTATTACAATATATCCCTTCAGCGTGAGGAAGTCTTTTACAAGCTTTCTCATTCTGGCCTCGTCATCCACAACTAGTATCTTCAACGGATCCATATCCACTCCTCCATTTCACGTACATTTCCGTCCGGCAGCCTTGCCTGCGCTATTATGATTAATCGTATTCTAGCAGAAAATTTTCTATTATTCTATAAGTTCACAGGAATTTCATACTTCTTCAGACGTGCGTCAGAATGCAGAAACCGGTGAAGGCTACAGCGATATCTCTATCCAGACGCCGGGCCGGGTTGGAATCGTGATCGAACTGAAATATGCGGATGACGGGAATCTGGAGAAGGCATGTGCGGAAGCGTTAAAACAGATCGAAGAAAGGAATTATGCGGAAGGCCTGAAGCGCCGTGGCACGAAGAAGATCATCAAGTATGGAATCGCATTTTGCGAGAAAGAATGTATGGTTGTGATGGCGTAAAATCCCACAAGACACTTGTTGTATTCTAGAGCAGTGCAGTTGACAGAAAGTAATCATTTCTGGCAGCTGCACTTATTTTTATTTCATGCGTTTGTTGTTGCAGCGGACAAGAAGATCACGTCTTGACAAAATCCGATTTCGGATTTATACTTTCTATAGTCCGAACTCGGATTTTGAACATTCACCAAACGCATGTCCTCATTTTCCGGACACTGGCGGCTCATTCCCGCAAGGAGGTACTTCTATTGAACAATATAGTAAAGGAACAAAACATTGAACTGAACCGTCTTTATAAGAAGCAAACGGAACTCTATCATGCCGCGGCCCTGCAATGCGGCCTTTCTGACGCTGCTTTCTGGATCTTGTATTCTCTTTGTGAATCCGACGATATTTACACGCAGAATGCCCTGTCGGAAACGTGGTCCCTGCCGAAGCAGACGGTCAATTCGGCCATCAGCAGTCTTGTGCGGTCCGGCTACATCTGCCTCAGGCCCATCGCCTCCGCCCGCAACAGCAAGGCTGTCGTCCTGACCGATGAAGGGATAAAGCTTTGCCGGCATACGGTCATCCCCATTCTGGAAGCGGAGGAACGCGCCCTTTCCCGGATGAGCGATGAAGAACGCCGCCTGTTTTTGTCCCTCTCTGACAAACAGTATCAGCTGACAGAGGAAGAATTTCAACAGACATTTAAGACTCTCAAACATAAAAGCGAGGAATCGGATCTATGAAGCTTTTGCTGCACTTTTTAAAGCCTTACTGGAAATTGTGCCTTATAGTACTTTTATCTGTTACCGTAGATGTAACAGGCGCCCTGCTGGTTCCGACGATCACCGCGGATATGATCAATCTGGCGGTCACAGGCGGCAGCCTGGATGAGATCATCTGGAAGGGGATCGCTATGCTGGCAGTTTCCATCATCACCGGGGGTTCCGTGCTGGCCGGAAGCTGGTTCTGCTCGAAAGCATCCGCCGGTCTTGGCCGCGATATGCGCAATGCCATTTATGATAAGACTCTGACATTTTCTTCGGAAGATTTCGAGCGGTTCGGGACTGCTTCCATGGTGACGCGAACTATCAACGATATCAATACGATCCAGCAGGCATTTGTCATGTTTATCCAGATGGTGCTGCCTGTTCCCATCATGTGCGCGCTGGGGATCGCGTTTACATTTCGCATCAGCTCTGCCATGGGTCTGCTGATCCTTGGCATTATGGCCTTCGTTATGGTCATCGCCATATCGATCATCCGAAAGGCTTCTTCCATTTTCGCCGCGCTGCAGAAACTGTTAGACCGGGTAAATGTGATCCTGAGGGAAAATATTACCGGCGTACGGGTGATCCGCGCCTTTAACAAAGAAAACTACGAATCCGGGCGGATGGAGAAGACCTTTTCCGACTATGCCGTATCGGCCATCCAGGCAAATCGCCTGTTCGCCGCTTTAGACAGTCTGGCTATGGTCTCCATCAACCTGTGCATCGTTGCCATCCTTTACATTGGCGGCAACCAGGTCGGCGCGGGGAAAATGGCCATCGGCGATATCACCGCCGTAACGGAATATGCTATCTGGATCTTATTTTACCTTGTAATGGCCCAGATGGTAGTGATCCTTCTTCCCAGAGCGATCATCTGCCTGGACCGTATCGGGGAAGTGCTCTCTCTGGAACTTGAGATCCAGGACGGCGCAGGAGACCGCGCCTGTCCTGACGCGCCTGGCGGCGAGTCTGAACCTGCTCCGGAAGTCGTCCGTTTTGAAAACGCAGCCTTCCGTTTTGAAGATGCAGACGAAGAAACCTTAAGCGGCCTTTCCTTTTCCTGCCGGAGGGGCGAGACGACCGCTATCATCGGCGGAACAGGAAGCGGAAAATCCACCATTGCAAAGCTGATCCTCCGATATCACGACGTCACCTCCGGGCGGATCCTGTTTCAGGGCCAGGATATCCGTGATCTGCGGCAGCACGATCTGCGAGAGCACATCGCTTATGTTCCCCAGAAAGCATGGCTGTTTTCCGGGACCATCGAGGATAATCTGAAATACGGAAAGCCGGATGCAGACAGGGAAGAAATGAAACGCGCTCTCTCCATCGCTCAGGCTGGCTTTGTAGACGGACTGCCCGGCGGCCTGAAGTCCCACGTCGCTCAGGGCGGCACAAATTTTTCCGGCGGCCAGAAACAGCGCCTGTCTATCGCGCGGGCGATCATCAAAAAAGCGGATCTGTATATTTTTGACGACAGTTTCTCCGCTCTTGATTTCAAAACGGACGCCGCCCTGCGCCGCGCTCTCGCCGATGAGATAAAAGACAGCTCGATCCTGATCATCGCACAGCGGATCAGCACCATCCTCCATGCCGACCAGATCATCGTACTGGACGACGGAAGGATCGCCGGTATGGGAAAGCACAGTGAGCTTATGGAAAACTGCCCGGTTTACCGGGATATCGCACAATCTCAGATGAAAGGCGGTGGACAAAATGGATAACGAGACAGGCTATTTCGAAGACGAAGTTTTTGAAGTAAAGGATACACGGCGGACCATAATACGGTTTCTGAAGTCCATGGGAAGGCAGAAGCTCCGCCTGGCCGTCGTATTTCTCTCTATAGGGATCTATACATTTTTTACGATCATCGCCCCGTTATACAGCGCAAACGTGGTAGATCTTATCTGGAACCGCATAAAGGAAGCCGCCGCAGGCGCCGCGCCGTTTCGCATTACCTGGGAATATGGCGGCAGGCAGATCTTCATTCTCCTTATGCTGTACCTGATCAGCGGCATCTTTTATGTCCTGCAGAGTTTTCTTATGGCAAGCTTTGCAGAAAAGCTGAATCTGCAGTTAAGAGGCGAGATCAGCCGAAAGCTCCAGAGGCTTCCGCTTTCCTTCTATGACAGGCGGCAGGCCGGAGAGATCATGAGCCATGCCACCAATGACCTGGAAAAGATGTCGGAGGCGCTGCAGACCGGCCTTCTCCGTTTTTTTATGGCGGTAGGGACCATCGTCGGTTCCCTGGTGATGATGATCTCCTTTAGTGTTTTGCTGACTGTGATCTTTCTCATTTTCATGGGCATCTCCCTGTTCTGTACGAAGATCGTTTCCAGGAAGACCCTGAAATACGCGGCCAGACGCCAAAGCTGCATCGGAAAAATGAACGGCCTGATCGAAGAGGCTTACAGCGGCCGGATGATCATCAAAGCTTTTAATTATGAGGACGCCAGCTCCCGGAAGATCCATGAGGCTTCCGAAGAGCTCGCCAGCGCGGCGCAGAAGACCGATTTTATGATGAATGCCATCAACCCGGCGATCCGCATCGTCAACCGCTGCGGCCTGGTGATGATCGCTGTTTTCGGCGGTCTTATGCTCCTTGACGGCAGGCTGACTCCCGGAAGGTTCCAGGCCTTTTTCCAATATGTCAATCAGGCCGGGGAACCGATCACAGAAATGTCATTTATGATCAACTCCATGCAGTCCGCCCTGGCCTCTGTGGAACGGGTCTACGAGCTGCTGGATGAAGAAGAGATCTCTCCTGATCCTGAGCTTCCCAGGCAGCTCGGCAAACCTCAGGGAAACGTAGATTTCAGCCACGTCCGTTTCGGCTACTCTCCGGACAAGATCCTGATGGACGATATTTCATTCTCCGTAAAGAGCGGCCAGAAGATTGCTATCGTAGGAAGCACCGGAGCCGGGAAAACCACTTTGATCAACCTGCTGATGCGTTTTTACGAGGTAAACGGCGGCGGCATTTTCCTGGACGGCGCAGACACCAGGGAGCTGACCCGCGCCAGCCTGCGTTCCAACTTTGGCATGGTGCTCCAGGACACCTGGCTTTTTGAGGGCACGATCGCGGAAAATATCGCCTACGGCAGGCCGGAAGCGACCCGCGAAGAGATCGTTGCGGCGGCAAAGGCCGCGCGGGCGGATTTTTTCATCCGCACCATGGCCCATGGATACGATACAGTGCTTGACAACGACGCGGAAAATATTTCCGCCGGGCAGCGTCAGCTCCTCACCATCGCCCGCGTCATGCTGTGCGACCCGCCGATCCTGATCCTGGACGAAGCCACTTCTTCCGTCGACACCCGCACGGAAATGGAGATCGGAAAAGCTATGCGGTCCCTGATGGAAAACAGGACCAGTTTTGTGATTGCCCACAGGCTTTCCACCATCGTCGACGCGGATCTGATCCTTGTCATGCAGGCGGGAAATATCATCGAGCAGGGGAACCACCGGCAGCTGCTCGCAGCCGGCGGCGCCTACGCCGAGCTTTACAACAGCCAGTTCGCTTAAGGTTCATAAGAAATTTGTATCAGTTCAGGAGGGCGTGAACTGTTCAAAAATTTTTCCGCAGCATAATACAGGCGGCAGAAACAGCAACGACCTTTTCGTCGTTTTGTCTCTGCCGCCTGGCTTTAAATCTTCAGGAGCTCCTCCCCGTTAAGGAACGCAATCCTGTCTATATAGTCTTTATCAAAATTTTCATACAAAAATCTCAACCCTGCTTCCGCGCTGGGAGGTCTCTGGTTCATTCGATGGGCGTCGGTCCCAAGAAAATCCACGTATCTCTTTTTTACCAGTTCCAGGGCGTTTTGCTTTATCGTCTCGTTTTCCTCATCAAATACGCTGTAGACGTTGATCTGGATCCTGCAGCCAAGGGCTTTCAGCTCTCTCATACAATCCCCGTTCTTTTCCTCTCTCTCAAAGAGCTGCCGGTATCGTTCCGCATGGGCCAGGACAGGGATCCAGCCGGCAGCCAAAAGCTGCTTCGCACAGGATACGGCTTCTTCTTTTTCTATTCTTACAGAAAATTCCGTCAGCACATGATCTGTATGATTGAGCGTCGGATAGCTGCCCTTCTGCAGCCTCTCCAGCACTTTTTCCATGTTCCCTGCGCTGCACGCGACCTCGCAGCCAGAATACAGGCGGATCCAGGGCAGCCGCTTTGCAATATGATCTTTCAGCTCCTGAAATCCCTCTTTTACAAGCTCCGGATGCTGGTCGAACGCGCTGCTGTGGGGCGTCGCGATGATCCGTTCAATTCCCTGCTGAAAAGCCATGTATATCATAGACAGGGACATATCAAGGCTCCAGGAGCCGTCGTCTGCGCCCGGTATGATATGCATATGGATGTCGTGCATTTTGTATTGGCTGTTCTCCACGGTTATCCTCCTTACCGCAAATTGGATTTTATATAGGGACGTCGGCTTTACCTAAATGCCTCCTGCATTTTTTCTGGCAAGTACTTTCCCAGTTCCTCTACTAATTCATATACCTTAGTTCCCGGTGCGATCTCTGCCGGTGTTTTTCCATATCCTTCTTTTATAATTCTTTTTGCATATCGAATTGCCAATTTCGGATTCCCTTTCTTCATCAGAATATCAAAAATATCTTTCATGTTCTTCTCATATTTTTCGAATCCGAGCTCTCTAAATTTAGTGTTTAAAAATGCAATATATTCTGAGCGATGATTATTAGCCGTATAGTAAACAAAATGCAGGAGAAACCAAAACTCAATGCATTCATTGCTCCAGGCTGCATGATATTGCAATTCCAAATTTCCCTTATTTAAATTTTTGACACGTTCGACAACGCCATTAAAATGTTCCGCTGGAAAGCTGTCCTTGTCATACACACACCAGATCTGACCACTTCTTATTTTATTTTTCTTCACATACTCCTCTGCCTTCCCAATTACCCGCATTGTTTCTGCCTGGCAAGATTCTATCTCGATCAATACCATATCTTTATAAATCGGGTTTTCTTCTATCAACCTTTTAAATCCTGCAAAGTACTGTGGTTCTGTCTGCTGTCCTTCGCAAAAAATATAATAACGGTACTTTTTTAATTCCAGGTATTCCTGACGACGCATCTTTTTCCAATTTTCCACCCTGGCTTTCTTAGGCATTGACCTTCCCCCAATCTATTATCTTTTTAAGATATGGATCGGCGCCATACTTGCCTTCCAGATACTGTTTATCAAATCGTGCATCCTTACGGACAGATTCTCCCTTTTCGTTCTTAAACTCTACAAGAGAATATAGTTTAGAATTCTGAACATTTCCTTTTGCAACGAACCAAATCTCATCTCTGCGGAACACCTCGCTATTCATTGTCGACAGATCATGCGACGTAAAGATCAGCTGTGCCTTCTTTTTATTGATACTCATATTATTAAACATCATAATGATATGGCGCAATAAAACGGGGTGTATTTTTGCATCCAATTCATCAATTACCAGCGTTGTTCCATTAAGTAAACTTGAAGCAATAAATGGCATAAGTCCAAATAATTTCTTTGTTCCACTGGATTCTTCCAGTAAATTCAGTTCTACTTCGCAGCCTTCTACTCTATGTTTTGTATATATGTCAATCTGCTTATCCTCGTCTTCGATTACGCGAAAATCCACAATGTCCAAATCCATTTCCTGAATCATGCCCAACATCAGCTGTTTCACATCTTCTGAATTTGACGCTGCCACACGAAGTTCTTCAACTGGATTACCGTAATTTAAGAATTCTATGCCACATTCAAACCATTCTAAAACATCCTTTACTATTTCATTTTTTTTATAAGTAATTCCCAAATATGATAATAGCGGTAAAGTTGCAGATAATCCGTCGCTTATCTTTAATTTTGAAAACGCGCCTTTTAAAATAATTTCTTCTCCTCGTTCAAAAAGTGCAGATCTCCTCCCTGTATCCAGCTTTACACGATCCAGACTTTCATAAATGACCATATCCTTTTTTACATGTAAAATATAGCGATATTCTGCTGTATCTGTCCGAAAGAAAATTTCAAATTCTGTCGGTTTATTTTTTGTCTCTTTAGAAAATACAAATGGTTCAATAAATGATCTTTTCTGAAGAAATATCCTATCGTCATTCTCGCCAGCTGCATACAAAGGACGCAGCACTTTAAAAGCCAGGGAATAAATAGCTTCTAAAACATTTGATTTTCCTCCGCCATTTGGTCCATATATTGCAGAAACAGGCAAAAACAATTCCTCATCATAATCTTTTATTACCCTATCCTCATGTTCTGAAATGGCCGCTGCCTGCATATCAAATGTCATTTCATCCCGAATGCTTTTATAATTTTTAACTGTAAATTGACATAACATGGCCATTACCTCCTTTTTGTTTACGACCTTTTCTATTTATTATATCTCCTTTTTGCATTTTGTAAACAATATGTGAGATATTTTCTCATATATTTTATCGTAGTTAACCCAATTGCTCAATTTTCCTTTTTATCTCACATCGCGTAACATAAGATCTGGATACTGCCACTTAAAAGATTTTCCCGTCATAGCTAAAAAACGGTGAAAACAATTTTTTTGTCTTCACCGTTCGTTATTCTTTTTTTACCAGAAAATCGCAGGCTGGCTTCCTTGACCATGTCAGCTTATCCTCGCCCGCGGCCGGACCGGATGGTTCACCGGCGTATCCGGCTCCTCTCCTGACAGCACTTTATGGATCTGCTTTGCCGCGAATAAAGCCATCTCCGCCTGGCACTCTTTGGAGCTGGAAGCCATATGGGGCGTAACAAGGACGTTGTCCATATGGAGGAGCGGATCGTCCTTGTCCACCGGCTCCGACTCAAATACATCGGTAAAAAGCCCGCCCAGTTTTCCACTGTTCAGTGCTTCCATCAGATCGTTTTCCACAATGACGGCAGCCCTGGCCATATTGATCAGCTTGGCTTTCGGCTTCATCAGGTCAAATTCCCGTTTGCCGACGCTGCGCCTGCTGGAATCGTTCAAAGGCATGTGGAGGGAAACAAAATCTCCTTCCCGAAAGGCCGTATCCCAGTCCACGGCTTTTACATAATCCGCAGCTTTATCCTGGGTAAGATGGGGACCGTAAGCCAGGATATTCATATCCAGGCCGAAATGAGCCATCTTGGCGACCGTTCTCCCGATCCTTCCGTATCCGATTATAGACAGAGTCTTTCCTCGAAGGTCTTCGCCACGGTACCGGTTCCTGGAGTCAAAATCTCCTTCCTTCATCTTTTCTGTGCAGATATACATGTTCTTGGCCAGGGAGATCAGTCCCCCTATGGTAAACTCCGCCACAGCATTAGTCGTGGCGTCCGGCGCGTTTGTGACCCAGATCCCCAGATCCTCTGCCGCCTGCAGGTCTACATTGTTGCAGCCGGTTCCCTGGCGGGCGATGATCTTCAGATGGGTTCCCTGTTCCATGACCTTCCGCCCCATTCTGGGGAGTCCAAGGTGTACGGCGGAACATTCTTTTACCGCCTCCGCAAACGCATCCTCATCTGTTCCATCTACATATAGGATATCATATCCTTTTTCTTTCAAAAAATCTATACCCGATTCCGCAGTCTGCTGGGCGATCAGTACTTTGTCCATATTTGTAAATCTCCTTTTAACAGTATGAATAACCGTTCAGCCGTGTATCCTGGCGCACGGCTGAACTGTTAAAAGCAATAAAAAGAGCCGAAAGTTTCCTGTAAAGGAAAGCCTCCGGCCCTTTCGTGGGGAAAGTTTGTATGATAAAAATAGAAGAAAGCTTAGATCAATCCGGCGATTTCCATCTCTTTTTTGATCTTGTCCAGAACCGGGCCTTCCGGTGTTGGAAGATTCGGTCTGTATGGAACGCCGATGTTTCTTCCCCGTAAGTTGGCCATATCTTTTGCCGCTACCGGGAAGCTTGCTCCATCCATGGACAGTCTGACCGGATTCAGCTTAAACTGCGCTTCCAGAGAGCCTTCCAGATCTCCTGCCATGTATTTGTTATATACGTCAACGATCAGCTCCGGCATAAAGTTTCCCGCTGTACATACGCCGCCAACTGCGCCGTGGCACAGAGAAGCGTAAAGCAGAGTGTCTTTTCCGCCGAATACCTTAAAGTTTACGTCTCTTGTCCTTCTGATAAATTCAGCTGTCTGAGTGATATCTCCGCTGGTGTCTTTCATGCCGACGATGTTTGGAACCTCGTGAGCAAGACGGTCAACCAGGTTTCCGGACATGGTGTAGCCTACGCGGCCTGGGTTGTTGTAAAGGAGCATTGGCGTATCCGGAACAGCCTCCGCGATAGTCTTGAAATGCTCGAACAGCTCTGTCTCTGTTGGCTTTAAGAACATTGGCTGGAGAACAGAGATGCCTGCCGCTCCGTTGGCAACCGCCATCTTTGCCAGACGGCAGCACTTTTTGGTGCTGATGGCGCCGATACCAAAGTAAACCGGGACTCTTCCAGCCGCCTGATCTACCATGATCTTTAAGCCGCGTTCCATCTCGTCTTCTTCGATCACATAGAATTCGCCGTTGCTTCCGAAAGCAAGGATTCCCAGGATCCCGCCTTCGATCACATAGTCAACCTGCTCTCTCAGTTTCTTTTCATCGATCATCTCATTCTCATCTACAGGAGTGAGGATCGGAACAATGACACCTTTGATAAAATCTGTATTCATTTGATTATATCCCCCTCAGACAATCCGATCATTTCTCTGGCTCAACAACTACGTTGCCGATCTTCTCATAGTATTTTACAAGGCTGGAATGATCTTCCTTCTCATATCCGTCAGCCTTTAACGCCTGCATCATCTCCATAAGCTGTCCGGTAAGCGGAACTGGAGCGGAGATCGCATGAGCTGCGTTCAGCGCGTTGTTTAAGTCTTTGATGTGAAGCTCGATACGGAAGCCTGGCTTGAAGTTTCTGCTTAACATCATCGGAGCCTTTGCATCCATAACTGTGGATCCTGCAAGGCCGCCGCGGATCGCCTGATATACTAACTCTGGATCTGTGCCTGCCTTCTTTGCAAATGCAAGAGCCTCGCCTACTGCCGCGATGTTGCATGCAACTACGATCTGGTTTGCCAGCTTCGCTACGTTTCCGGAGCCAAGCTCGCCAACGTATACAACAGATCCTGCCATTACCATTAACAGGTCATAATATTTGTCAAATAATTCTTTCTTGCCGCCTACCATAACGGAAAGTGTTCCGTCGATAGCCTTCGGCTCGCCGCCGGATACTGGAGCGTCCAGCATGTCGATGCCTTTTTCAGCCAGCTCTGCGCCGATCTTCTTGCTCTCTACTGGGTCGATGGAGCTCATATCGATAACGACTGTTCCTGGATGAGCGCCGTCAGCTACGCCGTTTTCTCCTAAAACAGCTGCTCTTACGTGCGGGGAGTTTGGAACCATTGTGATGACAACGTCGCACTTTTCTGCAACTTCTTTTCCGCTCTCTGCTGCTTCTGCGCCGCAGGATACTACGTCTGCAACTGCTTCTTTATTAAAATCAAATACTACTAATTCGTGACCAGCCTTTAACAGATTCTTGCTCATCGGTCTGCCCATGATACCTAATCCAATAAACCCTACTTTCATTGTGAACCTCTCCTTTTCTTTTCATTTTTTGTTTCCCGCCGATCCGGCGAGGCTGTCCGCAAGTCGCCTGCCGGATCATTGGGAGCTTCGGACTGCTTTTCTTTCAGCTCATGGCCATATTATACGCGCTTATTCCCGCCTATTTCTAGTGGCGGTTTGCATAAAACTCCATTTTTTAATTATGCAGTCTGCAAAACATTTCAATTTGTGAAACGTTTTTATTTCATATTGTGAAATGCCGCAAAACGCGCCAGCGGCACATTTTACGGCATTTCTATTCGTAACAGTTCAGGACGGCATATCTTCTTGCCCGGCCTTGGGCCGGACAAGAAGCATTGGATGTCCATCCGATGTGAAAACAGGGGGAAAATCATGCTTATAAGCAAGCTTAATGCCTGTTTTTCCCCTGTTTTCCCGCCGTCCTGAACTGTTACATTCTATGCTTCTATTTTTCCATGACGTTTTACTACGTACTGATGAAGCCCTACAAATACCACTACGATGCTTACAGCGGTCACTGCCAGGCCCAGAACCGGAGATACCACTCCGCCGATCAGGAATCCAAGGGCGCTGCATCCGCCTACGGCAATGCTGTAGGGCAGCTGCGTCCGCACGTGCTGGATATGATCTGCTCCTGCTGCTGTGGAAGCCAGGATCGTCGTATCGGAGATCGGAGAACAGTGGTCGCCGAATACGCCGCCGGAAAGGCTGGCGCCGATCATCAGCTCCATAGGTACTCCAAAGTTATATGCCACCGGAAGGGCGATCGGCACAGTGATGGCCCACACTCCCCAGGAACTTCCTGTAGAGAATCCGACGAAAGCTCCTACGATAAAGATCAGCATAGGCATGATCCCCGGAGATACATTGTAAGCTTCCAGGATGTGGATCAGGTACCCTTTCAGATCCATCATACCTGTCAGGGAACCGATGGACCACGCCAGGATCAGGATCAGAGGGATATCAGAGTTCAGCGATACTCCCTTGCAGAACTGAGGAACAATGTCTCCCCATTTCATCACGCCGGAAACCACTCCCATGATCCCTGCCGCAGCTGCGGATATAAAGAAGCTTAAAGAGATACACAGGGAAATACTGGAATGCATGAACGCCCCGCCGATACCGTTTGTCTTTGCATCGCCCGTCCACATGATCATGGCGATCAGGGTACCGAACAGAACGATGATCGGTACGAGGAAATTCCAGATGGTGATATTCTTTCCCTGGAACATGGCGTCCTCGTCCATATCATATTTTGACATGGGAATGTCTTTATCCCCGATCAGCTTGCCTGTCTCCACCGCTCTCTTTTCCGCGTCGTACATCGGGCCGATATCCAGCTTCGTGATGATGACAAAGAGCAGCGTCAACATGCCGAAAAGGGCGTAAAAGTTAAATGGGATCGCTTTGACAAATGTCACCCACGGGTTGTCTGTAATCGACAGAGCCACAAACTGGGCGGCGATCAGGCTGGTTGCGTATGTGCTGTAGCTGGTGATCGGGGACAGGGTCGCGAAAGGGCAGCCCATAACGTCGCAGATGTAAGCCAGCTTTACGCGGGAAACCTTCAGTTTCTCTGAGATCGGCCGCATAAGAGAACCCAGGGTCAGGGTCGGCTCTGTGTAAATAAACGCAAACGCGCTGAAATAAGTGACAAGCTGGGCCTGCGTCCTGGTCTTGACTTTTTTGGAAGCCGCGTCTCCAAAGGCTTTCGCAGCCCCGGATACCTTGACCATGTAGACAAAACCTCCGCAGGAAGTGATCAGGATCAGCATTCCCGCATTGCTCTCATTGGCGATCAATGGGATGAAGAAATCGGATATCATCCTGGGAAGAGCCAGGATCGGATTCCATCCGCTGATGATCGTAACCCCGGACCACAGGCCGACGATCAGTGAAAATACGGTCTGTTTTGTGATCAGAGCCAGGGCGATGGCAATGAGAGGCGGCAGGACTGACAGGATCCCATAACTGGTAGTTACTGTTTCCATACTCGCTTTCTCCTTTGTGTAAATAATATAAATAATATTCTGTTCAGGACGACATCTTCTTGCCCAGCCAAGGCCGGGCAAGAAGCATCGGATGTCCATCCGATGTGAAAACAGGGGCAAAAACATGCTTATAAGCAAGCTTAATGCCTGTTTTTGCCCCTGTTTTCCCGCCGTCCTGAACTGTTTGTCAGAACTCTTGTATCATAGACCAATATGTTATATTTTTCAATCGTTTTTAAACAATTCCGTATTTTTTCATCTTTCGCCACAAGGTGGGCTTGCTGATCCCTAACGCCTGGGCCGTCTTTTCCCGGTTTCCAGCGCAGGCTTTCAGGGCGGCGCGGATCTTTGCCGCTTCGCCGTAAACGGCTCCGCCGCCGTTTTCTCCGTATCCATCTTCCTTGTATTCGCTTCCCCCGTATCCGCCTTCGCCGTATCTGCTTTCTCCGTATTCTCTTTCCTCTTCGTGTTCTCCGTCTTCTCTGCTTTTTTTCTCCGCCTCCGGATAAAGTTCCTCAAACAGTTTCCGGATCATATCCTCGTCAAGGGACCGTTTTCCGGCGGTAAGCACCATCCGCTCTGTAAAGCTCTCGATCTGGATAAGGTTGCCCGGCCAGGGGTGATCCATCAGACATTTCCACGCTCCGTCCGTCAGCGCATGATACCTGGAATACCGTTCGCACGCGGATCGGAAGCCGGCTGTTATCATTTCTTTCAGATCTTCCTTCCTGTCACGAAGCGGAGGCACGTCGAGGGTAAGGCCTTTCAAAAGGTAAAACAGATCCGCCCGGATCTTTCCTTCTCTGAAAATTTTATCCAAAGGCCGCGATACGGCAAAGATCAGACGGATGTCTCCATGCTCCCATTGAGAAAAAGCGTCGGAGACCAGGCGTCTAAAAGCCGCCGCCTGATAGAGCCGGTACTGGCTGTCCGCAGAAAGCCATTCCCCTTCTTCCAGAAAAAGCGTGCCGCCTGCCGCCATGGCTATAGCTCCGTTTTCGCCAAAGATCCTCTTTCTCTGCTCTTCTTCTCCCATCCCACGGCAGTTCAGCGTCAGGAACGGACCGCCGCTCCTTAAGCTGGCGTTGTGGATCCCCTGGGCCAGAAGCCGCACCTCCGTGCCCGTCTCTCCCTGGATCAGAACCGGTTTTTCAGACATAGCATAGAGTCTGGCCTTTCGGATACATTCCTGCATGGCGCCGGATTTCTGGACGATATCCTGAAAGCTGCCCAGAGCGATAAACTTTTTCCCTCCGCCCTTTTGCTCCGGGGCAGGAGCCTCCCTTTTCCTGATCCTGTGACAGGTAAATACGGCTCCTTCCGCTTTTCCGTCTACGACGACAGGAGCGAGAGTCGCCAGCACCGCATTTTTATTTTTCCCAGTCTGGATAAACCAGGTATGGTTTTCTTCCCCCTTTTCCAGGATATGATCCAGGGATTCTTTACTGATTTCGTGAAAGACCTCCGTCAGTTCTTTCCCGATCATGTCTTCCCCGTCTCCGTCCATGATCTGTTTCATCATAGGATTGACAGAGATCACCTTCCCGCTGCGGTCCAGACGGATCACGCCGTTCGTCGAATAGTCCAGGAGCGTCTCGATCTGGGCTGCGCTCTTTTTCTCTGCTTCCATGGCGAAATCCATATGCTCCGCCATGATAAACGCGGAACGCATGGCGTCTTCTGTTGTGGAGAGGAACAGGGACGGGATCCCTTTTTCGCCCGCTACCCGGATCGCCGTATTTCCTCCCATGATCAGGTCTACCTTGTCCTCTGCGGCCTTTTCCGCAGCCAGTCCGAACCGTCTTCCCGTTGTCTCATAATAGGTCCGCAGCTCGATATCATAAAGCACGTCAAAATAAGACATGTCGCAGAACATATTTTTCGACCCCACCACTCCGATCACCGGATGGGGCTTCTTTAAAATCTGTTTTGCCTTCATCACCAGCAGCGCCATTTCCTGGGCCGTCATCACGATCTCCACCACAGGAATGTCCGTATACTGTTTGATCAGCGACGCCTGAAGCCCTCTGGCAATGATAATAGAGGCGCCCTCGGCAATCGCCTTCCTCGCCTCTACGATGGTATCCTCTGTGCGGATCACTTTCATCTTTTCAATCTTGTATCTGCTCTCCTGAAGGATATTGTGGGCCTGGTGGAGCATCTCTTCTTTCGATACCAAAAGCACTATCTTGCCCATGGGAACCTCCAGCCTTTCGCCTCTTTTTTCTTCGGCTCCGACAGGTCGATCTTCTCGCCGTCTAAAACCGCCTCGATCAGTTTATCCCCCTCATATTCCAGCTTCAGGGAAAAGAAAGAAGCGTTTCTCCTTAAAAGCTCCAGGAAGATCCTGTCTCCTTCCCACAGGTTCAGCTCGTCAATATCCTGTTTATTGACCCATTTTAATTCTCCTTCGTCGCACTCCTTTATCTCGCCTCGGTATCCGTCCGCCGTGTAAAGACACATATATTCCGCTTCCCCCGGTTTGGGGATAAAGGTGATGAGCCCGCGGAACTGGTAAGAAAAAACCGTCAGGCCCGTCTCTTCCTTCACTTCCCGTACCAGACACTCCTCCGGGCTTTCCCCTTCTTCAAAATGGCCGCCTACGCCGATCCATTTTCCCTCGTTGATATCATTTTCCTTTTTATTGCGATAGAGCATAAGATACTTTCCGTCGTGCTCGATATAGCAAAGCGTGGTCATCTTTGACATCTTTTCACCCCTCCACCTATTCTCTCATATTATCTGTCCGGGCGGGAAAAGGACTTCCCGTCCGGGCGCAATACGCCTGGAAGCCTCCTCCCACCGGAACGGGGCGGCCGCTCGCCGGGCGTATTGCGCAAAAAGCCATCGCACCGGTTAAGGCGGATGGCTTTTAAGCTTGAAAATATTATAGCTTATGCGAAAGGGTTTGTAAATATAAGTTTCCGTTTATTTGTCAGACGTACCGATCAGGGATACGAAGTTATAATACTGGTCAGTCGGAGGCATTGCCTCAAATCCCTGTACGTATGTATGAAGTCCTACAAGGTTTATCGAGTTTTCCAGCGTTACATAAGGGGTAAGATCTCGGATATATTTCTGGATATCATAGCACAGCTGCTCCCTTTCTTCTCCATCTTCCAGAGAACGCTCCTGATCCAGCATTTCATCCAGTTTTGGATCGTTAGTGTAGGTGTTGTTATTTTCCGGGATTCCAGAAGAATGGAGCGGCCCATACAGATTGTTGTCCGGATCCGGGAAGCCTACGGCGCCCCAGCCGTTGAAGAACATTTCCTTATCTTCTCCCGTCGTATAATCCATATATGCGGCATATTCCATAACCGTGATCTTTACGTTCATTCCAGCTTCTGCCAGCTGCTGCTGGATAATGGTGGCTTCATCGATCCTGGTCTGACTTTCATTGGTTACGATCTCGTAAGTTTTGCTCATATCCGCGCCTGACTCTGCAAAAAGTTCCTTTGCCTTTTCAACGTCATAGCGGCAGTGAGGCTCGCCGTCATAGAAATACTTTGTATTCGGCGTCACAGGTCCCGGAGTATACTGAGCGCTTCCGCGGAAAACCGCCTGTACCACGGCTTCTTCATTGATCGCATAGTCGATTGCCTGGCGGAACTTTTCATTATCAAAAGGAGCTTTTGCACAGTTGAAATTCAATGTCGTAAAGACAGTCGTAGGAGACGTTGCCAGTGTAAGATCCGGATTATCCGCAATCTGGCTTACCTCATTTACAGTAAGGCCTACTGCGATATCTACCTCTCCTGTCTCCAGCGCAATATATCTCTGAGTCACGTCCGGGATCGCTTTTATCGTAAGGGTGTCGCATGCTGGCTCTCCTTTCCAGTAATCCGGATTCTTCTCGTATTTCACATAATCGCCTTTTTTATATTCTACAAAACGATAAGGGCCTGTTCCCACCGGATGTTCGATGGCCTCGTCGCTTTGATAAGCTTTTTCCGATATAATGGAAGCTCCGATATAAGGCATATAATATATAAACGATGCAAACGGTACCTTCGTACGGACATTAACTGTATAATCGTCTATGATCTCAAGGCCGTCCGGATCGACCATGTCCATGATATACGCGACGTTTGCCGCATAATCCGTGGTCGCTCTTTTAAAGCTGAACACAACGTCCGAGGCTTTCATTTCCTCTCCATTATGGAATTTTACGCCTTTCCGGAGATGAAACTGTATCGTCTGCGGATCCAGTATCTCATAGGACTCTGCCAGCCACGGCTGAAGATTGCCGTCTGCGTCATAGCGGACCAGCTGCTCCACAACAGGAAGAAGGACGTTTACAGCCGCGCTGTTTCCGGCGCAGTGAGGATCCAGAGTAGTGGTGTCTGAACCGAATGCCACTACAAGATCTTTATTATTTTCCTTTCCTTTTACTGTGCTGGGATCCACTTCTTTCTGCGCTCTTTTCATAGCCTCTTCCGCCTGGGCTGCGGCTGCATCCTGAGCCGCCTCTGTGCTCTGTGCGCTGGAAGTCTCTGTTCCCTCACTCCCTGACGTCTGCGCTGCATCTCTCTTCGTACAGCCGGCGGACAGCGTCAGCATGGCCGCTATGGCGAATATCATTACCTTTTTTCTTCTCATATGCTTTCCTCCTCATTTCTTCTATAAATTTTTAGGCTTGTTAAAAAGCTGATTAACTGCAGTATCTGCAGATTAATACCTCATCTTAGGATCCAGCGCATCCCGAAGCCCGTCTCCCATCAGATTCAGGGAAAGAATGGTGATCATGATCGCCGCTCCTGGGAAAATCGTCATGTGAGGATATTCTCTGATATAGGTCTTTGCCACCGATATCATATTGCCCCACTCCGGCGTAGGCGGCTGTATCCCCAGGCCGAGAAAACTCATTCCTGCCGCTGTCAGGATCGCAAATGCAACTCCCAGGGTAGCCTGTACGATAATAGGGGACAGGCTGTTTGGCAGTATATCCTCCAGGATGATCTTTTTATCGCTGACCCCCATAACCTTCGCAGCCGTAACGTATTCCATCTGCTTTACCGAAACTACCGACGACCGCATAAGGCGGGCGTAAATAGGGATCCTGGAAAATGCGATAGCGATCAAAAGATTCCTCAGATTGCTTCCTAAAGCAGCTACGATGGCAATCGCAAACAGCATGGACGGGATCGCCATGATAATATCCATAACTCTCATCAGGAAGCTGCCCAAAGCGCCTTGGTAATAACCGCTGATCAGACCTATGAAGCAGCCTGCCGCAACCGCGATAGCAATAGAGGCAAAACCGATCAGAAGCGACTGCCTTGTTCCATATATCACCCTGGAATAGATATCTCTTCCAAACTCATCCGTGCCGAACCAGTGAAGGGCGCTGGGCCCCTGAAACGCTTCCATAAGGTTCTGGCTCTCCGCGTAATACGGCGTAATAAAATCTGCAAATATTGCCGCCAGGATCAAAAGGATCAGCACGACCGATCCTGCCACCGCCAGCGGATTCCTCCTGAACATGCGAAACGCGATCCTTAATTCCGTCTGTTTTTCTTCCTTTTTCTTTTCTTTTTTCTTTGCCATCATCCGCGCCCTCCTTTGCCCTTACACTTTTTTCTTACGAAGTTTCGGATCCAGGAACATATAAAGGATATCTACCAGAAGATTCACCAGGCAGCAGGCGATCGCGATAAAGATCACGCTGCCCTGGACTACCGGATAATCCCTTCTTTTAATAGAATCTACCATCAGCCTTCCTATCCCCTGGATAGAGAAAATCGTTTCTGTTAAAACCGCGCCGCCTAAAAGAGATCCAAAATCCATACCGATCATGGTAATTACCGGTATCAACGCATTTTTTAGTTCATGGAAAAATACGATCGCCGGCGCGCTGAGTCCTTTTGCCTTTGCCGTTCTCACATAGTCCTGGCGGATAACGTCCAGCATGCTGGATCTGGTCATTCTGGTAAGGGTAGCCACGCTCTGCACCGCCAGCACGCCGCAGGGCAGCACCATAGACTGCCAGCTGTCAAATCCTGAGGAAGGGAACCACCCCAGCTTGACAGAAAAAGCCAATACCAGCAAAAGTCCCAGCCAGAAGGAAGGAAAAGAGATTCCGATCAGCGCCAGAACAGAAATTCCCGAATCCATCCAGGTATTGTGCTTTACTGCCGAGATCACTCCCAAT
Source organism: Candidatus Lachnoclostridium stercoravium (assembly GCA_019118365.1). Taxonomy (GTDB): domain Bacteria; phylum Bacillota; class Clostridia; order Lachnospirales; family Lachnospiraceae; genus Lachnoclostridium_A; species Lachnoclostridium_A stercoravium. The sequence continues at coordinate 77,061 of DWZA01000020.1, read as the reverse complement.
ACGATCCCGCCGACAATCGCTGCAGCCATAGACATAACGGCAAGTTTTAAGGTGTTCGGCGCGCAGTCCAGAATTTCCTGGATCACCGGGCGTTTTGTCGCGTACGACTGTCCCAGATCAAGATCAAACACGATCCCCTTTAGATAGTTTGCATAGCGGACCAGGAAAGGATCGTTCAATCCCATCTGCTCCCTCGTAGTCTCCAGGACTTCCTGGGAAACGGATTCCCCCATCATGATCTTTACCGGATCTCCCGGAGATATGTAAAGAAGAGTGAAAACGATAAAAGTGACGCCAATGATAACCGGGATCAGCTGCCATAGCCTGTGCAAAATATATTTCCTCATAGCCTTTTCTCCTCCTCTGTCATGATCTGACCGACATGCCAGCATGCCGCCAGATGTCCGTTGTCCCATTCTGTCAATTTCGGACGTTTTTCCCTGCATATCTCATCGCAGTAAGGGCATCTGCTGCAGAAGGTACATCCCGCCGGCGCGTCCACCGGCGAAGGAATGTCTCCCTGAAGAAGTATCCTGCTCCTGTTTTTCTCAATTTCCGGATCTGCTAACGGCACGGCGGAAAGCAGCGCTTTCGTATAATAATGATACGGACTCTCATAAATCTCTTCGCTTGTTCCTTCTTCCACTACCGTCCCCAGATACATAACAGCCACTCTGTCGCATATATATTTCACCACGCTTAGATCATGGGAAATGAATATCATCGTCAAACCGAGCTTCTCTTTCAGATCGATCAGAAGATTAATGATCTGAGACTGGATCGAAACATCCAAAGCGGATATCGGTTCGTCGCAGATAAGCAATTCCGGTTCGATCGCCAGGGCCCTTGCTATACAGATCCTCTGCCTCTGACCTCCGGAAAACTCATGAGGATACCGATCCTTTGCCTCCGGAGGAAGCCCTACCATTTCCAACAGTTCTTCTACCCGTTCCTTTTCCCTTCCTTTATACAGGCCATGCACTTCCAGCCCTCTCGCTATCGTCCTGCCGGCCGTATGCCTGGGATTCAGAGAAGAATACGGATCCTGAAAGATCACCTGGACATTTTTGCAGTATTCTTTCTCCTCTTTCGGCGACAGCCTGTTTTTCCCGTCCGCATCATTTTTTAATCTTCCTCTATAAAAAATCTGTCCTGACGTAGGGCGGTATATTCTGGAAATGACACGCCCCAGCGTAGATTTTCCGCACCCGGATTCTCCGACGATCCCCAGGACTTCGCCATGGGCGATTTTTAAAGATACTCCGTCTACCGCCTTTAACTTCCGGCCGTTTTCTAATGGAAAATATTCACATACGTCCGAACATTCCAGGAGTACTTCTTTTGTTTTCATAATCTCCACTTCCTTCCTGCTTCTCATGCTTTATACCAGAAAGCAGCTTACCTGATGGCCGTTTTCCATGGTCTTTAACTCCGGCTGCTCCTTCCTGCAGCGCTCCGTGCAGTATTTGCACCGTTCTGCAAAAGCGCAGCCCGCCGGCGGATCCAGCAGGGACGGCGGCATGCCGTCGATCGGAACAAGCCTTTCCTCTTTTTTCTGGTCGAACTTTGGTTTTGCCGCCAGAAGCTGGATCGTATAAGGATGAAGGGGATTTTTAAATATTTCCATACAGGAAGTCATTTCTACGATCTTTCCCGCATACATAACCGCCACCTTATCCGCCATATTGGCCACTACCCCCAGGTCATGGGTAATAAGGATGATCGCGTTTCCTGTGATCTCTTTGGTTTTTTTCATCAGTTCCAGGATCTGCGCCTGTATCGTAACGTCTAAAGCAGTCGTAGGCTCGTCGGCGATCAAAAGCTTCGGCCTGCAGGCCAGTCCCATAGCGATCATCGCTCTCTGCCTCATTCCGCCGGAATATTCGTGAGGATATTGTTCCGCCCGCTCTTCCGGGCTTGGGATCCCTACAAGCGATAAAAGCTCTATCACTTTCTTCTTCGTCTGTTCTCTTCCCATTTTTTCATGGACTGTCAGAGCTTCGGCGATCTGCTTTCCCACCTTTTTTGAGGGGTTCAGGCAGGTCATCGGATCCTGGAAGATCATACTGATCTCTCTTCCACGGAGCTTTCTCATTTCCTTTTCTTTTAGCGGAACAATATCCCGCCCCTCAAAATAAATGTGGCCCGACTTGATCATTGCCGGCGGGCTTGGATTTAGTTTCATCAGCGTTTGGGCAGTCACGCTTTTTCCACATCCCGACTCGCCTACGATTGAAAATATTTCTCCTCTGTCTACCGTAAAGGAAACATTTCTGACTGCCTGGACTTCTCCTCTGTATGTCTTTATTCCTACCTGCAAATTTTCCACTTTTAATAATTTATCCTCCATAATCCGCCTCCTTGTTTCCTCTGTCTGTATCCTTTTTATGATAAAAAGAAAAGGCGCCGATACATGTTTGTCTGTATCAGCGCCATCGCTCTTTTATTCACTTTCAGCAGCATCCGTTATTTTTACCATGTAATGAAAAAACGCCGGCACAGCCTATCTGTGTACCAGCGTCATCGCTTCTCTATTCAGGATTAATTATGTGCTGGATTCTAGCACAATCTTTTTTTCCTGTCAAGACACAATTTTCAGGATTGTCTCTTGAAAATTGTCTTTTACGGTGCTACTATAGGAGTTGTCAAAGACGACAGTATTTTTTCTGTCGTCTTTTTTTATTGCGAATCGCTCTATATAGAGAATATCATCATTTACGAAAGGAGACGGCTTATCTGCCGAAAAATAATCATGAAAAAAATGATCCTCGTTACCTCTCCTCCTGCGTGCGGGAAAACCTACATTTCCAAACAGCTTGCCAGGAACTTAAAGCACGTTGTCTATCTTGACAAAGATACCCTGATCCCATTATCCAACCGGGTATTTATCGCCGCCGGGGAAGAGATCAACCGCAGTTCTGACTTTTTTGAAGCAAATATCCGCGACTATGAGTATGAGGCGATCGTAGATGTGGGAATGGAAGCGTTGGAATATGACAATATCGTTCTGATCAATGCTCCGTTTACCAAAGAAGTTCATAATGAGGAAACTTTGGAACGTTTTCGGGCAAAATTGCGGACAAAAGGAGCAAAACTGGTCATCATCTGGGTAGTGACCGATCCGAACGTCTGCCATCAAAGAATGATCGAGCGAAATTCCGATCGGGACACATGGAAGCTGGAGAATTGGGATGAATACATTAAAACTGTGGATTTTTCTATTCCGGAGCCTTTGAGACGGCTGGATGCAGGACATGACCTGATCCTGTTCTATAATTCCTCTGATGAAGAATTCGAAACGTCCATGCGGACGATCCTGCCGCAGTTGGAAGAAGACTGAAAATCACATCAATCACGGGAGGCTTGCTTATGTGCTACAGAAAAATTGAAATTGACGATACAAGACAGCAGCGGTTTGGTTATCCGGAAGGCGGGCTTCCTGTTCCACGTATCTGCAATGCGCTGAACGATTTTTCCAATGGGGAAGTGGAGTGCCACTGGCATCCGGAATTTCAATTTGGACTGGTGTTAAGAGGAGAACTGGAATATCTGCTGTACCGCAATAAGACTTCAAAAATACACAGGATCTTGAAAGCCGGGGATGGATTTTTTGTCAACTCCCGGACGCTCCACAGTTACAGCCAATTAGGGACCGGGGCCGAAATCTTTATTTTTTCCATTGCGCCGGATTTTTTCTCTTCTTCCCCCGTATTTGGAAAGATCTACCGGAAAACGGTTTTACCTGTTCTGCATTCTCCGGCTTTTGGTCTTTTCTTTGATCAGGCCAGGACACGATACCAGGGGATCCTGAAGCTCTTCTATAAATTTTACGCTCTTAACCCGATGAGTGCAGACTATGAGCTCCACGGTTTGGAATTGATCTGCCGGATCTGGCGCGCGCTGTTCCATGATCTTTTCCTTCTCCAAAGCGCGCCGCCGCTCCAACAGCTATCCCCGGTCAGTGAATACCGTATAGAACAAATGCTGGATTTTATTCACAAACATTATCCGGAACCTATTACAGTAGAAATGATCGCCCGGTCTGCCAATACAAATAAACGGGAATGTTTCCGCTGCTTCCGATCCTCCGTTTCTCAGACGCCGATCGAATACCTCAACCGGTACCGTCTTTCTGTCGCCGCATATCTTCTTACCAGTACCACGCAAAATCTTGCTTCCATCTGTAGGCAGTGCGGGTTCAATAACGTCAGCTACTTTGGCAGGATGTTCCGGAAAAATTATGGCGCTTCTCCCAGCCAGTACCGGGTCATGGCGCGATAATTGTATATGTGTCACGATTGTTTTAGCAAGAATTAACAGATATTTCCGGATATTAAAGGATCTTTTTCTGCATAATCATGTTTTTACTGAAACTATATTGACACTTAAGAATACCAGTGCTATCTTTACCTTGGAAATGAGAGAAAGATATAAATTACTTTTTAAGTCTGACATAATTTTCTGTAACCGTTCAGCCGTGCGCCAGGATATATGATAAAGAGCGTTACAAGCTTGCTTGTAAAAGCGATTTGACATATATCCTGACATAGGGATGACATCCCCAGCTTCTTGTCAGCACAGAATGTGCTGACAAGAAGATACACGGCTGAACTATTACATTTCCCTATATCTTTTCTCTCATATTCCTTGACAGCTGTCTTTTTACTTTTTATCGCTGCTTTATATCTGTTTTTTGAAAGGAGATATGACTTATGATGATGCCACGTGTATGGGGAGAAGACTTATTTGATAGCTGGATGGATTTTCCTTTTGATATGTTTGGAAAAGGAAAAAATCCGCTTTATGGAAAGCATGCGAAAAATATGATGAAGACGGATGTTCTGGAAACCGATTCTTCCTATGAATTGGACGTTGACCTTCCCGGCTTTAAGAAAGATGAGATTTCTGTTACATTAGAGAACGGGTATCTGACCATATCCGCCGCCAAAGGTTTGGACAGAGATAAAAAAGATAAAGAGGGAAACTATATCCGACAGGAACGATATGCCGGCGCTATGAGCCGCAGCTTTTTTGTCGGCGACGCCGTTACCCAGGACGAAGTAAAAGCAAAATATGAAAATGGCATTCTGAAGCTTTCTATTCCGAAAAAAGCTGAAACGGAAGCTGCCGAAAATAAAAATAAAATTGCAATAGAAGGATAATCGTCATTTTATCCATTTGCGCCGCCCGAAGCCCAGCCAGTCTGCGCTTCGGGCGGCGTTGCAAAGGGGGCTGTTGCTTTTGCAACAGCCCCCTTTTTAAGTTTGAAAATATTACAGCCTATGTGAAAGGATTGCTTTTCTTATGCCGAAGCCGGGGCTTTTCCCCCGCCGTTTTTAGCAGCCTCTTTCGCTTCCAATCTCTTCGCCAGCCATGCGGTTACAAGAGGACAAAGTAACGCGGTGATAACGCATGCTGCCGCAACCTGAGCGGTAGCCACTGGAGCGATTGCAGCCATAGTCGGGTCGGCTTCTGCGACTGCTGCCGGAGTAGCGACTGCATTTCCTGCCGTATTTCCACATCCGAAGCCAACTGCAGTCTTTTTCTTTCTGCCAAAGAAAAGGTTATAAACCCAGTAGCAGATAAAGCCAGTAACGATCAGTGATATCAGTCCAAGGATGATTCCGGGAATACCAGCTTTTACAACATCCATCAGGTTCATTCCTGCGCCCAGGCAGAAACCGTTAAACGGAACGATGATCGGCTGTCCTTTTTCACACATCGAACGCACATCCTCGTCCAGGTTTCCAAGAAGCATACCTAATCCCAGAGGAATCAGGACCGCTACAACAGACATAAACGGGATATTGGCCATGCCGGTAAGTCCCAGGGCGATCATAGTAAAGAACGGACCGTCTTTTAATGCCAGAACCGATACTGCGCCCACGTCTGTAGGTTCGCCGTACTGCTGCGCTAAAATGGAGTACATAACGCTGTTTGAGTTTGTAAGCGCCGCAATACATGCCAATGGAGTAATGGTAAGGAAACCTGCCGGTCCAAAGATCTTTCCAACAAGAGTTCCGATAAGGATACCTGCGCCAACTTTTGTGACGATCAGGACGCCGCCTTTATAAAACGGTTTTCCGATCTGCCGCACATTGATGGAAGCCCCGCAGCAGAAAATAAAGAGCGCCACAAAGGTAGAGGCTGCAGAATTGGAAAGAAGTGCTGATGTAAAGCCTCCGATCCGCAAAAAACCAGGGAAAAGAGTATTGACTACACATCCCAGGAGCAGCGGGATAACCATCATTCCGCCCGGAAACTTCTGTACTGTTTTTATGATTTTTACTGACTTCACGCTTATAGCCCCCTATCTGTCGCTTAATTGATTATTTATCGTTTCCGTCCCAGAAATAGTCCTCCAATGGCTGCGGCGGATTCGCGAATTTTCTCTTCTTGCTGTGGCACAGCCCTGTCTCTACATACATTTCAGCCACTTTAACCGTTACGGTTACCGGATCAAGAACCGGAAGCCCTACAAGTGCCTGCAGTTCCTCGTCGTATCCGCAAAGTCCTGCGCATCCAAGAACAACTACCTCTGCTCCGTCTTCGTCTACGATCTTTAAGATCTCGTCTTTCAGCTGACGAAGGGTTTCTTCCCTCTCTGTGCAGGCCTTCTCAACGTTCATGTTGATGCCGCGTACGGAAGCGCACTTGTCCTGGAGACGATACAGACGAACCAGGTCTTCCTGATAAGGAATGAACTGCTGGATCATTGTAAGAACTGTGTATTTATGTCCCATCAGACATGCCAGCGTCTGAGTTGTCTCAGAAATGCTGAGTACCGGAATGCTCAGAGCTTCCTTTAAAGCGAAAACGCCTACATTTCCGAATCCTGCCAGAACTACTGCGTCCGGATGGATCTCGTCAACTTTCTTTAAGATCGCGCGGATAAAGCTCCATACAGACTGATAATCTGCAAAGCCGCAGTCAATATTCTTGGTTCCCTTTGGGTTTGTAAGGAAAACCAGTTCTGTGTTCGGATCCGTTACTTTTCTTTTTGCGGATTTGATGATAACGTCTGTGCAGATCTCACTGCTGTTTGGGTTTGCTACTAAAATCTTCATACTTCTTTCTCCTTTGCTTTTTTATTTATTTTTATTTTTTTGTTACCTGATTAATATATTGGGGGTTTATTTCTGCAAAGCTTCCAGATAGCGTTCTCCTTTTTCCGTCAGCTTTCCGTCCCACGTCGTGTAGTATCCTTCTTCTGTCAATTCGGAAAGTTTAAACGGAATCCATTTGCCTCCCCATGAATTTTTATTTTCACCGTAAAGGGAAGGATCGCCGCTTCTGTCGTCATCCAGCCAACCATAAGTGTACCAGAATGTCCGATCCGCTATATCGTATATTTCCGCGCTCACTGTTCCGTCCGTTGTGCCGTGATTGTTGATCTCATTTAAGTGAGGCATCGATGGATCTGCCTGAGGATTCCTGTCTGATAAAATTCTTTTCAGAACCTCCTCATTGATCTTCCCCGCATTTTCCTGCAAAAGTTCCATCGCGCGGTTATATCTATAGTCAGAAGTATTGTAATATATCGGATTTTCTGTGCTGCTGATATCCAATGGTTTCATTGTTTCTGATTCCCAGCGGTTCGCCCTGGCAGTCAGCCCCTGATCGTCTTTGCTCCATTTTCCGGCCACTGTCACTGTCTGGAAACCGACTTCTACAACTGCCAGATTTCCCCCGGCATCTGCAAAAATATAATTTCCCTGACAGCCTGTGCCTTTCGGATTGTTTTTCACAAACTCTATGGCTTCATCTACTGTAGAAACTGTAGAACCCAATTTTTGAAACCATGCTGTGGCGGACATTTTTTCAGGGCTTTCCTCTTCGTCTGGAACCACCCATGATCTTGTCCAGCTAAAACCGGTTTCGTTCATTCCCCTGTCTGAGCCCACGTTTTCATAAAAGCCATTCTCGTCCAAAAGCAGGCACGGAGTATGTACAAATTTATATCCTCCGTCTTCTGGCAAAGTCACATATACCGGCTTTCTCGGTCCCGGAAGATAGGGATTGTCACTGGTTGAAGCCAGATAGACGGATCCATTATCTGTGGTGCCTCCATTAGCCCCCATAAGAGTACATCCCAAAACCGGGAACGCGCTGCCTGCTAAAAACATGCCGATCATTCCTGCTGCTGCCATCCGTTTTCTTTTCATGTTCCTTCTCCTTTCAGAAAGATTTATATTGTTACTTCATTTGTGATCCTCCCAACTCCTGATATCTCTATTCTTACTTCATCCCCTGGCCGCACTTCTTTCCCATATCCTCCTGGCGTCCCTGTAAGGATGATATCTCCTGGTTCCAAGGTCATGATCCCGGATATGTAGCTGACCAGATATGGGATATCGAAGATCATGTCCCTGATGTTCCCTTTCTGCGCCAGCTTCCCATTAATATAAGAGCACACCTCCACATCCTCCAGAGGCCCGTTTACTGGTACTTCCGGACTGAGCGGCAGAAAGGTGTCGTAGGATTTGGCTCTTGTCCACTGGATGTCTTCTTTCTGGGCATCCTTTGCCGTCACGTCATTGGCCGCCCGGCAGCCGCGGATGTAATCCCACGCTTTTTCTCTGGGGATATTTTTCCCCTTCTTACCGATCACCACTGCAAGCTCTGCTTCGATCGTAAGGATCTTCACCTCTTCCGGCTTTACGATCGCTTCCCCGTCGCCGATGATCGCCGTATCCGGTTTCAGAAACAGCAGCGGCTTTTCCGGAAACTTTGCGCCGTCCTCCAGGACTGTGTCCCTATAGTTCAGCCCGCTGCAGATGATCTTTCCTGCTCTCACTGCCATAGCCTGCTCCTCCTCACTGCTTTTTTCTCTCTATATATTTGCCCCAGCCGCGCTCTGCTGTCACTTTTCCGTCCTTGTAAACCACTTTTCCCCTTACCAGGGTCATCGCCGGCCAGCCTTTAAAGGTCTTCCCTACGTAGGGGGACCATTTCGCCTTACTCTTGATATCTTCTCTGGAATACGTATGCACTTTATCCATATCCACGATGACGATATCTGCATCCTTTCCGATCGTAAACGAGCCTTTCCGATAATCCAGCCCATAGATCCTGGACGGGTTCCAGCTGGTCACTTCTACCAGGCGTTCCATGGAAAGGAGGCCTTTATTCACTCCGTCTAACAGCACCGGCAGGGTCGTCTGGATCCCTGGGATCCCGTTGGGCGCTGTCCAGATATCCTCCATCCCCCTCTTCTTTTCTTCGTCTGTATAGGGGCTGTGGTCGGATCCCATAGTCTGGATGTACCCCTTCTCCAGCATGGTCCACAGTTTCTTTCTGTTTTCTTCATCCCGCATCACCGGCGAGAACTTCAGGTACGGTCCGTATTCCATCATGTCTTTATCCACAAAGGTAAGGAAATGGGGGCAGCACTCCGCATATACCTTTACTCCCCGCTGCTGTGCTGCATGGATCTCTTCCAGTGCTTCGCACATGCCGCTGTGGAGGATCACCGCTCTTGCTCCTGTCAGCTCGATAAAGTAAAGGGCTCTCTTTACGGATTCCAGTTCCCCCTCCGCGCAGTGGGACTCATGGTAAGCCATCGGGTCGTTCCTTCCCTCTGCCTTTAACTGCCGTTCCTTCCATGCGATCATCTCGTTGTTTTCCGCATGGATCATGGCCAGTCCGTCATTTTCCGCCACCTTTTTCAGGATCTGGTACAAAGTGTCGTCCTGTACATAGGGAAACTCCGCCACGGAAAAGCACATAAACATCTTGATGGACGCAGCTCCTGTATTCTTCCACAGATCGTCTACCTGATCGATGTTCGTAGGCGTTCCCCCTCCATGGATCCCGTAGTCGATCACTCCCCGGCCTTCATAGGCTTTAACGGTGAAATCATAACTCGCTTTATCCACGATCGGCGGATCGTTCAGCGGATGGGAGATCGCTGTGGTCACGCCTCCTGCGGCTCCCGCTGCCGTCCCGTGCTCAAAGTCCTCCCTGTCCGTAAATCCCGGATCCTGGAAGTGTACATGGGAATCAATCAGCCCTGGGATCACGTACTTTCCTGTGGCGTCGATCACTTCGGCTGCTTCCACCGGTTCTTCCGGTCCGGTAACGGCGCAGATCTTTCCATCACGTATCGCCAGGTTTCCTCTGAACCTTCCTGTATGGGTAACCACTATACCATTTTTGATCAGTTTATCTACCATATATCATTCTCCTTTTTGCTGTATGACGTTATGTTCTCGCGAACATTTTTATTGAAAAAAAATAATGGATCAAAATCCAAAAATACACATTTTTTAATATATATCAAGTTTCCTTTTTTCTTGATAGCGTTCGTTTTCTTTGATGTTCTCGCGAACATTTTTGATGGTCTTATCATAGCATATTTTTTCCTTCTTTACAAGTATTTTCTCTTCGCCTCTATGCTTTTCTTACACAATTCACAATTATACACTTTATTATTTGTGCATTTTGCCATCCTGTATGTTTTGCGCAGTGTATTATCCTCCCATATTCTTCCTGTTCTCGTGAACATTTCTTGGTAAATCAAAATGTTTCCTGCAAACCATCCGGCAGACTGCATCGTCAGCGTGCTTCATAATATAGGATCAGCCGGTCAGGCTGGCAGATATCTGCTGATACGCCTGCCTGATCGGCTGTTTTTTAAAAGATCTTATCATACCGATTGAAATTCTCTTTGATATAGATATCGCAGGTCACGTCGATATCGCCTTTCAGCATCTCTTTTCTTCTGTAAAAGTATTTGAAAAAATTGTTGGCCGCTACCGCTCCAAGGAAATACGGGCGCGCCGATACGATACCGTCGATCGTCCCGTCGTTTAAGTATCTCTCTACTTCCTCATTTACGCCGTTGCTGATCGTGACCACTTTATGCTGCATATCATGGAGATTTAAGAAATCTCCCACGTAATCCACGTGGTAAGGAGCGTAAATGGCTTCCGGCCAGGAGTCTCTGCACTCTTCTTCCAGGATCTCCATATAACACGCCTTCGACATCTCCTTCGCCTTTACCTCCTGGCAGCAGATATCCGGATACTCCTGTAATTTATGGAAAAAGCCTTCCATCCTTCGGCTGCACAGCTCATACCCCTCATCATATGTCACAGTCAGGATCTTTCCTTTTTTCATGATCAGGCCTGCAAGATATGCCGCCGAGTATGTACCAAGGTTAAAATAATCCGGTCCGATATAGCAGAGGTGATTGTCTGTGTAGATCGCGTCCAGCGTCATAAGGGGAATATTCTTTTCTTTGCACACGCTGGATACCCAGTCCATATTTTCCCGTGACAGGGCGCTGAATATAATGCCGTCTACCTTCTCCTTATTGATCACTTCAAAGAACTGTTCCATCTGAGTGCGGCACTGATCCCTGCCCACAGTGATATCCGTACGTATGATCCGGATCTCAAAGTTATACTCCTTCCACATATGAGCTACTTCCTGGATCCCCCGTTCTGTCTGTCTTCCGTATTCTTCGTCGATGGTAGCAATGATAAAGGCATAGACAGTTTTTACAGACTTTAAAGCCAGGCTTGCCGCAGCCGCGTTCCTTTCGTACCCCAGTTTTTTTGCTTCTTCCAGAACACGCTGTCTCGTCTCCTCGCTGACCAGTCTGCCGTTTAACGCTCTGGCCACCGTTGTCCTGGATATGTTCAGCCTTTTTGCGATCTCGTCTTGTGTGACCACTTTTCCATACACCTCCCGCTGTCCAATACACTCATTAAATACTAATTTGCTTTTTCTGTCAACTCTCTCCTTTTCTATATGTGTTTCTTTTTCTCACGTGCGATGCGCCGGCAAAAAGTTTAGGATCCCTCTTTGCACCCCAAGCCCGCTTTTGGTCAGGCGGGCTTGTATGTTTTTCTTGTTTTTATTATAAAGTACGGTTTAAGATCGCAGCAAGCTTTTCCGGAAGCCCCTTATTAGGTTTTACCGGCGGCTTTGCAAAGCTGCCTGCGCGGGCGATCCCCGGCTTCAGGGCGATCAGGGACTCGCAGTGTTTCACTGCGCTGGAAACGCCGTCTACCACCGGAACCGGCAGTTCTCCGTCTAATTCTCTTGCCAGACCTGCTAATGGCGCTCCTGCAAGGATGATCACGTCCGCGCCGTCCTTTTTCACTGCTTCTTCCGCCAATTCCACCAGACGGTCCCTGTAGTCCTCCTGCACGGTTCCTACGTTTCTCAGCGGATCCTTAAGAGAGCGGATGCTGGCCAGCCGGTCAAGCAGGCAGCTTCTCTGCACGGTTTCCCTGTACCAGGCGGATATCCGGTCGGAGATCGCTATGATAGAAAATCTCTGTCCAAGCAGGCATGCGGAAGCAAGGGCGCCTTCTGTCATACCTACAACCGGCACATCTAAAAGTTCTTTTATCCCCATAAGGCCCGGATCTCCAAAAGCAGCCACTACCATACCGTCATATTCGCCATAATGTTCCGCCGCTACGCATGCGGTGGCATATCCTCCGATCACAGATTCCATACGCGTCTCTATGTATTCCACTCCAAAGGGAGCTGTATCCGCGATGATCTCTGTATCTTTTCCAGCCGCTCTTTTCGCTTCTTTTTCGATCAAATCTGTGACATCTTTTGAAATATTAGGGTTTACAACTAAAATCTTCATATTCTTCTCCTGTTCACTTTTCATTTATATTGTTATTATCTGCACCTGCAGATACATCGGTTTACCATTCTGGAGCATCGCCGAACTCGCTTCGATCGAGCTCTCCATATTTCTTCGTGATCATTTTATCACACCACGCTGCAAGCATGGGGCAGAGAATTGCAGTCACTACGCAGGAAGTCGCGATCTGGGCGGTCGCTACAGGAACGACAGACTGCAGGCTTGGGTCTGCTTCCGCTACAAACTTCGGCGTGGAGATCGCATTTCCCGCGGTATTTCCTACTCCCACTCCAGTAGCCAGCGGACGTTTGTTTCTGCGGAAGATCATATTGAAAATAAACATTGTTCCGATACCTGTGGAAATAAGTGTTACAAGTCCCAGGATGATTCCAGGGATCCCTGCTTCCAGCACGGCGTTCCAGGTCATTCCGGCTCCTAATGTCCATCCGTTAAAGGGGATCAAAAATGGTGCTGCATTTTCACACATTTCCCTAATCTTAATATCCAGGTTTGCCAGGAGCATTCCTAAAAACAACGGCACAAGAGCCGCTACCAGAGACATGACTGGAATATCGGCTAATCCAGAAGCGCCTAACGCGATCATGGTCAAAAACGGGCCGTCGTTTAACGCCAGGGGAGCCATTGCTCCAAGGTCGTTAGGCACGCCGTATTTCTTTGCCAGAGTTCCGTACATAACGCCGTTGGAATTGGTGACCGCTCCGATCACTGCTAACGGCGTGATCCCCAAAACGCCTGCAGGGCCAAATACCTTTCCCAGCATAACGCCCAGTACCATACCGATGACATATTTCACTACCAGCATAACGAAACCTTTTGCAAAAGGCTCTCCGGCCTGCTTGATATCAATGGTGGCTCCTGTACAGAACATAAACATACCTACGGCAGTCGCCGCTCCTGCGCTGGAAAAAAGTCCAGATGTAAATCCTCCGATCTGAAGCGCTTCCGGTACAAACGTGTTCATCGTACATGCCAGCAGCAATGGTATTACCTGCATACCTGCAGGGAACTTTCTTATTGTATCAACAATCCTCATAATGTTTCTCCCTCTCCTCTTGGTCTAAGATTTATTGATTCCCATTTTGGTATACCGTATTTTGTCGACAACTATATTATACATATACTGTCGACAGTAGTCAATACTTCGCTTCGTTTTTTCTGTTAAAACTTCGTTTATATGACTCTAATATTGCCAATTTTTCATTTAGACTTTATAATACTAATTAATTAAAGGAAAACGCCTGTTCCGAATGATACCAGGCCAAAAGATAAGAGGAATGAAAATGAAAAAAATCGAAAAAAAAATGCCCTACCACCTGCAGGCATACGAAATCTTAAAACAGCAGATCTTATCCGGCGCTCTCGCGCCCGGCGAAAAGATCAGCGACAATAAACTGGCGCAGGAGATCGGAGTCAGCCGAAGCCCTGTCCGGGAAGCCCTGCGCATGCTGGAGCAGGACGAGCTGATCATCTCCACGGACTCCGGACTCATGGTAAATCCATTGGATCCCGACCGCCTCCGAGAGATCTACCAGTGCCGTATCGCGCTGGAATCCTACGCCGCCGGCCTGGCTGCCGCCAACATCACGGACAAACAGGTAAAAACTCTGGAAAACAGTATCGCCCAGAGCCGCGCTTTCCATAAGGCCGGAGAATACGATAAGGTCCAGAAGGCGAACGCCATATTCCACAACACGGTCATCAATCTGTGCGGCAATTCTTCCCTCATCAAACTGATCGACCGCTACAGCGCTCTGATCAATCTGACAAAAACTGAGATCTTCGAGAAATTACGGCGCGGGGAGGAACCATACTTAAGCGAGCATGAAGAAATGGTAAAAGCCTTGCAGGAACACGATTCCGCTCTTGTTGAATCTTTGATGAGGAAACATATCCACGGAGACTATCTCACCCATCTGTCCCTGTTAAAACAGCGATTGGATAATGATGTGAAAGAAGGAGAATAACTGCCATGACAGAAAGAACAGCATGTATTGCCGAAAAAATGATTGCTTATGACTGCGGGGATGTTCACAGAATCGAACACTTTATAAAAGTATATGGTTATGCTTCTGCCATTGGACGGCTGGAAAGGCTAAACCCGCAGGTACAGGAAACTCTGGAAATTGCTGCATTGCTCCATGGGTATAGCTGTCGCTCTCCACAAAATTGTGGAGTTTCTTCGACGCCCGCTTCTTGTCAAACATAGGGTCGTCTTCGACGGTCTTCATCAATTTGTAAAAACTGTTGGTTGGCGTGTAGTTCTGAAACACATCCAGAATAAAGCCTTCCTGAATTGCCCACTTCATGTTATATACATGGAAAGGCTTATGTTTTGTGTTTCCATCCTCGTCAATGATAATGGCAAATCTCGTCAATGGCGTACTCCCTGCTATAGTCGGCATTGTTGCCTTTCTCATAACCGTTATACTCTACGAGCCACTTTACGATAAGGGCCTCAAGGCCGTTTTCTTTTGTATTCGTAAATCCCGCCATGCTTACTCATCTTGTTCCTCTATGCGTTTCCGCTCGGATTCAAGCTCATGCTGCAGTTCTTCTGCTGTTGGCAATTCCAACCGATACTTGGAAGCAAAAATCTGCTTGGCATCATTCAATACAGAATATTTTACGATCGCCTCATTCTTCTGCGAACACAAGATAATACCAATCGTCGGGTTATCGTCTACGTTTTTGTAAAGAGCGTCAAACATGCGGATATAGCTGTCCATCTGCCCAATATCTCCATGTGTCAACTTGCCTATTTTCAGGTCAATCAGCACATGGCATTTTAAAATGCTGTGATAAAATACGAGGTCGAGATAGAAATCATCATCCTCATATCGCATCAGCTTTTGTCTTGCCACGAAACAGAATCCTCGGCCAAGCTCTAACAGGAATTCCTGCAGTTTGTCAAGCAGCGCCTGCTCCAGATCGGATTCCCGTAGAGCAGGATAATTCTTTAAGTCAAGAAATTCCAACACATAAGGATCCTTGATAAAGTTCTGTGCCATCAACGGAGCCATCAACTCAGTAGCTTCAGATTGTACTAACTCCTTTTCCCTGCTTACAAGAAGGCGCTCATAATACATTGTGGAAATCTGCCGTTCCAACTGACGGCTTGACCATGCAGAAGCGACTGCCTCATCCATATACCACCTCCGCGCCTGTTCGTCTTCTACGGATAGCAGAAGCCGATAGTGCGTCCACGTCAATTGCGAACGCAGTGCGTTCGTATTTGGAAACGTCACATAAAACTTTTTCATTTGCTGCAGCGTCCGCACCGAAAATCCTTTTCCAAATTCCCCTGTAAGCCGCTTCGATAATTCCTGAAGAACAGACTTTCCATAGCCGGAACGTAGACTTCCTTCCTGCTCATGTTCCACAATGATACGGCCTAGCAGGCTGGCTACCGTTTAATCGCCGCCATCCAACCATTGATAATGTAGTGGCAGGCTACGCTAGCCGCGACAGCGACAAAAATGAAACCTTATATTTTCTCCCGCAGGACTTCTACCTTACATTCATGACGCTTCTTCTCATCATCTTTATGATAAGCGATCCCAACTGCCAGGATCCGCCCTGTATATTCTGGACGTTCTCCAAACTTTCCTTCAAAGCGCAGCGCATATTTTCTGTCTTTAATCTGTTGGATTGCTTCATCAGCTGTATGATTCACCTTCAGTCCGATGATAATGGCGTCGTCGCTCTTAATAAACGGATAGAAAATGAGATCCACATAACCTACGCCTGCCTTGTCTTCCCGTTCAATCCGATAATAATCCAGCGCCTTCAGATATACCCATCTGAGAATCGACGCCAGCTCGGCTTCATTGCTGTAAACCTGCATAGGGCTGTGGGTATTATGGGCATATTCCATCAGCTCTGACATAGTTTTTGTGTCTCCCGCTTTCGTTGCCGCAAGCATTCGGCCAGATTCTTTTGCCAGTTTATAAACATTCCCCATAGAAGGCTCCTGCTGAACCACCTCGGTAAATTTATCCATCAGCTCCTTATTGGGGATCGAGACGCAGCCGTTTTCGTAGTTCAGGAACCCATAGACCACCATTGCCGAGAATATCTCGTCTCTTGTTTTTAATTCCATTGACGTAGCCGCATATTCCTGGATCTTTGCCGGCACCGGATTATCCGCTACCATCAATGCCACGTCGTCTTTTACTGCATCCACATTCGCCCCGATATAGTAAAAGAGCTCATCGTACGGCCCGGAACTGGTCCAATAACTGCCCAACTGATTATCGCTTAACGCTCCGACTACGGATCTTGGATTATAAAGTCTCTCTCCGCCCGCAGTCTGGTATCCGTCGTACCAAAGTTTCAGTCCTTCTCTTGTTACCTGGGAATCCTGTTCTTTCACCAGGTATTTTTCAAACAGTCTGTCAACGTCTTCGTCCGTAAAGCCAAAATACTCGCTGTACTTTGCTCTTGTTGCCATTGAATACTCAAAAAACATATTCAATTCCGATCCGCTGGAGTATTTCGCAATAGGAAGGATCCCTGTCATATACGCCAGTTCCACATATGCTTTATCTTTCAGCAGATTACTGAGGAATTTCGTAAAACTCTCTTTCTCTTTATTTGTCGCAAAATCCTGATGATAGATATAATCCCATTCATCCAGGATAAAAATAAATTTTTCGCCGCCGCAGTATTCATGAACTTTCGTCAGCGCATCCCACACTGCGTCGCTTTCCCGGATCCGTGCGTTCGGATAGGCTATCGTCAGATCGTCGATCAGCAGGTCCTGGATACGGTCAATGTAAGGCTCATAGGACGCGCAGTCCCTTGGCATCTCATTAAATACTATACGGATCACATTATGCTGGTTTAAATGTTCCTTATACCAGGGATATCTGGATACCTTTAACGTATCAAACTCTTTATGGCTGTCCGCTCCTTTTCCGAAATAAGCGGCGATCATATTGGCCATAACTGTCTTTCCAAAACGCCGCGGCCTTGTGATCGCCACATACTTTGGGCCTTTTCCCGCTGCGGCGCCGCTTTCTTCATCCGCACTTTGTTTCAGCTGGATCAAAGGTACCAGTTCGCCAAGAATGTCTGTCTTATCTACGTAATATGTCAGAGAAAAATCTTCCCGAAACAGATTATACGCGCTTGTACTGTTCAAATAAATTCCCATTTTTAACCCATCGCTCCTTTCCGCCGGATCTCTGATCTCTCCTGCCAAAAGATCCGTTTTCCAGCCAAACCTCTTATGTTTATCTGAAAAACGGATCTATCCTTTAAACTGCTGTATATTCTCCCTGTCAGACCACAGGGATCTGTTTTTCGATCAGGGTTTTGATGGCCGCCTCTTTGGATTTAATGAGATGATGGGTAAGGGCTGCCACCGCTTCGTCTTTCTGCCCGTTTCTTATGTAGTGGATAAGCTCCAGATGCTCTTTATGGGCCTCTATGTGGCGCTTCCACAGATCTTTTCCGGAGAAAAGCCGGATCCGCTGGTTCTGATCGTAAATATGGGCGAGCATCTCTGTAAAATACTTATTGGGGCAGGCGGCGCTGATCTTGCGGTGGAACTCGTCGTCCAGCCGGCAGAAATCCGGCGGGGACGGCTCTGCCTGGAGAAGCTTTTCCGTCTGTATCTGCATATCCTTCAGCATCCCGTCGTCCAGAGCGGACATATAATTGGCTATGATAAAAGGTTCCAGAAGGATCCTTGCTTCGAAAGTCTGGTTGATCTCCTGGAGGGTAAGCCCTGTGACCATCACGCCTTTCTTGGGGATGATCTGGACAAAGCCCTCCTGCTCCAGCTTGTTTAGCGCCTCGCGGATGGGCGTACGGCTGGCATCGATTTCCTGGATCAGGGACGCCTCGTTTAAAAATGTATTCGGTTTGTACTCGCAGGTCATAATCCGGTCTTTTATGATCTGATATGCTTTGTTCTTTAAATTCACGTTCATTTCTTATCTGTCCAATACTGTATAAATCTCCTGCCGCCTGGCGGCAGTCCTGTGTCTTAAGACTATCTGCTCCATTCTGTATCCATCCCTATTCTAACACAAAAGAATTAGCTCTTCCAGACAAAAATGTATGAAAATGATATTTATGATGTATACAAGATACATCCTTTTTCTTTTAAAAAAAGCCGTGCTATCATAAAAATATACAAAATATGTCAAATATTTGAAAGGGGAAAATGAAAAATGTACAAAAAGATCAACGTAGCTTTAGCAACTGTATTAGCGATCTCCTGTCTGGCAGGATGCGGAGGAAGCCAGGAAACAGCCACAACGGCGGCGCCGGAAACTTCTCAGGAAGCTGCTGCCGGAAGCTCTGACAGCGAAGCTTCTGACAGCGGCGAAGCCAAAGCTCCTGTGGGGGATCCTATTGAACTGTCTTTCGGACACGGACAGGCGGAAGGCCATCCTTACCAGAAAGCAGCCCTTTATTTTAAGGATCTTGTAGAAGAAGCCTCCGGCGGTTCCATCACCGTATCCGTTTCTCCAAACGGAACTCTCGGAGATGAGCGCGAATCTGTGGAGGGTCTTCAGATGGGAACCATGGACATTACGGTTGCCGTTGCTTCCGCCTTAAGCGGATTCGACCCGGCTATGGACGTATTCAATATGCCGTATCTGTTCGAGAGCCGGGAGCAGGCCTTCGAAGTTCTGGACGGCGAAGTAGGCCAGGAGATCTTCTCCAATCTGGAAAGCTCCGGGATCAAGGTTTTCGGTACCTATGATCTGGGCTTCCGCAGCATGACCAATTCCGTCCGCCCGATCGTAACTCCGGAAGACTGCCAGGGGATCCGCGTCCGCACGCTGGAAAGCTCCGTATGCGTAGACGCTCTCGGCGCTCTGGGAATGGATGCCGTATCCATGAGCTTCTCCGAGCTGTTCACAGCCCTGCAGACCGGCGCGGTAGACGGGCAGGAGAACCCGCTGTTCACCATTTACAACTCCCGCTTCTATGAGGTTCAGAAGTATCTCTCCCTTACCGAGCATTTCTATCCGGTATGCCCGATCATGATGAGCGAGATCACATGGAACAAGCTGAGCCCGGAGCAGCAGGTGATCGTAGAAGATGCGTTAAAGAAATCTGTGGAATATGAAAGAGAGCTGGCTGGAGAAGAGCTTTCCACCATGCTGGAAAACTTAGAGGGCCTTATGGAAGTAAATGAAGTAGACAAAGCTCCGTTCATCGAGGCTGTACAGCCTGTTTATGAGAAATACGACTCTCAGTTCGGCGATATCATCGACAAGATCCAGGCAGCAGCTCAGTAAGCCAAAAAAGGAGGCAGCTATGAACAACGCAGTAAGAAAATTCGATAAAGCGGTAAACAGCTTTTTAGGCTTTGTCGTTATCATCATGCTGGCAGTCATGTCAGCCGTAGTATTTGCCCAGGTGGTCTTCCGCCTGGTGCATGCCTCCATTCCGTGGAGCGAGGAACTTTCAAAATACCTGCTGATCTGGAGCACGTTCTTAGGCTCCGCCCTGTGCGTCAGGAAGGGATCCTTGGTAGGTTTGGAGATCCTGTTTATGATCGTTCCTAAAAAACTTTTAAAGGGACTTACCGTTATCATAAGCATCGTTACTTCCATTCTTCTGATCTTCCTCATCGTAGTAGGTTTCCGCACGTCCGCCCAGATATGGACGCAGACAACGCCGATCTTAAAATTATCCATGGGCATGATGTACGCATCCATACCAGTAGGATCTGTATTTATGCTTATTAATACATTGATCTCTACCTATCTGAACTTCACGAAGGAGGATACACAATGACAGCCGTATTATTCATAAGCATGGTAGCCCTGCTGTTTTTAGGGGTTCCCATCGCCTTTGTACTGGCCGGTTCTTCCGCCCTGGCTTTAGTGGCGGACGGCGGCACGAATCTTTCCATCATCATCCAGAGGATGTTTTCCGGAACCGGAAGCTTCACTCTTTTAGCTATCCCGTTTTTCGTTTTAGCCGGAAACCTGATGAGCGCCGGCGGCATTTCCCGCAGGCTGGTAAATTTATGCAACAGCTTCTTAGGCCATATTCCAGGAGGCCTGGCTATGGTAGCCGTGGCCACCTGCGCCTTTTTCGCCGCTATCTCCGGCTCCAGCGCGGCCACTGCCGCCGCCGTAGGCTCGATCATTATCCCGGAAATGCTTAAGCACAACTATGACAGGAACTTCGCTGCGGCGACGATCGCTTCTTCCGCAGAGCTTGGTGTTATCATCCCGCCCAGCATCGGCCTGATCCAGTACGGCGTTGCCGCCGAGCAGTCCATCGGCGATCTGTTCATGGCAGGCTTTCTTCCAGGACTTTTCATCTGCGCCACGCTTATGGCAGTTTCCCATATTTTGGCGAAAAAGCAGGGATTCATTCCTTCTAAAAAGTCTACGGGCAAAGAACGCGTTCAGTCCTTTAAAGAAGCGATCCTGGCTGTGTTAATGCCTGTGATCATCCTGGGCGGTATTTACAGCGGTTTCTTTACTCCTACAGAGGCCGCGGTAGTAGCTGTGTTCTACGGCCTGATCGTAGGCGTGTTCATTTACCGCGAGATCAAACTGAAAGACCTTTACAAGATCTTCTATGATTCTGTGCTTACCATGGCTACTGTTCTTCTGATCATGTCCGCTTCCACCATTTTCGGATGGATCCTGGCAAAAGAACAGATCCCGCAGGCACTGGCCGCCGCTTTCTTGGGAATCTCCAGCAGCAAATACGTATTCCTGATCCTGATCAATATCATGCTCCTGATCGTAGGCTGCTTCTGCGAAGCCGGCGCCGCTATGGTCATCCTGGCTCCGCTCCTTGCTCCGATCGCACAGACCCTTGGCATCGACCTGATCCATTTCGGTATCATCATGATGACAAACCTGGCTATCGGCATGATGACTCCGCCTGTAGGCGTCAACCTCTATGTAGTGTGCGACAGCGCTAAAGTTAAGATCGAAGGCATGATGAAATATCTGCTGATCTATTTCGCCGTACTGGTAGTGGATCTGATGATCGTTACCTTCGTTCCGCCGCTGTCCCTGATCATCCCGAATCTGTTTAAATAGGAGGTATATGGCGCTGTGAAGATTACTGACATCAAGACCATACAGTTAAAATATCCCTATGATTCTTTTATCGCAGACGGATGTTCCGCCTGTGCCTGCCGCGGGGCCTTTCTGGTGCTGGTAGAGACGGACGAGGGGATCACCGGCCTGGGAGAATCCGCCACCTTCGGCGCCTCCATGAGCGCTATGGCCGACGTTGTGGAAAACCAGCTGAAGCCTCTCCTCATCGGCCAGGATCCTCTGGATATAGAACGTCTGTGGGAGACTATGGTATGGAGCAATTTTGCCAACGGCCGCAAAGGCCTTGTTATGGGCGCTATCAGCGGCATTGATATCGCTCTGTGGGATATTACCGGAAAAGCGGCCGGCCTCCCTCTGTATCGCCTCTTAGGCGCATGCAGGGATAAGGTAAGGGGCTATGCCAGCGCAGGTTTTTACGCGCCGGGCAAGTCTGTGGACGACTTAAAAAGGGAAATGGAAGGCTACATGAAAAAAGGCTACACTGCCTTTAAAATGAAGGTAGGCCGCTGTTTAAACAACATCCAGATGCCTCACCGCTATGTGCGCAAGGGAGATTTCACCATTTCTTTTGAAGAAGACATGAAGCGGGTAAAGGCAGTCCGGGAAACCATTGGAAAAGACGGGGTCCTGATGCTGGATATGAACTGCACCTGGGATGTGGACGCTGTTTTAGCTGCTGAGAAATATTTTGATGAATACGATATCTACTGGATCGAGGAGCCGTCCCGCTCCGACGATATCGAGGGCTACGCCAAGATCGCCGCAGGCTTAAAGCGCACCCGCGTGGCAGGCTGCGAATCCGAGCAGGGGCTGGCCCGGTTCAAGGAACTCCTTGATAAGAAGGCTCTGGACGTAGTGCAGGCCAACCTGGGCTGGAGCGGCGGCTTTACGGAGTGCCGCAGGATCGCCGCCCTGTCCATCGCTTACAATAAGCTTTTCACTCCTCATACTTTCTTCTCCGCAGTGCTCACCGCGGCAAACGTCCATTTTGCCGCCTCCCTGCCAAATGTGCCGTTCATCGAGTCAGAGGAAAACTACAATCCCCTGAGAACGGAACTGCTGGCGGAGCCGATCCAGTGCGACGGCGAAATGAATTATATCGTTCCGCAGAAACCCGGACTGGGGATCGAGCTGGATATGGACGTGGTAGAAAAATACCGGGTATGATCTTCCAAAAAGAAAGCTCTCTGAACTGCTTTTCATAGCAGGCAGGGAGCTTTCATATTATCTGGTCGGATCAAGTAACAGATTTTCCTCAGTTGCTTTCTGCTATTTCAATAAATCCGCAAGATAATACTCATCTTTCTGTTGTTTTCCTTTCAGCTTCTTATACCTCTTGATCGTGTATTTTTTCTTTATACCCTCTCGGAATCTTCAGTTCATCGTTTAACTTATCACCAATTCTTAGTACGCCTACATCTCCGTGATACAGGTTCAGCGCAGCCTTTACAGCCGCATTATTTCCGATCTGCCTTGCATGGTAAGGCACCAAGTTCAGCAGATCGTCCGCTGTAAGGATCAATTTATCATGTTCCAGCAGCATTCGGATAATTTCAAGCTCGTTTGGGCCTTCACACATAATCAGGTACTTCATCTCATCAGTTCCTTCTTCAGCGCCATGAGGTCTTCATAGCTGACAGCAGTATCAAAAGCATTATTATAAAACTGGCGGCTTTTTAGAAGCTCCGGCCTGATATTGTAGCTTTCATACATATTATCCAAACGAATCTTATGGTCTGATTTTGCGATCCAAATATTATCCTGACGATTGAACAAATCTAAAACTTCACAATAATGTGTGGTAAATATCAATGTTGCAGATCTTCTGTTAACAGTCCTGTCTTTAAACAAACTTATCATATTTTCAACCAATGTTTTATGGAAATGATTTTCTACTTCGTCTATCAAAAGATCAAATCCATTTTCTAATGCTGCAACTACAAAAATATACAAAAGGATACCCTTTGTCGTACCGCTGGAAAGCATATAGACCAGCTCAGAGTCCGAAAGTTCTTTCACACAATCCTGGTATTCAAGCTTGTAATGTTTTTCATCTACCATTGCCAGGTTTTTAATCTTGTCGTCAAAGATCTTGATTACTTTCATCAGAACCGTTTCGGATATTTTATAAGTTTTCATCGCTCTGAACATCAGGTGATAGCTATCCGCGCCTTCGCCGTCACAATTGAAATAAACAGCGCGGGTCGCTTTCTTTTTCAGTACAAAGAATATAATCGATGTATCTTCTGGAAGTTCTCCCAGACCCGTTATCTCTTCAAATCCTTCATCGGAATAGATTTCTTTTATTTTGGATTTATAATATTTTTTTCGATAGATATGCTGATCTGTAAAATTGGCCTTGTTCCCCAAATTAGAATCAGCTTTTAATATTGTATCATATTTGTAAATGTAATCCTCATAGTAAAAAATAATTTCTAATTTTACATTATCATAATTATAATGTTTATCTTCCAAGCGAAATTCGCTGAGAATAGAATAGCCGCACTCCATCAACTCTAATGCCGAAGTTTTACCAGAGGCGTTTTTTCCAACAAATGCAGCTGTATTAAACGCATACAGATCCTCTGCAATTTCCTGCAGCTCGTATTCCTTATCTTCACTTGTCTTTTTAGATTTTGCCACAAGATCAATTGTAAAATCGTCGCAACAGTTTTTATAATTTGACGCGCGAATTCGTAACAGTTTCACAGCATGCACCTTCCTTCATTGTTTTTATCAGTATTATAACATAAAAAGAGATTAAAACAATATTTTTGTTCTAATCTCTTTTTATGTTTTGTAACCGTTCAGCCGTGTATCTTCTTGCCAGCACAGAATGTGCTGACAAGAAGCCTGGGATGTTATCCCTATGCCAGGATATATGTCAAATCGCTTTTACAAGCAAGCTTGTAATGCTCTTTATCATATATCCTGGCGCACGGCTGAACAGTTACTGTGTTTAATAATGTCCGCCGTCTTTCCGGTTCTCTTCCAGATTGAACCTTTCTTCGTCAAAGTACATCTTTACCTGTCCCCACTGCGGCTTCTTCGGCCATGCGAACGGATGGAGGTGAGCCGCCCGTTCCGCTGTCTCCAAAGCTTCCTGTTCTGCCTTTAAGAGCACTTCTTCCTCGTTTACAGAAACAGCTTTTCCTTCTCTTAAAAGGACTTCGCCGTCAACGATGACTGTATCCACATCGGACGGGTGGCCGTTGCCTACCAGGGTATCGATGATATTGATCCTCGGCATAAGCCTTGGGTTCATCAGGTTGATAGCGATCACGTCCGCCCTCTTTCCAACTTCCAGGGAACCGATCTCTTTTTCCATGCCGACGCATTTTGCAGCGTCGATGGTGGTCATTTCCAGAAGCTTTTCCGACGGCAGATAGAAGTCGTCGTTCCATGCCTTACGGAAGATCATCTTTGCCCGCTTCATAGCGTCGAACATATCGAAGCCGGATGTGAGCATGGAGCCATCTGTGGTAAGGGCTACTGTGGCGCCTAATTCCAGAAGCTCGATCACAGGAGTACGTTTCTCTAACTGGCGCATTCCCGGAGCAACGCTCACATGGGTGTCTGTCTTTGCCAGGATCAGCGTCTCGTCCATAGAAAGGCCTGTACAGTGCTGAAGGTGTACGTCCGGGCCTAAAAGAGCGTTTTCTTTATCCTGGTAAGCCAGATGGATCATACCGCCGAAGGCATCCGTATGGATCCTGGTGCTGTATTTCTCAGCGATCCTTCTCATCTCTTTTGCCTGACGGCGGTCATGGTCGGTAAGCTTTACGCAGCGGTCTGCCGGGGTCGGCGCGGACGGATCCACGCTGGTCACAACTCCGAACGGAGCCACATACGCTCTCGTCTTGTCGTTGTTAGCGTGGTTCAGCTGGGATACGACAGTTTCCAGGCTTTCCAGGACTGTTTCATAGCTTACTTCGCTCATATGCCTCTCGCCGTTTACGTAGCGGCTGAAGCGGTGAGGCCACGGCGTATGGCACGGGCCTGTACACACAATATCCTTTACTCCTACTTCTGCATAAGCTTTCGCGTTGTTCATAGCAGGAACCGGTGAATCGCATCTTGGCTGGGAGCCCAGGACGCATACGCCTGTGGTCACGCCTGCGTGAAGTCTTTCCAGTGCAGACAGACGTCCCTCGTTATACCAGAACTCATCGGTAATATAATTCTTATATGTGTGAGTCATGACCGGCATCCAGTAGCTGGTATCCTCTACGATAGACTTAAATGCGGAATGGCCTCCATGTCCGTGAGCATCCACAAATCCAGGCATAACTACGTGGTTTTTGCAGTCGATCACTTCTTTTGCGCCGAATTTTTTTCCCTCTTCCGTATCGCCTACAAAAGAGATCCTGCCGTTTTCAATGCCAACGGCTCCGTTTTCCAGGACGCGGCGCTTCTCGTCCATGGTGATCACATATGCGTTGATCAGCAGCGTATCAAACATATCTTTTCCCCTTTCTGCTATTTCTGACCGTTCAGCCGTGGGCCAGGATATGCCATAAAAAGCGCTGGCAAATAGCTACGCGGCTGAACGGTTAATGTTATCTCACGATCCTGTAAGACGGGCGGAACAGCTCTTCTTCCGGCAGATGGCGGTAATCTCTCTCCAGATATCCCAGCTTCATCTTGTCATAGTATTTCTGCCCTTTTGCCTTTAATTCCTCCAGGTCAATGCCTTCGATCTGACGGTCTTTCATTACCGTGCGTCCGTTAATGACGGACATCTTCACATCCCGTCCGGAGCCGCACATAAAGATGGTACGGATCGGATCGTCGATAGCTCCCATATGGAAATCCTCCAGATCTACGGCGATCATGTCGGCCTTTGCCCCCTTGCACAGACGTCCCAGGTCGTCTCTTCCCAGGTAAGCGGATCCGCCTAATGTCACTGCGCGGTAAATATCTGCAAATGTGGAGCCTTCCACTTTATCTTCCACTGCCTGCGAAAACATAGAGGCGGTGCGGATATTCTGGAAGAAATCCGGCGGGAAGGTGTCGGTTCCGATGGCTACATTGATGTTTCTCGCCTGGTAGCTGGCAAAAGAATCCTGGTAATGGCCGCTTCTTCCGATGATGATCGGACAGAAGATGGCTGTCGTTCCTGTGCGGGCAAGAATAGCCAGATCGTCTCCTTCATCCTTTACCCATCTGGTCCCCTTCACGATATAGCAGTGAGGGATACCCACATTTTTCCCTAAAAATCCAAGGCTGTCCAGATATTCCACCGGACTCTTTCCTGTCTTTTCTTTGATAAAACGGTATTCAAACTGTCCCTGGGCGGCGTGGAGCTTGATCGGGCAGCCTAACTCCTTTGCATACTCCATGGTGTGGATCAGGTTTTCCTCAGTCTGCGTCTCGATCCTTTCCGGAAGCAGCGCGCCGCGGATCAGTCCGTCGTAGGCTCCGTCGTATTTGCGGATAAATTTCACTGCTCTTTCCAGGCCTTCTTCTCCCCAGCCTTCTTTATAGCGTACCGTCATCGTCCCGTCCGGGCGCACTACGTTAAAACCGCACTGATAGCTTGGAGAGGTATAGAGCCTCAGGCCCAGCTTTCCTGCGTGATGGACGCCGGCTTCCTCTTCCTCATAAGTATCCGCCCATTTTTTATAATACGTAGATGTGATCGGCATGGCTGTGGTCACGCCGTGCATGATCAGCTGCGTATAAGCGTACAGAGACTTAAAAGCCTCTTCTTCCGCTGTCATGACCTCGTGGGTCCCCTTTTCAAAATATTCCTCTGAGGGGTTCAGGCTGTTGCGCATATTGCTGTACGCCTCTGTATGGAGAATGTCGTGATCAATGTCCCCCAGGGCGTTTAAGTCGATGAAGCCAGGCATGACTACTGCGTTTCCTGCATCCTCTGTCTTATCGACTGCTCCTTCATAATGTTTTCCTACGTAAATGATCGTATCGTTTTCATAAACGACTTCGCCGTCCGGTATGATCACGTGGTCTGTACCGTCGTAGCCGATCACATAGGAAGCTTTCAGTTTTGTGATCATGGTTCGCTCCTTCTATCTGCAATTTTAGCAACCGTTCAGCTGAACGGTTACCGATTTTATGAAGAAAAAGGGGCCGCGTTCGCAGACGTCTGGCATCTGGTCTTGCGGTCCCTATCCGTTCGTTCAGGACGGCTCATTTTCCTGCCGCCACTGGACTGTTTATAAAATTATTCTGCTGTCGTTCCTTCTGCTGTTCCAAAGTAAACTTTGTCGTAGAAGTGGCTTGCTGCCGGTGTTGGTGTGAAGCCCTGTACGTCGCTTCTTACGCCTACTACCTGCTGAGTATTTGCGATCGGCACTACAGGCAGGTTCTCACGGAGATACTTCTGGATGTTCTTGATGATCTCTTCTCTTTCCGGACCATCGTCTGTGGTTCTCTGTGCATCCAGCATCTCATCCAGTGCAGGATCGCTGTAGAATCCCATGTTGTTGGTCGGGATCTGTTTGCTGTGGAATGGTCCGTAAATGTTGTTGTCCGGCTCTGGGAATCCAACTGCGCCGAATCCAACGATGATCATCTCTGTCTCGCCTGCGTCTACCATGTCGTAGAAGGTACCGGACTCGTAGCTCTGGATCTCAATGGTGATGCCAACCTCAGCCAGCATGCTCTGGATAATGGTAGCTGCGTTCAGTCTGTTTGCATTCTCTGCAATGCTCAGTGTGAAGTGAAGGTCAGAAACGCCTGCTTCTGCAAGGAGTTCTTTTGCCTTCTCCGGATCATATCTGCAATCGGTATCAGAATCATCATAATACTTCATAACAGGAGTTACAGTTGTCGGGCTGTACTGTGCGTTTCCTCTCCATACAGCGTCCAGGATCGCCTGCTCGTCAAGAGCCCAGTCGATAGCCTGTCTTACTCTTACATCGTCTAACGGAGCCTTTGTTACGTTCATGCACAGGTACTCAACAACAGTACTTGCCTGCTTTAATACATTGGTATCCTCTGCGGAATCAAGTCTCTCTACGTCGTTTGCCGGGATATCAAGAGCGATATCGATGTTGCCGGATTCAAGCTCGATCACACGGCTGTTTGCCTCAACGATGGTACGGATGATCAGGTTCTTGTAAGCTGGTTTCTCGCCCCAGTAATCTTCGTTTCTCTCATATACGCAGCGGTCGTTCTTCGTCCAGGAAACGAATTTGAATGGGCCTGTACCTACTGGATTTAAAGCGGCTCCTTCCGGATCCTCTGTAAATTCCTTCTCGCTTACTACAACAGCTCCAATGTATGGAAGGTAGCCGATCAATGGGGAGAATGGCTCGTGAGTAGCAATGATAATCGTATTGTCGTCTACGACTTCGCAGTTGTCAGCATCGATCGCGGACATGATGTATGCAACCTTTGCTCCCTCTGGTCCTGTAGCTCTCTTTAAGCTGAACAGAACGTCGTTTGCTGTCATTGTCTCGCCGTTGTGGAACTTCACGCCTTCTCTCAGTTTGAACTGCCAACGCAGGTCGTCCAGACGCTCCCACTCTGTAGCCAGGCACGGAACGATCTCGCCGTTCTCATCATATCTTACCAGAGTCTCGTAAACAGGGTTTAAGTTGTTTACGCTGCTGGAGGTGGAGGATTCGTGAGGATCCAGGGTTGGCGGATCTCCTGTGATCGCTACTGTCAGGGTGTCTTTCACTTCCGGTTCTGATGAGGAACCGCCGCCGCAGCCTGCCATTAAGGAAACTGCTACGGTGATGGCCAGCGCAACGCTGATGGCTTTTTTCAGTTTTCTCATAATCTTTTTCTCTCCTTTTTTATTTAGGATAGGACGGGCCTTTTAAGCCTGAGTCTTCCTGTTATCGCAAACTGTCCGAACGGACAGGATCGCTCTACTTCTTCTCTGCCAGATGGCAGGCCACATAGTGGTGGTCGCCGATATCTCTAAGCTCAGGATCTTCTGTCTTACAGCGCTCCTGGGCATAGGGGCAGCGTCCTGCGAAGCGGCAGCCTCCCGGCAGGTTTACGGGGCTTGGCACGTCTCCGCTCAGGATGATCTGATGTCTTTCGATGCCTACTTTCGGGATCGGGATCGCGGAAAGCAGGGCCTGGGTATACGGATGGGTCGGATTTGCGAAGATCGTCTTGTAATCGCTTAACTCCACGATCTTGCCCAGGTACATAACGCCGATACGGCTGCTGATGTGTTTTACAACGCTTAAATCATGGGAGATGAACAGATAGGTCAGTCCCATATCCTGCTGCAGCCTCTTAAGCAGGTTGATGATCTGCGCCTGGATACAAACGTCCAGGGCGGATACCGGCTCGTCCAGAACGATAAACTCTGGTCTTACGGAAAGGGCTCTGGCGATGCCGACCCTCTGTCTTCTTCCGCCGTCCAGCTCGTGAGGATACGCGTTGATCAGCCTTCTGGAAAGTCCAACGACATCCATCAGGTCCCTGACTCGCGCGTCCAGTTTCTTCCTGTCTTTCTGGTATTCTTCGATGTTGGTCAGCGGCTCTGCGATCAGGTCGAATACAGAAAGCCTTGGGTTCAGGGAAGAATAAGGATCCTGGAACACCATCTGTACGTGCTGGCGGAATGTATGCATCTGGCTCTGGTTAAATGCCAGTACGTTTTCTCCGTGGAAGATCACCTCTCCGCTGTCAGCTTCCAGAAGGCGGATGATCGTTCTGCCTGTGGTGGACTTTCCGCATCCGGATTCGCCTACCAGGCCTAATGTCTCGCCTTTATTGATATAAAAGCTTACGTCGTCAACAGCATGGAGAAGTCCCTTGTTGACGTGGAAATATTTTTTCAGGTGGTTGATCTCAACCAGCTTTTCTGCCTGATTACTCACTGTCTTTTACCTCCTCCTGCTGTTTCTCGTATAAGAAGCATCTGGTGTAATGCTCGCCGTCAATATAAGTGATATCCGGTTTCTTATGTTTGCAGATCTCCATGCAGTTTGGACATCTTGGGCTGAAGGAGCAGCCTTCGATCCTCTCTGTAGGCTCCGGCGGAAGTCCGTGGATCTCTTCCAGCCATTCTTCCTCCGTATCCAGTTTCGGGATAGAGTTGAACAATCCCTTAGTGTACGGGTGGCACGGATTATTGTAGATCTTTACTACGTCTGCATATTCTACCACCTGACCTGCATACATGATGGCAACCTTGTCGCAGATCTCCGCAACGATTCCCAGGTCATGGGTGATCAGGATCATAGATGTACCGAATTTTTCCTTTAACTGTTTGATCAGGTTCATAACCTGCGCCTGGATAGTTACGTCCAGAGCTGTGGTCGGCTCGTCCGCAATGATCATCTTCGGGCGGCAGGCCAGGGCGATAGCGATGACCACCCTCTGTTTCATACCGCCGGAGAACTGATGTGGATAGTCGTTGACACGTTCTCTACGGATACCAACCAGCTCCAGAAGCTGGCAGGCTTCCTCAAAAGCTTCCTTCTTTGAAACTTTTTTGTGAAGGCGGATCATCTCGATGATCTGGTCGCCTACCTTCATGGAAGGGTTCAGGGATGTCATAGGATCCTGGAAGATCATGGAGATCTTCTCGCCAAGGATGCTTCTGCGCTCCTTGTCGCTGATCTTTAACATGTCCTTTCCGTCGAAATAGATCTCGCCGGAGGTTACTTTTGCCGGCGGCACAGGCAGAAGGCCCATGATCGCCATAGCGGTGGTCGTCTTGCCGGCTCCCGTCTCCCCTACGAATCCCAGGGTTTCCTGTTCGCCAATGCTTAAATTCAGGTCGTTTACCGCATAAACGAGGCCGTCTTCCGACTTATATGTAACGCTTAAATTTTTAATATCAAGAAGATTTTTTTCTTCTGTTTTCTGCAGCTTAACAGCGCTTGAGTTCTCGTTTCCCATGTTCTGTACCGCCTTTCATTAATTTCTAAGTTTCGGGTCAAGGGCATCTCTTAAGCCGTCTCCCAGAAGGTTCAGGGAAAGAACGGTGATAACGATAGCCAGACCAGGGAACATGGTCATATAGGAATAACCTCTGATATAATCACGTCCGGAAGAAAGCATGTTGCCCCACTCTGCTTCCGGCGGCTGGATTCCCAGTCCGATAAAGCTCATGCCCGCCGCTGTCAGGATGGCGCTGGCGATACCCAGGGTTACCTGAACGATAACCGGAGCCACGCAGTTAGGCAGGATATGTTTCATAATGATCTTTGTATTGCTGGTTCCTGAAGCCCTTGCCGCTTCGATGTACTCTTCCTCGCGGATCGTCAGCACGGAGGCTCTTACGATCCTGGCGTATGTAGGTACGGATGAAATACCAACGGCGATCATCAGGTTTACAAGTCCTGTTCCCAGAGCCGCTACGATCGCGATCGCGAGCAGTGTCTGCGGAACTGCTAACAGGATATCCATCAGACGCATGATGATATTGTCGATCCGTTTTCCGTAGTAGCCGGCTACAGCTCCCAAAGCGCCGCCTACGATCACGGCGATACCTACGGATACGAAGCCTACCAGCAGGGACATTCTCGCTCCGTAAATGATACGGCTGAAAATGTCGCGGCCAAATTCGTCTGTTCCGAACAGATGCTGCGCGTTTGGATGCTGGAACGCGTTCTGCAGATCCTGTGCCGCGTAGTCATACGGTGCGATCACATGGGCAAAGGTTCCCGCAAATACGAGGATGATCAGGATGATCAAACCCACGATCGCCATTTTATTCCGGCTCAAAGCCTTCATAACAGTCAGAAACTGACTTCTGGATTTTTTCTCTTCCATCTTTCTACCTCCAGCCTTTTATTCTTTTGAAACCTTCGGGTCAACAACCGCGTAAAGCAGGTCTACCGCAAGGTTTACCAGTGAGAAACATGCTGCAACGAATAAAACGCTGCCCTGGACGATAGGGAAGTCTCTCTGTTTGATCGCCTCGATCATCAGACGGCCTACGCCTGGGATGGAGAATACGATCTCAGTCAGCATGGCGCCTCCGAGGAGCGTACCAAACTGAAGGCCTACGACCGTGATAACCGGGATCAGGGCGTTCCGGAATACGTGCCTCATGATAACAACGAACTCCTTCTGTCCTTTTGCCCTTGCTGTCTTTACGTAATCCTGACGGATAACTTCCAGCATACTGGAACGGGTCATTCTGGCTACTACTGCGGTACTTTGCATTCCTAAAGCAACAGCAGGCATGATCAGCTGTTTAAACGATCCGAACCCGGAAGGCGGCAGCCAGTTCAGCTGTACGGAGAATAAGAGGATCATCAGGATACCGATCCAGAAGATTGGCGCTGACGTACCGATCAGAGCCAGTACCATAACTGCGTTGTCCAGAAGGGAGTTCTGCTTTACTGCAGAAATGATCCCCAGGAACGTACCAAGGACGATAGCGATCACGATGGATGCTGTGGCCAGCGTTACGGTATTCGGGAATACTTCCAGGATGGACTCCAGAACCGGACGTCCTGTAGAATAGGAAGTTCCCAGATCCTGGTGGAATACAATATTTGCCATGTAACGGCCATACTGTACTAAAAACGGGTCATCAAGCCCCAGCTCTGCCCTTAACTCAGCCTGCGCTTCCGGAGTGGAAGATTCGCCTAACATCATGCGGACCGGATCGCCCGGCGTCATGTAAAGGAGCAGACATACCAGAAACGATACTCCGATGAGCACCAAAATCAGGTATAAAAGCCTTTTCAGTGTGAACTTTAACATCGTTCATTCCTCCAATTATTCATTTGCATGTAATTTTTATTCATTCAATTATACTACAGGGCTTTTTAAATTACATTGGAACATTAGGATAATACTTTTTTAACAACTTCATCCAATTTTTTCACTATAATTTTATCTTTTTTTCATAAAGATTTTGTGTTATACTCTAAACTATGATTTTTATGTAACAATCTGCTAATGTATGGGCCTGTGCTTACCCTATTACATGATTTTATTGAAAGGCCTTAGGACGATGAAACAATTAACGCTGGCTGAAATCTTAGAACTTGATATTTTTAAGAGAGTGTCGATCCAGGCGGGAGCCGCCGGGCTGTCTCACTATGTCTCCGGGATCACTATCGCGGAAGATCCCGACCTGATCCAGTGGCTGAGCGGCGGAGAGATCCTGCTCACTTCTCTGTATGCGGCTTCCGTGGGACCTTTGTCCTACGAGAGATATATCGACCTTCTCGCCAGGCGGGATATCAGCGCCCTTATCATAAAGACCAGTTCCCGTCTTCCCCGCATCCCGGAAGAGATCCTGGAAAGGGGAAACGCCCATAAGATCCCGATCATAGAGCTTCCGCCGGACATCCGCTTTTTCGACGTAGTTTCGTCCGTTACCAGGGTACTGCTGGAAAACAAAGCGCAGTATTACATCGAACTGCAGAATAATCTTTCCCAGCTTTTAGCTTCTGGAGCCCACGAGCAGGACGTCCTGGAATACCTGGTCAGATACATACCCGCGCAGATCTCTCTTACAGATCCAGAAAAGAACGTGACCCACTGGGCCGCTTCCGCAGATTACCATTCGAAAAAGGCGGTCGCCGACCGGATCACCCTTCCCATCATGTGTATGGGAGAGGTTAACGGTTATCTGGAGGCAGTTGCCAACCAGTATCTTGACGAAAATCTGGAGTCCCTGTTAAAAAGCGCCGCCAATTTTCTCGCTGTATTTTATTTAAAGAAATATTATGTGGCGGAGATCGAGCAGAAATATATTTCTGTCTTTTTAAACGACCTGTTCCATCAGAATCTGACTGAAAAGCAGCTGGAGGAAAAGGCCGCCGGATACGGATGGAAGAACGGCGATTCTTTCCTGATCGTTTCGATCCAGGCCGATCCGTCCAAAGAAAATGAAAAATCAGACGGAGCTTTGCTGGAAATGACCCGTCTGATCCCTAAAAACGACTATTATTTTTATATTCAGGACGATTATCTTCATATTTTATACCATACCCAGGGGCAGCTCCCTCCTGAGCAGCTTTACTCTTCCGTAGGAAATACGGTGTCCATTTTAAAACGCTACATGGAGAAGCTGCACAGTTCCCTCGCTTTTTTTGCCGGGATCAGCAGCCCTGCTTTCCAGGTTGCCCAGCTTACGAAACTGGTCCAGGAAGCCAGCGACGCCCTTCAGTTTGGCAAGGTCTTTCAGAATAACATTGTCAAATACGAAGATCTTGGCGCCCTGCGCATGCTCGCCTCTTACTCCCACCGGGAGAATCTGGCTCAGATCATCCCGCCGGCAGTACTGAAGCTGGCTGAATACGATAAAGCCAACAACACCCAGTATCTGGAAACACTGGACTCTCTTCTGGGAAACAACTTAAATTTAAGCAAGACCGCCAAAGAGCTGTTTATTCATTATAAGACCATGCTCCACCGCATGGACCGGATCTGCCAGATCGCCGAGATCTCGCTGGACGACAGACAGACCCGGCTGGATATTGAGCTGGGGGTAAAGCTGTATATGCTGCTTCCCAAGTAAATCGGAATTTAGAATGACGAGATAACTGTCAAAGCGCAGCCAGGCGCGCAAACACGGCGATCGGAGCGGCTTTACTGCGCCGCCTATTACAGACGAAGGAGCGAAACTCACCCTGACGGGTTCAGACAACGCTCCTTCGTCTGCGCTATGCTCGCAAAGCCTTTTGCTCCGATTTCGCCGAATCGTTTGCGCGCCTGGCTGCGCTTTAGCACTATATTCCGTTTTCTAGAGAATTTCTCTGAATAAAGTGAAAGCTGAAAAACAAGATCATATTTGGGGTGGGAATACGGCGATCCATACAGCTTTTGCTACGCCGCCTATCACATACCAAAGCTCTTAAACTCGTCCTTCGGACTCAAACAGAAGAGCCTTGGTATGCGCTATGCTCGCAAAACTGTACGGATCTTGCCGAATTATTTCCAACGGGGATGGGAGGCTTTATGTCTGTCCCTAATGTCCTTCGTATGTGATCAGGGATCCTACTTCGTATCCCGCAAGTTTTTCCCGTCCTTTTAATCCAGCCAGTTCCATAACAAAGCAGACCTTCACTACCTGTCCGCCCAGCCTTTCGATCATACGGATAATGGCTTCCGTAGTCCCGCCGGTAGCGATCAGGTCGTCGATGATCACGACTTTATCCCCTGGCTTTATGGAATCCTTATGCATCTCGATCTCCGCTTTTCCATACTCCAGCTCGTATTCTTCGGAAATCGTCTCCCGCGGCAGTTTTCCCTTTTTCCTTACCGGCACAAAGCCTTTATGCTCTGCGTAAGCTACCGGCACTCCAAAAATAAATCCTCTGGATTCCGGGCCGGCGATCACGTCGTAATCTATTCCCTTCAGCATGTTCTTCAGGCCGTCTACCGCCAGGGCAAGGCCGTCCGGATCCTGAAGGATCGTCGTTACGTCCCGGAATATGATCCCCGGCTCCGGAAAATCCGGAATGCTTGTCACATAATCTTCCAACTTTTTCATAGCTGCTCCTTTCTGAAAGCAAAACTCTTCTTATCATTTCCTTGGGTGGGCGCCGGCATAGGCTTCCCGCACCGCCTCCATCCTGGAATACGCCACATAAGCCTGCGTCGTAGCCATGTCCGAATGGCCTAGCAGCGTCTGTACCGCATGGATGTCCGCGCCGTTTTTCAAAAGGTGCGCCGCAAAGGAATGGCGCAGAGTATGAGGCGTGATATCCGCCTGTATGCCCGCCCGTTCTCCATAATACTTTACGATCTTCCAGAATCCCTGACGGCTCATAGGCTTCCCGCTACAGTTTGTAAAAAGCCAGGGGGATTCTTTTCCCTTCAGGAGCACAGAACGGGATCTTTCCAGATAATCGGAAAGGGCCTCTTTTGCCACCCAGCCAAAGGGAACGGTCCTTTCTTTTTTCTCGTCCCTGCAGGTAATAAAGCCGATAGACATGTTCACATCCTCCAGTTTCAGGCAGATCAGCTCCGACACCCGGATCCCCGTGGCGTAAAGAAGCTCCAGCATGGCCTTATCCCGGATCTCCTTCGGCACCGAGCTGTCCGGCTGAGCCAAAAGGCTGCTCACTTCCTCCACTGTCAGGATCGTCGGTATCTTTTTCTCCACCCTGGGAGCTCTGAGAAGTTCCGAAGGATCTCTGCGGATCTTTCCCTGCATATACTCATAGTGGAAAAAAGCTTTCATGGACGCCAGCATCCTGGAAATGGTAGTCGTCGCCTTTCCTTCCTTCTCCAGATACAGGATATAGGAATTTAAAACGGTCTTTGTCACCTTCTGTGCGTCGGTGACCCCCCGTTCTTCCAGATACGCCGTCATCTGCTGAAGATCTCTCCGATAGGAGACTTCTGTATTTTTGGACAATCGCTTTACGTCTCTCAGATATGTAATAAATTCTTCTATTTCACTTAACATTCCGATCCCCCTGCCTGCTGCCTGAAAATCTCCCGCCTTCTTCCCCATACAGGATCTCCTGCAGCTTCCCGGCGTTTATCAACATTCGCCCCACATAAAAGGTCAAAAAATGGGCTATCGTTATCATTATATCCACATTTTCCTGTAAAATCAAACACTTTTTCCCCACTTTTACTTTGATTTTACAGAACTTGACATAAAAAATACAACATGTTGGAACCGCCTGATACCCACGCTCAACATGTTGTAAAAATTCAGAAAAAAATTGTAACAGTTCCCGCCGGCACATCTTCTTGCCCGGCCGATGTGAAAACAGGGGCAAAAGCAAGCTTAACGCCTGCTTTTGTCCCTGTTTTCCCTCCGGCCTGAATTGTTACAAAAAGTTTGTTCCCTGCACAAATAACGGATTGATAAAAGCCTCGCAGCCGATCCCTGCAGCCAATAACGCTGCGGATAAAACAGCCGACCGCAGGGGAAAACGGTTTCTGTACCTGGCTCCCGCCGCAGCCGCCAGAAGCCATGCGGGAATATAGAACAGGTATTGAGGCCAGACAGCGGCCAGGTAGCAGAAAAGCCCGAATATTCCTTTCTGGCATACCATCACAGACAGCACTGCGGAAGAAGAAAATCCAGCCCACAGCGCCGCCAGACAGAATCCCTTTTCTGAAAATACAGTCATGCTGACGAACCACAAAAGAGCAGTTTCCAATCCCCGTTGCCGAAAAACAGCTGCCAGAAATCCCGCGCCCCCTGCGCGCTCCATCCTGGCAGCCGCTTCATAAAGCTGGCCTATATATCCTGCCTCTTCCTGCAATGAAACTCCCGACAGGTTCACAGCCGCCGTCCCTGCCGCGATGCCCGCCAGGAAACAGACTGTCAGCCGGTCCCCGTATTCCAGCCTGAATCTCAGTTTTCCAGTCATAAAAGTCCCTGCCTGTATCCTTTACATCAAATATATGACAGCCAGACGGCCCCTATGACCGCGATCTTGTCCGCATCCCGCGCCCTGATCATGCGCGGCCTGTCTCATGATCTTTCTATACCTGGTACTTGCGCGCATATGCCATCAGCGCCGCGATAGTCTTTCCATCTGTGATCTCCCCGGAAAGGATCCGCTGCTGGAGCTCATCAATAGAAAATGCCTTTACATCGATCTCTTCGTCCTCGTCCGGATGAGGCTGGGACGGGATCAGATCCTTTGCCACATAAATATCGATCTTCTCATCGCAAAACGCCACCGTCGTGTTCACCGTGATCAGATATTCGATATTTTCTGAACGGTAACCTGTCTCTTCTTCCAGTTCCCTGGAGGCGCACTCCAGCGTAGGCTCGCCCGGTTCGTCCAGCTTTCCCGCAGGGATCTCCAGCGTATACCGGTCCAGGGCGTTGCGGTACTGGCGCACCATCAGGATCTTTCCGTCGTCCATCACCGGGACCACTGCTGCTGCGCCGTCATGATGGATAAAATCCCAGTGGGCTTCGTGGCCGTTGGCCATCACTGTATCCTCGTAAATCTTAAGTATTGTTCCCTGATATTTTAATTTCCTGTCTAAACGGATCACTGACATATTCTTTTGCTCCTTACTTTAAAGAATTACATTTTTCAAAGCATGCGTCCGCGGCCTTGATCACAGCGCTGCGGAATCCTGCCTCCTCCAGTGCGGAAACCGCAGCGATAGTCGTTCCTCCCGGCGAGCATACGGCGTCCTTAAGCTCCCCTGGATGCTTTCCTGTCTCCAGCACCATCTTTGCGCTGCCCGCCACTGCCTGAGCCGCCATCTCATAGGCCGTATCCCTTGGAAGGCCGTATTTGACCGCGCTGTCCGCCAGGGCTTCAATAAACATATACACATACGCGGGAGAACTTCCGCTTACGCAGACTACAGCGTTGATCAGACGTTCTTCCACGATCCGCATTTTCCCAAATGAAGAAAAGAACGTATGGATCTCCTTTTCCTCTTCTTCCGTAAACAGCTGCCGATCGTAGCAGACTCCCGTCATTCCTTCCCCGATCAGGGCCGGCGTATTGGGCATCGCCCTGACGATCCTCTTGTCATCTCCCAGCTCCTTTTTCAGATCATCGATCGTGATCCCCGGCGCTATGGAAATGATCACCTGTTCTTTTGTAACAACAGGGGCTATGTCTTTTAAAACCGCCCCGTAATACTGAGGCTTTACCGCCAATACGATATATTTTACGCTTTTCGCCAAAGTCTCGTTGTCCTCAGCCGCAGCCACTCCCATTTCCTGGGATACCTGCTGCCTTTTATCCTTATTGGCGTCTGTGATCATCAGCTCGTCCTGACTGTATATCTTCAGCAATCCCTTCAGGATCGCATATCCCATATTTCCTGTTCCAATAAAACCGGTCTTTGCCATCGTACCAAAATCCTCCTGCTTCTCTATAAAATGCCCCTCAGCAATTCAGGACGGCGGGAAAACATGCCGTCCTGAACTTCTGCGCTCTAATAGCCACGCCCCCGAAAGGCGCCGGATAACATTTACTGTGTGATCATAGCTCCGTCGCTTCCCAGAGCGTACCCGTCGATCTCCGTATCATGGAGCATAGCTCCTGAAGTATCGCAGTAATACCATTTTCCGTCTACTTCGATCCAACCGGTCATCATATATCCGTTTACATCGAAATAATACCAGATTCCTTCGATCTCTTTCCATTTCGATGAAGCATAGCTTCCATCCACTTCCCGGAACCGCCACTGGCTTCCTTCCTCTTCCCAGCGCCCGCCGACCTTCACTCTTCCCATGCGGAAGTCTTCCGCCAGGCTGCTGTCTACATAAAAGGTATTGGAATCCGTCCACTGGCCTTTGATATCCTGCTTGATCTTATTCACCGGCCTTACCCGAACAGAATAAACGCCGGGTCTTCCCAGGAATTCTTTCAGATCATAACTGGTAGTACGAACGGTTGCCGTCGTACCTGTATTTTTCCCGTCTCTCTGTACGCGCACTTCATAAGTTCCCGCTCCGATCGTCTCATCCCAACGGGCAATGCCGTCTTCTCCCAGAGTCACTTTTTCGATCTCCCCCACCGATTCCGCCAGGGAAGGCAGGTTCATCGTTATCATCAGCGTAGTCGACGAGTCCCTTTTGCTGGCGGTCACGTATTTCGCGCCCTTAAGCCTTACTTTGCTGGAAGTAAGGGAAAAATAATAACCGTCTTCTGCGGTCAGATATACCTTGATCTGCGGAACATCGTCCTCCATCCACATAAAGCCTGTATTAAGGATCTCCCAGGAATCCACCGTATATCTGGAGCTGCTGGATTCTACGTCGATACTGTCATTCGTCATATCCTCCCCTACCTGGATATCCGAAGTGATCTCCAGGGATACGGAAGTGATCCTTTTATCATTATCCGCCATAGCCGGCACGGCGGAACCGAAAACCATGGAAGAAGCCAGAAAAAGCAGCGCTGCCTTTTTTCCTTTCAGCATAAACCTTCAACTCCTTTCTCTCCTCATACTACAACTCTATTATGGATTGACAGCAGTGTCAATAGGTTTGACAAATTTGTAAAATATTCCCGAAAAATTTAAGGATTCCTTTACGGTTTCGGAGTCAGAAGCTCCTGCAAATGTAAAAGAATCCTTAAATTTTCGGTCAAAAGCCTTGCTGCTTAGTAGAAAAAGCCGCTGTTCCAGTACTTTTAAGATACTTTCACAGCGGCTTTCTGCCTTATTTTGCGTAATCAGTAACTCTGGATTCCCGGATCACATTGACTTTGATCTGGCCTGGGTATTCCAGTTCTGTCTCGATCTTCTTTGAGACTTCCCTTGCCAGAAGAACCATATCGTCGTCTGAAATCTGTTCCGGAACTACCATGATCCTTACTTCTCTTCCTGCCTGGATAGCAAAAGATTTGTCAACTCCCTTGAAGGAGTTCGTGATATCTTCTAATTGTTTTAATCTGTTTGTATATGTCTCCAGAGTCTCTCTTCTCGCGCCTGGTCTTGCGGCTGAGATCGTATCAGCCGCCTGTACGATACAGGCGATCAGACTCTGCGGTTCAACATCGCCATGATGGGATTCTACCGCGTTGATGACAACTGCAGATTCTTTATACTTTCTACACAGCTCAACGCCCAGCTGAATATGAGAACCTTCCATCTCGTGGTCGATGGATTTACCAATGTCATGTAATAAACCGGCACGCTTGGCCATACGGACGTCTACACCGATCTCCCCTGCCAGAAGTCCTGACAGCTGTGCTACTTCGATGGAATGCTTAAGGGCATTCTGTCCATAACTAGTTCTGAATTTCATCTTGCCAAGAAGTTTGACTAACTCCGGATGGATTCCGTGGACGCCTACCTCAAGGGTGGCCGCCTCTCCTTCTTCCCTCATGTTCGCCTCAACTTCTTTTTGTGCTTTTTCTACCATTTCTTCGATCCTGGCCGGATGGATACGCCCGTCCACGATCAAACGCTCTAGCGCAATTCTAGCGACTTCTCTTCGAATTGGATCAAAACCTGACAATACTACTGCTTCTGGGGTATCGTCAATGATCAACTCTACACCGGTCATCGTCTCCAGTGTACGGATATTACGTCCTTCTCTTCCTATGATACGACCTTTCATCTCATCATTGGGAAGCTGGACGACGGAAACTGTTGTCTCCGCAACATGATCTGCGGCGCATCGCTGGATCGCGGTGACCACATAATCCCTGGCTTTTTTGTCAGCCTCTTCTTTTGCTTTGCTTTCCAGTTCCTTGATTAACTTTGCGGTGTCATGCTTAACATCGTCTTCTACAGATTTTAAAAGATACTCTTTTGCTTGTTCGGAGGTAAGGCCTGATATTTTTTCCAGTTCCTGTATCCCTTTCTCATACAACGCTTCTACTTCCGCATTTTTCTTAGAGAGGGTTTCCTCCCGGACTGCCAGACTGGCTTCCCGTCTTTCCATTGCTTCGGACTTCTTGTCCAAATTCTCTTCCTTGCTCAATACACGTCGTTCATAACGCTGAAGTTCTGCTCTTCTTTCCCTTGTTTCCTTTTCCAGCTCATTCTTAGTCTTTAAAGACTCTTCCTTCGCCTCCAGGAGAGCTTCTCGCTTCTTCGTCTCTGCAGTTTTCAATGCTTCATCTATTATCTCCCTGGATTTTTCCTCCGCGCTGCCTATCTTGTTCTCATAAGTCTTCTTGCGATAAGCGATCGCAGCCGCCCAGGTAATAGGAATCACGATAACCATTGTAACCAATGCAGCTATAATTGATGACACAGGAGCACCTCCTTATTTAGTTTTCATTGTACGATAATACAACATTTTAATTTTAAACTTTTTTATGCAAACTGTCAAGTATCTTGCCAGCCTCTGGCAGACTTTTCGTCAAAGAGTTTATAACAGTTCAGCCGTGCGCCAGGATATATGATAAAGAGCGTTATAAGCTTGCTTATTTAATCCCGGCATCCCATCACCCGGCAGATCGCATCCCAGGAAAATCCTTTCCTTGCCAGGAAAGCTGCGGTTTTCTGATATTCTTTTGCAGCGGCTTCCGGGCTGTCCCAGCCGTCTTCCCTTTTCTTAAAATATCCTCTTTTCTCCAGCAGCTTTTCGATCTGCTTGTCCTCATCCACCTCTGTCTCTTCCATGACGGCGTCGACGATCTCTCTTTCCACGCCTTTTCTCTGAAGATCGCAGGCGATCTGGCGGCTGCTCTTTCTGTCGGAAAAGCATTCCGCATACCGTCTGGCGTAGGCTTCGTCATCCACATATCCCATCTTTTTCACATATTCCAGGGCAAAGTCCTGGGCTGCCTTCGGATATCCGCCCTCTGCCA
This sequence comes from Candidatus Lachnoclostridium stercoravium, assembly GCA_019118365.1. Classification (GTDB taxonomy): domain Bacteria; phylum Bacillota; class Clostridia; order Lachnospirales; family Lachnospiraceae; genus Lachnoclostridium_A; species Lachnoclostridium_A stercoravium. Next base: position 34,252 of record DWZA01000020.1, on the reverse strand, counting down.
GCTTTCTTCTCAGCTCTGCTTCCGTGCGGTCCATGCTTTTTAAAAGATGAAGGACCCGTTCTTTTGCCCTTTTAAACAGCACGTTCTCCACGATCTCTTCATAAGTCTCCAAAGGAAGATCTTTCTTCTCTTCTATGCCGTATCGTTTCACCTCTCCCCTGTATAAAACAAGTGCAAAGCCCTCGTCAAACAGGACTTTGCACTTTCTCGTTCCTACAGGGGTAATAGACTCTACTGTCATCCCATTACCTCGTTATGGAAAGACCCGCTTACTGCAGATCTTCCTCCTGCTCATATCTGTTCCCGTCCGGCGCTGAAACGCCTGCTCCGCTGCTCATCTGCACCGGAGCCTGGCCTCCCTGAGGATCAGAGCCCTGGAGGCCGTATTTCTCACGGACTTTCTGCTCGATCTCCTGGCACATATCCGGATGCTCTTTCAAATAGAGCTTGGCATTCTCTCTGCCCTGTCCGATCTTCGCTCCCTGGTACGCATACCAGGCACCGCTCTTTTCCACGATATCGTTCTTGGCGGCAAGATCCAGGATATCCCCTTCCCTGGATATGCCCTGACCGAACATGATATCAAACTCTGCCTCTTTAAAAGGCGGGGCGATCTTATTCTTCACAACTTTTGCCAGAACATGGTTTCCAACCAGTTCGCCGCCCTGCTTAAGCGTCTCCTTGCGGCGTACGTCGATGCGGACGGAAGCATAGAACTTCAGCGCTCTTCCTCCTGTGGTCGTCTCCGGATTGCCGAACATGACTCCCACCTTTTCACGGAGCTGGTTGATAAAGATGACGATACAGTTAGACCTGCTGATAGCTGCCGTAAGCTTCCTCAATGCCTGGGACATCAGGCGGGCCTGCAGGCCTACGTGGGAGTCCCCCATATCTCCTTCGATCTCCGCCTTGGGAACAAGAGCCGCCACAGAGTCTACGATGATAATATCGATCGCGCCGGAGCGGACCATCGTCTCTGTGATCTCAAGCGCCTGCTCGCCGTTATCCGGCTGGGAGATATAGAGATTGTCAATGTCTACGCCTATGTTCTTCGCATATACCGGGTCCAGCGCATGCTCGGCATCGATAAAACCGGCAATGCCGCCTCTCTTCTGCACTTCCGCTACCATGTGAAGGGCGACCGTAGTCTTACCGCTGGACTCCGGTCCATATATCTCCACGATCCTTCCCTTCGGGACGCCGCCCAGCCCCAGGGCGATATCCAGGCTGAGAGAACCTGTGGGAACGACCTCCACGTTCATATCCCGGCTGGCTTCTCCCAGCTTCATCACAGAACCTTTTCCATAATCTTTCTCGATCTTTGTAAGGGCCGATTCAAGGGCCTTTAATTTCGCTTCATTATCCATATAAACCTCCAGATGAACAGATGTTCTTCCTGTATCATAATATAGACGCCGGAAATTGTCAACAGGTTTTCGAAAATCTGTTCGTTTTTCTGTATGCACTACCGCCGTCCGGGAAACTCTTGCATCCGGACAGCCGCTTTGGAACTGGTAAGTTCATTATATCAGCGGAGCTGCTCCTTGTAAATCTATAACTGCCTGTAATCGTTCAGAGCGAACCTGACCATTCCGAGGGTTCCGGTCAGCCCTTCAGGAACGGACGCCGGACGATGAAGCGGCGGAATTGGTTATGTATATCCCGGCGCTTACAAAAGCCAGGGCGCACAGGGTCCTGATCCCGAAAGCCTGCTCCTGTTCCCCCAGCAGAAGCGCGGAGAGCAGCACGCCGCAGACTGGATTCATAAATCCAAAAATGGTAACCTTTGACACGGGATTGTATTTTAAAAGGACCGCCCACAGGGAATATGCCGCTGCAGAAACAAAGCCCAGATAGAGGAGCATAGCCAGGCTGTACGGGGAGACCGCCTGAAGATGTCCGCCCATTAACAGGCCGCAGATATCCATGATGATCCCGCCGGCAAAAAACTGATATCCGCTTAAGACCATCGGATCCTCCCTGAGGGAATATTTTTTTATCAGTACGGAAGACATGGCGTAGGATACGGCGGCGAGGAAGATGAAGCCTTCCCCGTCCCATCTCATACTTTCTCCCATGGAACCGGGATCCCAGTTTACCAGGACTACGCCGGCAAATCCCAGGATACAGCCTATAAGCTTTGCTCTTGTCATCTTTTCCTGCCGGAAAATAAAACAGGCCAGAAGGATGGCAATGAAAACATTGGATCCTGTGATGATGGACGATCTCACTCCTGATGCGTGAGCCAGGCCCATATAAAAAAACAGGTACTGGATCACGGTCTGAAACGCGCACAGGGTAAATACCATCCCCCATGACGTCCTGGCCGGGGCCACCGGCTTTCCCTTCAGGAGGCTGGCAATCGCGATGGTAAGAAGGCCTGCCAGAGTAAACCGCAGCCCTGCAAAAAGGATCTGGGAAGCGGAGTCGTCTCCGGCCACGGCAAAAAGCTCGTATCCGATCTTCACACAGGGAAAGGCGCTTCCCCACAGGACGCAGCATATCATCGCCAGAAAGGCTACCTGCGCCGTCCCTGTTATTCCTCTTTTCTTCTCCGTATTTTTTTCCATGTCAGCCTCCTGTCGTCTCAACTGTCTCTGATTTTCTTCTGCCCCTCCTGGGATCCTGCCGTATCCGCTTTTCCATTTTCCAGCCCCCTAGCCTTACCGCAGCAGCCGTTCCACATCCAAAAGCCCCCATCCCTGCTGGGTATGGGGAAGTCCCATATCCACGGCCCGCTCTCTTAGCAGCAGCTTGATATCCCGGTTTGTTATATCTGGATATTTTTCCAGAAGCAGAGCCAGGGCGCCGGAGACTAAGGGCGTGGACATGGAAGTCCCGCTTTTCGTCTGATACCGGCCCGGACGGTTGGAACAGCTTATGACCGACGAGCCTGGCGCCACGATGTCCGGTTTCAGCACGCAGGAACCAGTAGGACCCCTTCCGGAGTAATCCACCATCCGGCTTCCCATCACGTCGATCTCCTTATAATCGTCGGAACAGCCTACGGTGATCACCTTTCTGCTGATCCCAGGAGTAGTGATGGTCATGCTCCCCGGACCGTTGTTTCCCGCCGCGACTACCACGGTCAGGCCGTCGTCCCAGGCCGCGTTTACTCCTTTTACGAGGGCTGAATTTTCACCCATCCATTTTTTTGTATACGAACCGACGGAAATATTGACGATCCGTATACCATATCTTTCTTTATTGTTCCGGATCCAGCGGAGCCCGGAAAGCACGCTGGATGCATAGCCGTTGCCCCGTGAATCCAGGACCTTCACCGCTATGATCCTGCATCCCGGAGCAACTCCGCAGTAATTTCCTTCGCTGTCGCAGCCATTGCCGCCGATGATCCCTGAGATATGTGTCCCGTGTCCGTTGTCATCGTATGGCATATGCCTCTTTTGCACAAAATCTGCAAACGCAGTGATTCTATCGCCAAAATCCCTGTGAGGAAAGATTCCCGTATCCAGCACGGCTACGCCCACATTTCTTCCGGTGTAGCCCATTTTCCAGGCAGCCTCGCAGCGGATGATCTTCCTAGCCTGTTTCACGAAAATCCCTTTGCCCTTTTTTATTAGGATATTCGCGACCCTTCGGCCATGTCATTCACGCGCCCAAAAATCTCTTACTGGGTCAGCGGCTTCAGACTCCTTTCCAGGATTCCGTTCATATAAGCGATAATGATCCCGTAATTGGTCATCGGGATATTCTGGTCCGCCGCGGTTGCCAGGCGGTATTTCATCTCCCGTTCTGTCAGCATGCAGCCGCCGCAGTGGATCACCATAGCAAAACCGGACAGGTCTTCCGGAAATTCTGTTCCAGAGGTAAATACAAATTCCGGCTCTTTTCCCGTGTACTTCCGTATCATTGCCGGAAGCTTGCAGGTTCCGATATCTCCGCACTGGCGGTGGTGGGTGCAGCCTTCGGAAACGAGGATCTTGTCCCCGTCCTGGATATTTTCCAGGGCCTTCGCCCCTTCAGCCGCCTGCCAGAGGTTGCCTTTATATCTGGCGAACAAAACAGAAAATGAAGTCATGGCGATCTCCGGCGGCGTGATCTCGTCCACTTTTTTAAAGACCTGGCTGTCTGTCACCACAAGCCTGGGCGGAGTCTTCAGCATAGAGAGGACATTTTTCAGCTCCTCTGTCTGACAGACGACAGAAACTGCTCCTCTGTCCAGGATATCCCGGATCGCCTGCTGCTGTGGAAGGATCAGCCGTCCTTTGGGAGCCGCCTTGTCAATGGGAACTACCAGCACCACCGTATCGGAAGGCTGGATCAGATCAGCCAAAAGCCTTCTGCCGTCATTGTCGTCCGGCCTCAGCCGTCCGATGGCTTCCTTCAGCTCATAGATCCCTTCTCCTGTAGCCGCGCTGACCCACAGGATATTCTCTCCGTCCTTTTTTGTCGTTTCGCCTGATGGGCAAAGATCTTTTTTATTGTATACAAGGATATACGGGATCTTTTTCTTTTTCAGGATCTCAATCAGGTCGTTTTCTTCCTTCCCGGCTCCTTCTCTTCCGTCCGCGACTACCACCGCGATATCCGTCTTATTGATCACCTGCCTGGTCTTTCCCACTCGTAAAAGGCCCAGTTCCCCTTCGTCGTCCAGCCCTGGGGTATCGATAATCACCACCGGGCCTAAGGGCAGCAGTTCCATAGACTTATATACCGGATCCGTAGTCGTCCCCTTTACCTCGGACACGATAGCCAGATCCTGTCCGGTCACTTTATTTACGATGCTGGATTTTCCCGCGTTTCTTTTGCCGAAAAATCCGATATGGAGCCGTTCTCCCGACGGCGTCTGGTTCATTCCCATAAAAGCCTCCTGTCTGCCCGCCTAGAAACGGAAATCCCTGTTTCCTTTTTCAATCTCGGCAAGGTTCTTTACAACGATCTCCCGCACATGCTCTTTCGGGATATTCTGCAGTTCTTTTACGATCAGTTCATCTCCGATGGCTCTGGTAGCCGGCGAAGCGTAGTCCAGCAGGTATTCCTTCAGCGTCATCAGGGCGTTCGGATGGCAGCAGTTCTGGATCTGCCCGCTCTTGCACAGGCTCATGAACCGGTCCCCGGTCCTGCCTTCCCGGTAGCAGGCGGTACAGAAGCTTGGGATATACCCCAGTTCCATCAGCCACCGCACCACCTCGTCCAGGGTACGGTTGTCGCTTACGTCAAACTGCGCGGAATTTTCTTCTTCCGGCTCAGGCTCCGCATAACCGCCCACGCTGGTCCTGGAACCGCCGCTGATCTGGGAGATACCCAGATGGAGCACCCGCTCCCTGCACTTTTTGCTCTCCCTTGTAGAAATGATCATGCCTGTGTAGGGAACCGCGATCCGGATGCAGGCTACCAGTTTGGCGAAAATATCGTCGTCAATGCCGTTGTCAAAAGCATCCGGATCGATATCGTCTGCGTGTTTGATCCTGGGAACGCTGATAGTATGAGGTCCTACGCCGAATACTGCCTCCAGATGTTCCGCGTGCATAAGCAGTCCCGCAAATTCGTAGCGGTACATTTCCAGGCCGAAAAGGACTCCCAGACCCACGTCGTCGATGCCGCCTAACTGCGCCCGGTCCATAGCCTCTGTGTGGTAAGCGTAGTCGTGCTTTGGTCCCGTAGGATGAAGCTTTTCGTAGCTTTCCTTGTGGTACGTCTCCTGGAACAGGATGTACGTGCCGATCCCCGCGTCCTTTAATTTCTTATAATTTTCCACGGTCGTAGCCGCGATGTTCACATTTACCCGGCGGATGGCGCCGTTTTTATGTTTGATCCCGTAAATCGTATCGATGCTTTCCAGCACATACTCGATCGGGTTGTTTACCGGATCCTCTCCCGTCTCCAGAGCCAGGCGTTTGTGGCCCATGTCCTGGAGGGCGATAACTTCCCTGCGTATCTCTTCCTGCGTCAGCTTTTTCCTTGCGATATGCTTGTTCTTCAGATGATACGGGCAGTAAACGCAGCCGTTTATGCAATAATTGGACAGATACAGCGGCGCGAACATAACGATCCGGTTGCCGTAAAAATCTTTTTTGATCTGCTCTGCAAGGGCGTAGATCTCCTGGTTCTTTTCTTCATCGGAACAGGCAAGGAGCACGGACGCCTCCCTGTGGGTCAGCCCTTTTCTCAGCTTTGCCTTTTCAATGATCTCGTCGATCAGAGCGATATTGTCCTTGTTGGCGTCTGCGTAGGCCAGAGTCTCCAGGATCTCCTCGTGGTTGATAAATTCCTCTGCCTTTGATGATGATGGGTCGTACTTGTACATAACGTTCTCCTTTCTTCATGGGGTCAGGACAGCGTTCCTTTACCGGCGCTGCCTTTCCTTTCAGCTTTGTTTTTTATAATTCCGGGGAATCTCCCCGGTCTACGGCGATCTCGCAGCCGATGGCTTTCATCCGCTCTCTGAGGGAATCCAGAGCCTCCGCCGCTTCGGCGCCGGTAGCGATCTTATTATCGTAAAGAAGGTATTTTTTCCTTACGTCTGACGGGGAAAGGTTGGGCATGACTACGTTTGCCCCGCTTAATATCCCCAGCTCCCTGCCTTCCGGATGGATCGTCCCAAGGGCGGTGGTGGCCGGAAGAAGGACTTTGGGAAGCATCAGGCGCACCAGCGCCAGGATAAAAAGAGTTTCTTCCAGCGTTCCCGGCTTCTGGTCTGCAAACGGCGTAGCGTGCTGGGGGATAAACGGCCCCAGCCCCACCATTTCCGGGTGCAGTTCCTTCATAAAGACCATGTCCTCGGCCAGACAGCGGGCGGTCTGCCCAGGAGATCCTACCATAATCCCGCAGCCGGTCTGGTATCCGATCTTTTTCAAGTTCCGCAGGCATTCCTTTCTGTTTTCCAAGCTTAACGAGTCTGGATGGAGCAGCCGGTAATGGGCCTCGTCGGCAGTCTCATGCCGCAGAAGATACCGGTCCGCCCCCGCGTCAAACCACGCTTTATAGGTGTCAAAATCCCGCTCCCCCTCTGACAGGGTCACGGCGCAGTCTGGAAATTTTCCTTTGATCTTCCGAACCAGCTCCCCGATCCGGTCTGCTGTAAAAAAGAAATCTTCTCCGCCCTGAAGGACAAAAGTCCGGAATCCCAGCTCATAGCCTTTTTCGCAGCAATCCAGGATCGTTTCCTCATCCAGGCGATACCTTTCCGCCTCTTTGTTGCTTTTTCTCAATCCACAGTAATAACAGTCGTTTTTACAGTAGCTTGTAAATTCGATCAGCCCCCGGATATAGACCTTGTTTCCAAAGGTTTCCTCTTTTACACGCTTTCCTTTTTCGCAGACATAGGACAGAAGCTCTTTGTCTTCATGATCCAGCCAGTATTGGAACAGGGCTTCCCATTCTTCCTGCTTCAGCTCCTTTTCCTCTTCCAGCCGGTCGATCCATTCTTTTTCCCTGCTCATTTTCACACCACCTTGGAGTATACGGCTTTGGAACTGACGCCGTCCAGCATGCCCAGCTTCCCGGAAAGGGCGCTGATAATGTCCGCCGGCGCGTCCACCGCGATGCTTATGATGTTGATATTTCTTTTATGATAGGGTATCCCCATCCTGCCGATGATATATTTTCCATAGTCGTGAAGGATCCGGTTCAGCTCTCCTACCGACTCTTCCTTTTCTACTACTATCCCGATCAAAGCAACTCTTGAATCCATCTGATCCCGCCTTTCTACAATAAAATATAACCGTTCAGCCGTGCGCCAGGATATATGATAACAACACAAAGCGCACCCGTAAAAAGGGTGCGCAAATTCCATCCAGCTATACCCTTCCACTTCAGAATGTCTCTTTGTGTCAGCGTCCTCTGTCCTGATCCTGTAACCGTCTCCTGTCCCTTGCTGAAAGACCTCTGATCTCGCGGCTTGGGATACCTGCGGCATTTTTTCTGAATAGTAACAGGATATCATACTTTTTCTGAGAACGCCACATTTTTTTCTGATTTACAGGAGGAAACGAAATATCGTATAATCATTGTAACAGTTACGATAAAATGATCAAACTACAGGGGGGGATATTATGATCGCTGCGCTGCTCATATGTGGAATTTGCTCTTTAATCGGACTGGTCTTTCTGATCATCGGCCTGCTGCTTAAGGGCAGCATCCGTAAAAAGCTGCGGGTATGTACTGAGAAGACCACCGGGCGGGTCGTCGGAAACGATCTGGTCCGGGATCCGCCTTACGGAAGCCCGGACAGCAGGGACGCCTGGTATCCCATAGTCCAGTATTACGCGCAGGGCCAGACGATCACAAGAAGGATCCCCTTCGGTCAGTATGGGAAATGCAAATACCCGACAGGTACGGTCCTGACGGTGTTTTTCGATCCGGACGATCCGCAGAACTGTTATCTGCCGGAAGATAACACTCCCAACCATATCTGCAGGATCTTTCTCATCACAGGCGCTCTTCTGACTGTTCTGGGGATCGCCGCAGGGCTGGGAGCTCTCTTCCTGCTTTAGACAGTTACCATTTTACAAAGAATCTTGGAGGAAAAAAATGTACGAATTGATACAGGTTTCAGAACTTAGCTATTATATCCAAAGCCCGGCAAAGATAGGGCTTGTAAAGTTGAATGACAAAGACGTCTGTCTGATCGACAGCGGCAGCGACAAGGACGCAGGGCGCAAAGTCCGACAGATATTAGATGCAAACGGCTGGAATTTAAAAGCGATCTACAACACCCATTCCAACGCGGACCATATCGGCGGCAACAAATACCTGCAGGGCCAGACGAAATGCAGTATTTACGCGCCGGGGATCGACTGTGATTTTACCAGGCATCCGGTTCTGGAGCCGTCTTTTTTATACGGCGGCTACCCCTGCAAGGATCTGAGACATAAATTTCTCCTGGCCCAGGAAAGCGACGCGCAGTATTTAAGGGAAGACGTCCTGCCGGAAGGTTTTGAGATCATCCCCCTGCCCGGCCACTTTTTCGACATGGTAGGGTTCCGTACGCCGGATAATGTGGTTTATCTTGCCGACTGCCTGTCCAGCCGGGAAACGCTGGACAAATACCAGATCGGCTTTATCTATGATGTGGCCGCTTATCTGAAGACCCTTGAAATGGTGAAGTCTTTAACCGGGAAAATGTTCATCCCGGCCCATGCCGAGGCGACGGCGGATATCAGGGAACTGGCGCAGTACAATATAGACAAGGTGCATGAGATTGCGGAAAAGATCCTGGAGATCTGCAGGGAACCTCTTTGTTTCGAACAGATCCTGCAGAGGTTATTCACAGAATACGGCCTTGCCATGAATTTCGAGCAGTACGTCCTGGTGGGAAGCACCGTCCGCTCCTATCTTGCATGGCTGAAAGATACGGAAAAGCTGGAGGCCCGTTTCCAGGATAATATGCTGCTCTGGCAGAAGAAATAATACATACGGGGCAGAAGGACATTCCCGCCAAAGCCTTTTCCGGCAGAATATGCCGTCCTGCCCCGTCATATACTTTATCAAAAATAACCCCAGGTTATGCGATGAAGCTTTCTTTATCAGGATTTCATTTTTCTATCTTAAGGCGGCTGCCCTGGCGCAGATGTTTCCAGACCGCCGCCATTTTCGTCCTAGCGTTCTGCTGCGGGCGGGGCGCGGCAGGGGTCATAGACCGGCATTTTTCCGCCCCGTTTCCTGTTTCCGGCATGCCTGTTTCCCAGGCTGCTGAAGGGAACTGGGGCCTTGGTTTTCCAGTGGATGGCCAGCCTCCCGTAGGCAACGCTTCTTCTGATTATCTGAAGCAGTATAACGCCTATTATCTCCAGGATACAGAGGAAAAGGTGATCTATCTTACTTTCGACGCTGGTTTTGAAAACGGAAATACAGCCTCTATCCTGGATACCTTAAAAGCGCATCATGTACCGGCGGCCTTTTTCCTGGTTGGAAATTATCTGGAAACCAGCCCGGATCTGGTAAAGCGGATGGCTGACGAAGGCCATATTGTGGGAAATCATACATACCACCATCCGGATATGTCAAAGATCGCCGACCAAAAAAGCTTTGAAAAAGAGCTTGGTCAGCTGGAGACGCTCTATCAGCAGGTCACCGGACAGACTATGAAGAAATACTACCGCCCTCCTCAGGGAAAATACAGCGAGTCCAACCTGCAGATGGCAAAGGACATGGGCTACCATACGTTCTTCTGGAGCCTTGCTTATGTAGACTGGTATCAGGATAAACAGCCTTCCAAAGAAGAAGCTTTCAAAAAACTCCTGGGCCGGATCCACCCAGGCGCCGTGGTCCTCCTTCACAGCACTTCTTCCACTAATGCTCAGATCCTGGATGAGCTGCTGACAAAATGGGAAGAGATGGGGTATCGTTTTGGAACCCTGGACGAACTCGTATCTTCCGCTTCTTAAGCCCGTACATGCGCCGCCCTTTTCGGCGGCATATAAGCGGTTTAAAACCCAGAAATGCAAACACCCCCGGCGAGCCTGGCTTCCTTCCGGGGGCAGCTGAGACTGTCTTTAATTTTCCTTCATCCGCTCTTTATAGATCCGGATCACATTTTCCATCGCGGCTCTTCCCGGCGCGCCGATGGTATTTCTCTTCTCCACGCAGGTCTTCATGCTGATGGCGTCGTAGATGTCTTCTTCAAACGCCTCGCTTTCCTCCTTAAACTCTTCCAGGGAAAGGTCGTCCAGAGCGCAGTTTTTATCGATGCACTTTAATACCAGGCGGCCGGAGACTCCGTGGGCGTCGCGGAATGGCACCCCTTTGTTCACCAGATAATCGGCAACGTCCGTGGCGTTAGTAAAGCCGTTTTTCGCGCTGGCTTCCATCACGTCCTTACGGAAAGTCATAGTGGCCACCATGCCGGTAAATAACAGGATGCAGCCCTTTACGGTGTCGATGGCGTCAAAGGTAAGCTCTTTATCCTCCTGCATGTCCTTATTGTAGGCCAACGGCAGTCCCTTCATAACTGTAAGCAGACTGGTCAGGGCGCCGTATACGCGGCCGGATTTTCCCCGGATCAGCTCAGCGATATCCGGATTCTTTTTCTGGGGCATGATGCTGCTTCCGGTACTGTAGGAATCATCCAGCTCCACGAACCGGTATTCATTGGTGTTCCAGATAATGATCTCTTCACAGAAACGGCTCAAATGCATGGCGATCAGGGAAAGCGCGGCCAGCAGTTCGATCAGATAGTCCCTGTCGGACACAGAATCCATACTGTTTAAAGTAGGACCGTCAAAGCCAAGGAGCTCTGCCGTATATTCTCTGTCCAGAGGATAGGTGGTCCCTGCAAAGGCTCCCGCTCCCAGAGGGCAGTAATTCATCCTCTTTGTGATATCATGGAGACGGGAACGGTCCCTGGAAAACATCTCAAAATACGCTCCTATATGGTGAGCCAGAGTGGTAGGCTGCGCCTTCTGCAGGTGGGTAAAACCAGGCATAAAAGTGTCCAGATTTTCTTCCATAACAGAGAGCAGTTCCTCCAGAAGCTTCTTTAAAAGGCCGTCGATCTCTTTTATCTCGTCCCTGGTATAAAGCTTCATATCCAGAGCCACCTGGTCGTTGCGGCTCCGTCCGGTGTGCAGCTTCTTTCCCGCTTCGCCGATCCTTTCCGTCAGGTTCGCTTCCACAAATGAATGGATATCCTCATGTTCATTGGTAAACTCCAGCTTCCCGCTTTCAATGTCGGAAAGGATCCCCTGGAGCCCTTCGATGATCTGATCCCTCTCTTCCTCTGTCAGGATCTTCTGCTTTGCCAGCATCTTCACATGGGCGATGCTGCCCTGGATATCCTGGCGGTAAAATTTCCTGTCAAAGGACAGGGATTCGTTAAAATTGTGCACCAGCTGGTCTGTTTCTTTCGTAAAGCGTCCGCCCCACAGTTTCATAATCTCATCTCTCCTCTTCTTTTTCTTCGTTTCCGGGTATCTGATCGGAACCGCCCAGGGCCTGTTTCCTCCTGATCCGCGTTCCCCATGCCAATGCCAGGATCAAAAGTATGCTGCCCGCGCTGATCCCTGCTCCGTTCAAAAGCCCCTGCGGCATATATTTCATGACGATCTCGTGTTTTCCCTTCGGCACTGATACGCCCAGGAAGGCTTCCGCCATCTTCTGTCCGGACATTTTCTGTCCGTCCACCCAGATCGTCCAGCCCTTGTCATAGGGGATCGTCGTAAACAGCATGCCGGCTTCATCCATCTCTACGGTCCCTTCCAGCCGGGTATCCGTCCATACCGTAAGGTTCCATGGATGCTGGCCCAGCCATCCGCACAGCTCTTCAAGAGCCGTCTGGGAAGCGCGGTAAACCTGGCCGGTAACGCTCCTGCCGGGATCGTCCTCGCAGGTCAGCACCACCTGCTCTCCTGCTTTCATAAAGCCCAGCTCCAGGAAATAGCCCCGGTCCACATTGTCGTAAGTCCTGGCCCGTTCGCCCCAGTTGACCCGCACGGTCTCTACGTTTGTATTGTCCACATACATATAATAATCGCCGTCTTCCGGAGCGGTAAAATAATATCCGCCCGCATCCGGCACTCCCTGACATTCCTCCAGAACATAGGGCGTTCCCACCAGCTCGCACAGGTCGTTCTGCACCAGGGCAGGATTTCCCAGATCCAGCTGCCACTGTTCCATCATTCCGAAAGGCACTCCAAAGCCCAGCGGCAGCGTGCATGCTCTCTCATAGAGCCAGGTATCGCCGGAACGCCCGATAAACGTCAGGGACGGATCCTCCTGTTCCTCTGAATACAGCCCGTACCTTACAGAAAGAAGGGCGTCCACCAGCGGCGTGCTTCCGGTGATGCTATAGGCGTTCGTGGACGCCTCGCAGCCCAGCCGTTCAAACAGCTGGCTTAAGTCTGCGTTCGCCGTAGAAGAAAACAGGGATACTGACGGGAAATTCATCCACGCGCCGTCATTTTTCGTCTTCCTGGAAACCTTCTCCACCCGGAAAAATCCGTCGCCGGGGAAAAGGCTCTGGGTCAGCTTGACCACATCTTTATTATCCTGGACATAGGCGGTCCGGCTGGTAGTGGTGACGCTGGTGACCGTAGTGTTCACCGCCGCTTCTATAGACACCGCCGCCAGAGCCAGAAGCAGGATCACATTTACGTTCGCCTTCTTCTGTTTCCAGAGATAGATCAGGCCGGCGTAAACTGCCAGGAACAGGATCGCCACATAAAATACGATAAAATTGAACTGGCTGTTATCCACCAGCTTCTGCGCCATAAGCACAAAGATCACCGCTCCCCAGAAAGCGATCGCCACATGTTTCCAGGGGATCGTTCCCAGCTGGCAGTAGGCCCTGCAGCATATCATAAGCATCAGGGCGATGTAGATAAAGGACTGCCTGCAGGGAAGGCTGTTGGGATAATGGAAGCCATGCCATATAAAATTTAGCACGTTGATGGAAAAGCTGGCCAGAAAGATCAGCAGCAGCGCGCAGTACACCGCCTTTTCCTTCAGGGGTATGGTCCGGCAGCCCAGATACAAAAGAAACATCATCAGCACCGCCACGCCGCAGTAGATATTGGGCCAGTGTTCCAGGCCGATCTCCACTTCCACATTGCCGATGTGCCTTGCCAGCATATCAAAAATAGAAAAATACGCGTTAAAGGTCTGAGGAAAGTTAAAATCTCCGGAAGCCGTGGTCTGAAGCGCGTATATCTCCGGGAGCAGGACTGCCGCCGCCAGCCCGCCTGCCAGCAGAGAAAACACCGAAAAGTGCAGGATATTGATCATATATTCCTTAAAGGGCTTTCTCTTTTCCAGGATCAGAAGGGCTATAAAATACAGCACCATAAAGATGCATATCATTATTGATATATAATAGTTTGAAAGTATGCAGGCTCCCAGAGAAATGCAGTACATTCCCCACTTTTTCTCATGGACGAGCCGCTCTAAGCCCAGCATAGCCACAGGGAACAGCACGATACAGTCCAGCCACATGATATTCCAGCTGTACGCCGCCATATACCCGGATAAGGCGTAAAAAATCCCGAAAAATCCTACTCCCAGGCCGTCCGTCCTGCAGTGTCTGTGCAGATACCAGGCGAAAGCGATCCCGCTTAAACCGATCTTTAAGACGATGGAATAGGTCATAAATTCAATGATAAAGTCTTTCGGGCATAGGATGATCAGCCAGTTTAAAGGACTTGCCAGGTAATAAGCGTAAAGAGCGGCAAAATTTACGCCCATGCCGATATCCCAGCTGTAGAGCAGGCTGCCGCCTTCTCTCAGCTTATACTGAAACTCTGCGAAAAACGGCGCGTACTGATGGTACATATCCGTACGCAGAAAGCTTTCCTCCCCAAAGGGAAAGATCCCTCTCTGGATAAATATGATCACCATAACTACCACAGGGACCCAGAAAGTCACTGCCAGGCCGTCGGCCGGTTTAAAGAAGCTGTCCCTTCCCCGCTCCGGATCTGGTTTTCTTGCTTCCCACTGCGCCGTCTCTTCGTCCTCCAGGTCCAGGTCTTCGATCACAAGACCTTCTTCCTCCAGCTGCCTTAAGGTGTTTTCCATACGATCTTCCTGTTGTTTTTCCATTTTACTGATTATATCTTCTAACTCCTTTGCTGCCTGTCCGGCTTCTTCCCTCCCCATATTCAATCCTTTCCTGTAGGCTTCTTTTTAAAGATGAATACTTTGCTGAAAATATAGTTCATTACAAGAGATATCCCGGAGACTACGATCTTGCAGATCATGTCCTGGCGGATCCCGATGCCGTCTACCATAACCACCATGGCCACATAAGTGAACACCGCCGTAAGGATCCTGCACGAAAAAAAGGAAGCCATTTCCTTTAAAAGATATACGGGACGGAAATTATAACTCTGGAACACCCAGATCTTATTGGTGATATAGGCAAATAAAATCGCCGCCGCCTGGCAGCATATGGTAGCCAGACGGTAATTCATGCCTCCATAGCGGAAGACCGCGTAGGAGATCCAGTCTACCAGCGTTGTCAGGACGCCGAATATAAAATAAGAAACCGTTTCTCTGTTTACCAGTTTATTCCACAGTTTTCTGATCATCATTTACTCCTTGCCAAATGCCTTCTTCCCGGCATTCTTAATCGTCTGCCAGAAGCGCCTCCGCGCCTTCGGAATATATCATCTCTCCATCTTCCATCTGGAAGACCGCATAGATCCCGTCAAGAGATCCGATCAGTTCCAGCCCCTTTTCCACGCCCAGGGAAAAACAGGTGGTGCTTAAGCCGTCCCCGTCCACAGATTCCGGAGAAAAGATTGCCACTGCCGCAAGGCCGTTCTGATAAGGCCATCCGGTCTTCGGGTCCAGGATGTGGTGGTAATTGACCCCGTCCTTTTCAAAATGACGTTCATAAACGCCGGATACTACCATGGAGCTGTCTGTGATCTCCATAATAGCCGCGGCTACGTTCGCGTCCTCAAAGGGAGCCTGAAGCCCGACGCGAAACGGCTTACCGTCCGGCTTGCTCCCTACGCACAGCACGTTGCCTCCCAGGTTGATGACCGCGCTCTGGATCCCCTGCTCCACAAGGTATTCCTTCAGCTTATCCGCGATAAAGCCTTTGGCGATCGCCCCCAGGTCCAGCCTAGTTTCGTCGGAGAGAAAGACGATCTTATCCCCTTCCAGACGGATATTCCTGTAGTCCACCTTTTTCGCGTTTTCCTCCAGGACCTTTGGATCCGGAAGTTCTGGTTCCTCCGCCTTAAAATCCCACTGGGAGCTTAAAGGCTCGATGGTGATATCAAAGGCCCCGCCGGAAAGCTGGCTGTAATAAAGGCCTTTCTCGATCAGTTCCCTCGTATCCGGGGAGAGCTCCATCTCTTTTGTGCCAGGTTCCCTGTGGTTGATCTTATAGATCTCGCTGGTTTCCTTTGTTCTGCTGAAAAGCCCGTCATATTCCGCGCACAGGTCCATACAGCCCTCCAGGATATCCCTGTCGTCAGAATCATATAATGTAACTGTGACCACCGTGTCCAGAAGGAAATTGGACTGGCTTACCGGTTCGATCTGCGGCGCGCAGCCTGCCAGGGCTCCGGCCAGGAGCAGAGCCGCTCCTATCAGTTTCCAACGCTGTTTTTTCATGCTCTGTTTTCCTGCCTTTCTTTCTTATCCTGCCTCTGGTTATGGAGAAACATACCTACGGCGGCGCCGATGATCACCAGATATCCGATCCAGCTGAGGAAATCCGGTATCTGCCCGAAAAGGAAAAAGCCCAGTCCCGCAGAAAACAGGATCTGCGAATAATCGTATACCGAAATTTCCCTGGCCGGCGCGCAGCAGTAGGCGGCCGTTATGGAAAACTGGCCTCCTGCAGCGGCGAGGCCCGCCATCAGAAGGATCCCTGTCTGCTTAAGCGTCATAGGCTCGTAGAAAAAGATCAGGTAAGGGACCACCAGGATACAGGTGAACATGGAAAAAAAGAATACGATAAACGGCCCCTTCTCTCCCCGTTCGCCCAAGAGCCGCACCAGAGTATAGGCGGCGCCTGCGGACATTCCTCCGATCAGGCCGATCACCGACGGAAACAGGCTCATCCCCATGACCGTAGGCTTGATCACAAACAGGCTTCCGATAAAAGCGGCTATGACTGCTGCCGCCTGGACCGGACGGATCTTTTCCTGTAAAATAAGAAAGCTGAAAATGATCGCAAAAAATGGCGACATTTTATTTAACATGGAGGCGTCCGCCAGAAGAAGGTGGTCTACTGCGTAAAAATTGCAGAAGATCCCCATGGCTCCGAAAACAGAGCGCCCCAGCAGGATCCCCAGATTGCCTTTTTTTCCGGAAAACCAGGCTTTTTCCCTGAAAAGGATCGCCGCCGCGAAGACAGCCGCCACAAGATTCCTGAAAAAACTTTTCTGGATAAACGAAATATCCCCGGCTGCACGGACGCATACGTTCATCAGCGCAAAGCAGAAGGCCGATATGATTATGAAAATGATTCCTTTATATTTACCCGCCATTTTTACTCCTCTTTCGCAGCAGCTAAAAAAGTGCTATACTAAATTTATTGCAACAGTTCAGGACGGCTGGAAAACAGGGGTAAAAACAGGCATTAAGCATGCTTATAAGCAAAGTGCCCTGTGGGTATGCTTTTGCCCCTGTTTTCACATCGGGCAGCGTGCCCCCTAGGGTATGGACGTCCGATGCTTCTTGTCTGGCTTTAGCCGGGCAAGAAGATGTGCCGTTCTGAACTGTTACCATTTATCTCTGCCTGTTTTGGCAGCTTGGAGGTCATTTATGAAATTAAAACAGTTATACACATTCCGGGCAGTCTGTGAGGAAGAAAGCATCACAAAGGCGGCAGCCCGCCTTTCCACCACCCAGCCTGCCATTTCCAGGACTATCACAGAGCTGGAAGAATCTCTTGGCGTCCGCCTCTTTGACCGCTCTTCCAGAAAAGTGGTCTTAAATGAAGCCGGTCAGCTTTTTCTTTCAAAGACCATTCCATTTTTAGAGCTGTATGAAGATCTGGAACAGACCTTTCACGAAAGCAGCTCTTCCACCATACGCCTTGGCGTGACTCCTGTGATCGTGGATACGCTCCTGACCGGGATCCTGGAACGTTTTTCCGCAGGCAGCCACGGCGCTTTCGTTCAGATCACTGTGGGAAACGAGCAGGAGCTGAGACAACTGCTGCTTGACCGCAGCCTGGATCTCATCCTGATGGAAGGCATACTGGAAGATCCTGATCTGGTGCAAGTCCCTGTATCTTCCGAGCCGCTGTCTGTACTGGCTTCTCCCGCCCATCCTCTGGCAAAAGCCGCTTCTGTCACTGTCCCGGAGATGATGGAATATCCTCTTCTCCTGCGGGAACCTGGAAGCCTGATCCGGCAGCTGATCGACAGTGCTTTTCTCTTTTACAGCGTGACCGCTTCCCCGGTATGGACCAGTTCCAGCTCCCACGCCCTTTTAAAAGGAACGGAAGAAGGCTTTGGCATCACGATCCTTCCGGAAAGCCTTGCCGCAGACCGGATCCGGGAAGGAAAGCTGGTAGAACTTCCGGTAGAGGCCTTCGATCTTGCCTGCACCAGCCACGTCATGTTCCTTCAGGATAAATTCCAGACCCTGGCTTTCCAGTCTCTGGTAAATGTGATCCTGTTTTCTGAATAAGCCCCAGGCTCTTACAGCAAACGGGGCTGTTTGATCTGCAAACAGCCCCATTTTAAATAGCAGCTGGCAAAACGCGCCTGCTGCGTATTTCGCCGAATGGACTAAACCTCTTCGTGGTGCTCTTCCGGCACGTGTGTTCCGCCGTTCATCTCTGCCAGGAGCTTATCGATGGTCACCAGCTTTGTGCAAAGAGCTAACAGCTCTGTCGCCAGGATCAGGTCAGACAGCGGCGGATAGGTCGGAGCGATACGGATATTAGTATCGTGAGGATCCTTTCCATATGGATAAGTAGCGCCCGCATTTGTCATAACAACGCCGGCTTTCTTGCATCTGGCCACGATCTCTTTTGCACAGCCTTCCATGGAATCAAAGGAGATAAAGTAGCCTCCCTTTGGTTTCGTCCATGTGGCGATGCCAAGGCCTCCCAGTTCCTTTTCCAGGATGCTGTCTACTGCCTCAAACTTCGGCCTTAAGATCTCTGCATGTTTTCTCATATGTTCCACAATGCCATGGATATTCTTAAAGAAGCGCACGTGGCGCAGCTGGTTTACCTTGTCGTGTCCGATGGTCTGGATACGCAGCTGGCTCATCACGTCTTCCAGGTTGTTGGGAGAAGCAGCGAAGGATGCGATACCAGAGCCTGGGAAACTGATCTTGGATGTAGATGAAAATTTATATACCAGATCCGGATTTCCCGCTCTCTTGCATTCTGCCAGTATCTCCACCAGGTGATCCTGATCGTGGTCGTACAGATGATGTACGCCGTACGCGTTGTCCCAGTAGATCCTGAAGTCCGGCGCAGCCGGCTTTAAACGTGCGAAACGTCTGACTGTCTCGTCGGAATAGGAAATACCCTGCGGGTTGGAGTACTTCGGAACGCACCAGATTCCCTTGATCGCCGGATCCTTTGATACCAGATCTTCTACCATATCCATATCCGGTCCCGTAGGAAGCATGGGCACGTTGATCATCTCCATGCCAAAATATTCGCAGATAGCAAAGTGTCTGTCATATCCGGGAACCGGACAGAGGAATTTCACTTTATCAAGTTTTCCCCACGGCGTATTCCCCATAACGCCGTTGGTATAGGAACGGGCGATCGCGTCGTACATCACATTCAGGCTGGAATTTCCGTAAATGATAACATTATCTGGATTCACTTCCATCATATCGGCGATCAGTTCCTTCGCTTCTTTTATACCGTCAAGGACGCCGTAATTACGGCAGTCCGTGCCATCTTCACAAGTAAGATCATCCTCGCTGCTCAATACATCCATCATTCCCATAGACAGGTCCAGCTGGTCCAGGCTTGGCTTTCCTCTGGACATATCCAGCCTCAGATCTTTTCCCTGCATCTCTCTGTACTGGGCAACTAAGTGTTTTCTCAGTTCTTTCAGTTCTTCTTTTGTCATTTCTGCATATGGTTTCATTTTTCATTCTCCTCGCTGTCCACACCCTGGGTTATATACGAAATGCCCGCTATAGTGATATCACTAAGCTCCCCTGACAATGGTTACATTATCTACCATATTTTTAAATAACGCAAGGTTTTTTACAATTTTTTTTGATCTGTTCTATATATAAATGAATCCCGCCGTCTGTTCCGGCAGCGAAACAGCCTGCATAAATGGATACCGGCCCGTTACTGCTGTCTCCCGTACGCTGACACGCCTCTCCTCTTTCAGCAATGCTCCCGGCCTGCGGCTAAACGCCTGCCCGTTAATAAAGGTGTAAGAATTTTCCACTGCCGGATGTAATATACTTATGTTATATTTATGAATGTTTTTAAGGATTGTAAGAGTACGAAGTACGGAACGATCCGGTATCATAGGGGCAAAATACCTTTTGGCCCCAACATCCGTTAAAGAAAGGGGATTTCATATATGAAACCATTATTTACGGCTGTACTTACAGCCGCATGTACATTTTCACTGCTGGCTTCCGGCTGTTCATCCACAGAGGATCCTTCCGCCCAGACCCAGCCTTCCCAGGAAAGCTCCCAGGCTCCTTCTGAAAGCTCTTCGGAAGCTTCTTCCCTTCCCTCAGAAGTCCAGCCGCTTGGAGAAGCGGATCCTGAGGCTGCCCAGGACCAGGATGGATCTTCCGGCGCCCAGGACCAGATCCTGCAGACTGTACGGATCTTCGGACCGGTCACTCACAGCGGAGACGACCTGGTGATCGACAATCAGAGCGGAGAGTCCATGACCGGAGATATCGTTCTCCACATTTCGGATACGACTCTGATCCTGGATGGAGAGAACGCCTTCCCGATGGATGCGGCGGATATCTCTGACGGAGAAACGATCTATGCGTACATAGGGCCTGCCATGACCATGAGCCTGCCGCCTCAGACCACAGCGGAGCTGATCTTTGCCGCGATCCCTGCGGATATGAAGGTTCCGGACTATGTCACGGTCTCTTCCATGGAGGAAGACGGGGACGGCTATAAGCTGACGGCTGTGGACGGATCTGTATTTACCATTCCTGCCGATTGCTCCATCATCCCGTATCTCACCAGGCAGATGGTCACTCTGGAGGAACTTACAGAGGGCAGAAAATGCATCATCTGGTCGGATGATTCCAACACTGCGGAGCGGATCGTACTCTTCAATAAATAAAACATTCTCTCCCAGGAACGCAGGTTTCCTCTAAAACGATCAAAGATCACCCTGACCGGGGAAACGGCTGTCACAGCAGCCTCCCCATATTGCAGGGTGATCTTTTTTATTGTAGCAGATTATTTGATCGTGATCTTCATGAAATTCTTTTTGCCGCGTTTTACTACGATGCCGTCCGAACCGATCTGGTCTTTTGACAGTTCTGCCTTGATATCCTTGATCTGTACGCCATCTACGGACACGCCGCCCTGCTCCACGTTTCTCCTTGCCTCGGAACGGGACGGAGCCAGGCCGCACTTCTGCAGAAGCGCCAGAAGGCCGATCTTACCGTCTTCAAAATCCTCTTCGGAAAGCTCGTAAGAAGGCATATTTGCGGAATCTCCGCCGCCGCCAAACAGCGCTTTCGCTGCTTCCTGAGCTTTGTCCGCTTCTTCCTTTCCATGGACAAGCTCTGTCAGCTCGTATGCCAGGATCTCTTTCGCCTTGTTTAACTGGCTGCCTTCCCATTTATCCATCTCGTCGATCTGCTCTAATGGCAGGAATGTGAGCATGCGCAGGCATTTCAGCACGTCTGCATCCGCCACGTTTCTCCAGTACTGATAGAAATCAAACGGGCTTGTCTTGTTCGGATCCAGCCATACGGCTCCAGACTGGGTCTTGCCCATCTTCTTGCCTTCTGAATTCAGCAGCAGCGTAATGGTCATAGCGTATGCGTCCTTGCCCAGCTTTCTGCGGATCAGCTCTGTGCCGCCCAGCATATTGCTCCACTGGTCGTCGCCGCCGAACTGCATATTGCAGCCGTATCTCTGGAACAGCTCATAGAAATCGTAGCTCTGCATGATCATGTAGTTAAATTCCAGGAAGCTTAAGCCTTTTTCCATCCTCTGCTTGTAGCACTCTGCGGTCAGCATGCGGTTTACGCTGAAGCATGCTCCCACTTCTCTCAACAGCTGGATATAATTCAGATCCATCAGCCAGTCGGCGTTGTTTACCATAAGAGCCTTTCCTTCGGAAAAATCGATAAAACGGCTCATCTGCTTTTTAAAGCAGTCGCAGTTGTGCTGGATCGTCTCCGGCGTCATCATCTGGCGCATATCCGATCTTCCGGAAGGATCGCCGATCATGCCGGTGCCTCCGCCGATCAGGGCGATCGGCTTATTTCCAGCCATCTGCAGCCTCTTCATCAGGCACAGCGCCATAAAATGGCCTACGTGAAGGCTGTCCGCCGTCGGATCGAATCCGATGTAGAAAGTGGCCTTTCCATTGTTTACCAATTCTCTGATCTCTTCTTCATCTGTCACCTGGGCGATCAGACCGCGGGCGACTAATTCGTCATAAACCTGCATTTTTGAATCTCCTTTGTTTCTATAAAATAAGAAGGCAGCCCATCCTTAAAAAGGACGAGGCTGCCGCTCGTGTTACCACCTTTATTCACAACCGGCTCGCACCGGCTGTCTCTGTAAGTACCTGGCCGCCGCAGATCGCCGCCGCCATATACTCTGGTGTCTGTAACGCCCACCACAGCGTCACCGCCTACTCGGCATCTGAAATACCTTTGGGGGAGAAGCTCCAGGATGTATTCATATCCGGCTTTCCACGCGCCTCTCATCAACCGGCTGCTTTCTGTGTGCTTTTGCCTGATACTACTTGTTCCCTTCAACGCTTTTCTTCTGAAATTATCCATATTATATGGGAACATGGGCCATTTGTCAACGGGAAAATGTTGCCTGTTATTCCATATCGTCTGGGATCCCGTCCCCATCCATATCTGCTCCCGGACGAGGGCCGCGGCCTCCGAAAAATTCTTTTCCTACTATGTTCCTTGACTGCCTGCTCTCCTCTACCAGATTAGAAATCAGGGTCCGCACTTCCTTCGGCTTTTTAATATTTTTCAGGATGATCTCCGGCGTAGCATCTACCTTCGCCTTGATGATCAGGTTTCCTGTGCCGAATATCTTGCCTCCCAGAGTCTGTACCATGGTCACGTCAACGATCCTGTAGAGAAGCGTCTCATCCAGAGTCGTGCTTAAAAGGCCCTTCTGGATCATCAGGCGCTCATTTTCAATATAATACTTGGTAAATGACCATGGAAACCACATAAAATGCTTTCTGTCTTTCCACAGGATCCCGGTATCTTTCTGTTCTGCCATAGTTAGTCCCTCCTATACTTTTTTTACAGGCCGCAAAATTCTTTTTGGCCCCGACATCATATTATAACAGTTTCCTATAGGGTTGTTATTTCGCGTTCTTCATTCCCAAAATCAGCACTGCTCCCAGGATCATGCCAAAGCCTAAAAAGTCGATCCATACAAACGGCGTCTTAAGCCAGAAAAACGACAGCAGCACCGCCACCGCAGGTTCTACGCTGGACAAAAGGCTTCCCTTTAACGGGCCGATCACGGAAACTCCCCAGAGATACAGGCCAAATCCCGCCGCAGTCCCAACGACGATCACTCCGGCCAGGGCCAGGACTGTGCCCGCATCCCACTGTACCCCGCACTGCCAGGGCCTTACTGCGGCTGTCATAACAAGTCCCGCTATCAGCATACCAAATCCGGCAATAGAAAACAATCCGTATCTTCTTATAAGATCTCCGGAAAGCATATTGTAAAATACTGCTGCAGCCGCTGCGGCCAGCCCGAAAAACAGGGCGGCCGGACTGATCTGCAGCGATGTAAAGTCCCCGTGGGTCCCCAGCACGACGGTCCCTGCCAGAGAAAGGATCATGGCCGCGGATTCTGTCACGTCCGGCCCGCGCCTTTCATCAAAACATACCAGTAGCAGGACGATAATAGGAAACAGATACTGAAGCACCGTCGCCGTCCCTGCATTGGAATGCTGGATCGCCGCAAAATACGTATACTGAGACAATAAGATCCCGGCAAACGTAAAGATCAGAAGACCGGTCCTGTCCTTTCTGTTCCGGAAAACGCGGGTACAGGCTTTTCCTTCTGTGAGGAACGCCAGGCTGATCAGGATCAGCCCCGCAAAAAGCAGCCTTAAAGACACCAGCCATTCCGCCGTGCCGCCCTTTTGCTGAAACAGGAACTGTCCGCAGCAGCCGGAAAATCCCCAGCATATTCCTCCAAAAATAGCAGCCGCGTATCCCAGATCCTTTTTCCCGTTTTTCCTCCGCCTTAAGATCCTGCTCATCTTTCCTGCGCCGGATCTTTGCTTTCAGCTACCTTCCGGGCCCTTTCCTTCATATCCTTTGTGGCTTCCCGGATATCCTTCTGTCCGAAAATAGCGGAAACAAGAGCTACGCCTGCCGCGCCCGTTCCCTCAAACATCCAAATGTTGTCCTTTGTGATCCCGCCGATAGCCACCGCCGGAATGGACACTGCATGGCAGATCTCCTTCAGCGTATCCATGGTGATCCCCAGAGCATCCGGCTTTGTAGACGTAGGAAATACCGTGCCTACTCCCAGATAATCCGCGCCTCTGCTCTCCGCCAGCTTCGCCTGCTCCACGGTCTTTGCAGTCACGCCCAGGATCTTATCTTCGCCGATCAGCGCTCTGACGTTTCCCGCCTCCATATCGCTCTGGCCCACATGGACGCCGTCCGCGCCGGAACGGATAGCGACTTCTACGTTGTCATTGATGATCAGCGGCACGCCGAACCGTTCCGTAATGGCTTTTACTTTTTTCGCCTCTTCCAGAAATTCCTCATCTGACAAATGCTTTTCCCTCAGCTGGATCATGGTCGCGCCGGCTTCCAGCGCCTCTTCGATCTGCTGCTCCAGCGTCTTTTCTCCTGTCCACGCTCTGTCTGTCACTGCGTATAAAAGCAGTTTATCTCTTCCAAGCTTCAATTTTCATACCTTCCTTTAACTCTTCATCTGTAAGGCAGCTGATCCCGTCGATCAGGAAGGTCCGAAAGCTTCCTGTTCCTGCCGGATAAGCAGGAAACAGTCTTCTTTGTTCCCGAATCCTCTCTTCTGCCCGCTGGCCGCAATATCCTTCCGCCGCCGCAGCCAGAGCAGCCGTAAAAACGTCTCCCCCATGCCCCTGCGCCGCAAGGAAAAGAGCTGCAAGGCCGTCCAGCATACAGCCTGCGCCAGTGATCCCGGCCATCATGGGAGTTCCGTTTTCCGCCAGGAACGTCCGATCTCCGTCTGTGGCTATATCGGTGTTCCCGGTCATTAAACACATTATACCATGTCTTTTCGCAAAGTCTTCTGCAAATATGATATTTTTTTGCAGATTTTCTTCTGTCAGCCGGTCTTTTTCCGAAACGTCCACTCCCTTCGTCCGTCCGGCCTCTGGAGTCGGCGCCTGCGGCCGGCCGTTTTCTTCCAGAGCCTTCGCCAGGGCTTTGATCTCTGAAGCGTTTCCCCGTGCCAGGCTGACCTTTATCTGCTCAAAAACCCTTTTGCATGCTTCTGTACGGAATCTGGACGCGCCGGCTCCTACCGGGTCAAATACCACCGGGATCCCCAGCTCATTAGCCCGCTTTCCTGCTTTTATCATGGCCGGAATGGTCCCTTCTTTTAAAGTTCCCATATTGATCACCAGGCCCTGGCTGATAGAGACGATATCCTCCACTTCCCTTTCCCCGTCGGCCATAACGGCGCAGCCTCCCGCCGCCAGTATGATATTCGCCACGTCGTTGGCTGTCACATAATTCGTAATGCAGTGGATCAGCGGCCTCTTCCTCCTGATCTCCCCCATGATCTCAATATCCATAAACATTTCCTCCTTCCGGAAAACAAACATTCCGAAATAAGTCTCCCAGTCTGGCTGGAAACACGGCGATCCGCACAGCTTTTGCTGCGCCGCCTATCACAGACAAAAGCTCTTAAACTCGTCCTGCGGACTCAAACAGAAGAGCTTTTGTCTGCGCTATGCTCGCAAAACTGTGCGGATCCTGCCGAATCATTTCCAGCCAGGCTGGGAGACTTTATATTTTCCCATCCTCAAAGTTCCTTTGATAAATAAACGTCCGGTTCCATTGCGTGCGCGATCATGTCCCGGTTTTCACTTAATCTAAAAGAATCCTGTCAAAATACCAGCTATCGCCAAGATATCATCCAGGCGGCAAACGATTCGGCAGAGTCAGAGCATAGCTTTGCGAGCATAGCACAGGCGGAGGAGCGTTGTCTGAACCCGTTAGGGTGAGTTTCGCTCCTCCGCCTGTAATAAGCGGCGCAGCAAAGCTGCTCTGACAGCCGTGTTTGCCAACTGGATGATATCTCGATAATACTGTTATTTTCTAAATTTCCATTTACAAAAGTTCCTTCAGCCGGTAAAACGCGCCGGACTGTTTCATGATCCCGATCAGGACCGCCGCGATCACCGTCCCGCAGACAGTGCTCATCAAAAACGGGATCACATAGAAGAATAACGCCACTTCTTTTCCCATGATCCAGGCTGCCACCGGATAACACAGCAGGCCTCCAAGGATCCCGGTCCCAGCCATCTCCCCTGCATATGCCGCGGCAAGCTTTCCTGTCTTCCTGAAAAGGATGCCGCACAGGAAAGCCCCTACCATGCTTCCCGGAAAGGCCAAAAGGCTGCCGGTCCCCATGATGTTGCGGGCCAGGGACGTACAGAACGCTATGCCTGTTCCATATACCGGGCCGAGAAATACTCCCGCGATCACATTGACCAGATGCTGGGCGGGAAAGCACCTGGACGCCCCAATAGGAATTGAAAAACCGGAAAGCGCCACTGCCAGCGCCGTGAGCATGCCGCTGACAGCCAGCCTCTTTATCGCCTGATCATTATTCATCATAGATATTTACGATCTCTCCGTCCAGGATACGGTTCATATTCTTTACCGCGCAGAAATTGCCGCACATAGAACAGGTGTCTTCTTTTTCCGGTTTTGCCATAGCGCGGTATCTTCTTGCCTTCTCCGGGTCAATGGCAAGGCGGAACATCTCTTCCCAATCCAGGCGTTTTCTGGCTTCGCTCATCTTGTGATCCCAGTCCTTAGCGCCCTTGATTCCTTTCGCGATATCCGCCGCATGGGCCGCGATCTTGGAAGCGATGATACCTTCCTTTACATCGTTTACATCCGGAAGCTTCAGGTGCTCCGCCGGGGTCACGTAGCAGAGGAAAGAAGCTCCGGAAGCCGCTGCGATCGCTCCGCCGATAGCCGCTGTGATATGGTCGTATCCAGGAGCCACATCTGTTACGATCGGTCCCAGAACGTAGAACGGAGCGCCTTTGCAGATCGTCTGCTGTATCTTCATATTAGCTGTGATCTGGTCTAAAGGCATATGTCCCGGACCTTCGATCATAACCTGGACATTCTTCTCCCATGCGCGCCTTGTAAGCTCGCCTAAGGTGATCAGCTCTTCGATCTGGGAAATGTCGGACGCATCCTCTAAGCAGCCTGGCCTGCAGGCGTCTCCAAGGCTTAAGGTCACGTCGTATTCCTGGCAGATCTCCAGGATCCTGTCATAATGCTCATAAAATGGATTTTCCTCTCCGGTCATCTCCATCCACGCGAAAATGATCGAGCCGCCTCTGGAAACAATATTGGTAAGGCGTTTTGCAGCTTTAAAACGGGAAGCTGTGTTCTTGTTGATCCCTACGTGGATCGTCATAAAATCCACGCCGTCCTGAGCGTGCATCTCCACGATCTTGATCCACTCTTCGGAAGTGATCTCTTTTAACGGCTTATGGTAATATACGACTGCGTCGTAGATCGGAACGGTCCCGATGATCGCCGGGCATTCCGCCGTCAGTTTTCTGCGGAATTTCTGGGTGTCTCCGAAAGAGCTGAGGTCCATAATAGACTCCGCGCCCATAGCCACCGCGTCGTTTACTTTCTGCAGCTCCATGTCCAGATCCTTGCAGTCTCTGGAAGTTCCAAGGTTTACATTGATCTTGGTCTTCAGCATAGAACCGATACCGTTAGGCTCGATGCAGGTATGGTTTTTATTCGCCGGAATCGCTACCTTTCCCTCTGCAACCAGCTTCATCAGTTCTTTTTCGTCAAACTGTTCCTTCTGCGCCACTGCTTTCATTTCTTTTGTCAGGATGCCTTTTCTCGCCGCATCCATCTGTGTGGTGTAATTCATTTTTCCTCCTCCTCGCCCAAAGGCCATAAGAACACCGCCGCTTGGCAGAGCATAAAAAGAGCCTGTACCAACGGTACAGGCTTTTCTGACTTATGTCTTATGGTCCCTACGTTGGCATTACCCAAATCAGGTTATAAAGGTCGAAGTTCGATTACTTCCTCTCAGCCCGCCATACGAGCTCCCTCTTTTGGTTCAGTTTCAGTCTAGCATCAGAAGCTGTTCCTGTCAAGCTTATTCATAGCAGTCTTCCACTGCTTTTACCCCGATGGCGATCTGATCTTCAGCGATCTGAAGCATCTCGTCCTCTGTTTCCGCCTGGCCGTAAGCTTCGTTCGTTCCCGTCATAATAAGGAAGACATCATCCCCCTCCTGGACTACCTGAGCGGACTGTGCCAAAGGAAGGTTCATGGGGTACATCATAGCGCCTGTGATCAGGTTCTCTTTATAATCTTCCAGGATCCCTCTGATCTCGTCTCCCTTGCCTTCCTTTCCTCTGACGGCGATAAACGCATCCGCCTGGGCGCTGATCATAGGAACCTCGCCGATAAACTCATCGTATAAGTCCGAAGAAATGCCGTACATGGACTCCAGCATATCCCCGTCAATGGCCATGCTGGGCAGATAGTCGTCCCCGTAGGCATCCTTTACCGCCTGATAGACCGCTTCCAGAGCCGGCTTTTCCTTCTTTGTCTCTTCCTGTACTGTTCCCGGCTGGCTGCCCTCCGCCGGACTTTCAGCGCCGCCGCAGGCGGCAATGTTTAAGATCAGCGCTGCGGCGCATACGGCGGCCGCTGCTTTTTTCATATATCTTTTCATAGATTTGCTCCTTACATATTTTTCTTGTTTCAAGAATGTTTTTATATTATAATGGACGAGGCAAAATGAGTCAATTTACAAAATAATTAACAATTTATTATGCCGCCTGCCGTTTTTCATTGAAAATACGGGCGGATCTTCCGGCAGGAAACGGCCCGGCCGGTGAACGGCAGATAAAACCAGGCTTTACAGGAGGTATTATACACATGGCATTCGAATTTATTCAGAAGCTGCCTACGCCGGCAGAGATCAAGGAACAGTTCCCGCTTCCGGCGCAGTACGCGGCCATAAAGGCACAGAAAGACGAAGAAGTAAAAAAGATCATTTCCGGGGAAAGCGACAAATTTCTCGTGATCATCGGACCCTGCTCCGCAGACCATGAGGACGCAGTCCTGGACTACGCCACCAGGCTGGCAAAGGTCCAGGAAAAGGTAGCCGACCGCCTTTGCCTCATTCCCCGCGTTTATACCAACAAGCCCCGCACCACCGGCCTCGGCTATAAGGGCATGCTCCATCAGCCGGATCCGGAGAAGAAGCCCAGTATGGCTGAGGGCCTTCATGCGATCCGCCATCTCCACATGCGGGTTCTCATGGAGACAGGTTTCGGCACTGCCGACGAGATGCTCTATCCGGAAAACGTATCCTATTTAAACGATATCATGTCCTACATCGCTGTCGGAGCACGGTCTGTAGAGAACCAGCAGCACCGTCTGGTGTGCAGCGGCTGCGACGTTCCTGTAGGCATGAAAAATCCCACCAGCGGCGACCTTTCCGTTATGCTCAATTCCGTAGTTGCCGCCCAGACAGGCCATGAATTTATCATGCGGGAATGGGAAGTAAAGACCCACGGCAACCCTTATACTCACACGATCCTCCGCGGCGCTGTGAGCAAGCACGGCCAGTGCCTGCCTAACTATCATTATGAAGACCTGCTTCTTCTCCATAACCTCTATGAGGAGCGGAACCTTTTAAATCCTGCGTGCATTGTTGACGCCAACCATTCCAACTCCAACAAGCAGTATATGGAGCAGATCCGCATCGTAAAAGAAGTCCTTCACAGCCGCAGGCACGATCCGGCGATCCGCACCATGGTCAAGGGCGTTATGATCGAAAGTTACATCGAGCCCGGCTGCCAGAAGGTGGAGGAACACTGCTACGGCAAATCCATCACAGATCCCTGCCTTGGCTGGGAAGATTCTGAACGTCTTTTATATGAGATCGCCGAAGGACTGGACTGATACTGACATACCATCGTCTTTGCTCCACACCTGAAAGGAGGAGATATCCATTATGGCACGGATACAAAAAAACGATCAAAAGGACCTGTCCGCCAAGCTGATGGTCGTTCTGGCGGCCATGCTCTTTGCTCTGGTCACATTTGGCATCATCCTTGTAAGGGATAAGCTCCTGCTCAACGCCAATGAGCTGGGCGGATACCTGGCCCAGAGCTATGCCAGAGAGGAAGAGCACCGCATGAGCCTTTACGGAGTCTTCATGCGCCTTGGCACAGTATACATGAACGAGCATATTGAAAGAGGCAGTACGGACGAGGAGATCCAGGAGGAGCTGGTCCAGTATTCTCTCCATGTACAGGAAACTCTGGACGCCGGGATCATCGATCCCTATGCCGTGATCGACGGAAAGATCATAGGAGCTGTTCCCTGGGAAGGGGATGCAACCTACAGCTACCAGGATACGGAATGGTACCGGAAGGCCATTGAGGCCGGCGGGAAGCTGATCTATACAAACGCCTATCCGGATGCTGTTACTGGAAAGATCATGGTCACTATGGCGCAGAAGCTCCAGGGCGAAGGCAACGTCCTGGCGTTTGATATCCTCCTGGACAATTTTTATATTCACAAAAACAAGGCCTCGATCCCGGAGGACAGCACCTATTTTCTCTATGACGGAAGCGGCCGCCTGATCTATATCGCCGGAGATATGGACATTACGGATACGGCGGTCCAAAGCTATGCAGGCCAGCTTCTGGAGGGAGTAAAAAGCGGAAAATACGCCAGCCACTCTTCTTCGATCCTGGACTTAAGCGGAACCCGCCAGGGCGTTTATTACTACGTCATGAATAACGGCTGGATCTCCGTCATCACCATTCCTACTAACCAGATCCTCCAGGGAGATGTAAATATTGCCGTGTACGTTCTGGCAGCCTTGTGCGCCATTCTCTGGATCGTGCTGATCATCGTGCTGTACCTGGAATATTTCGGAAAGCGCGAGCGGAAATATATTTCTGACAGCTTAAAGATCCTGGGCGACACCTACTACGCCATTTACCGCATCAATTTTGAGACAGGTACTTACCGCTCCATCAAGTCCTCCCCGGACGTAAAGGAGCAGTTGGGCAAGGAAGGCGTATACAGCCATATGCTGGATACTGTAGGAAAGGTTGTGGAAGAAAGCACTTATGAAGAATTTAAGAAAAGCTTTTCTCTGGAAAATATCCGTCAGCTGGTAGAAGATAAGATCTATGAATTTGGCGGCGACTACCGCAGACGTTTCGGCGACACCTATAAATGGGTCAGCATCCGGATCATTTTCAATAAAGGTCTTGGCCTTAACGAAGTGATCATGTGTTTCCGGGATATCGATCTGGAAAAGCAGAAGCAGCTGCAGCAGCATGAGATCCTGAAAAACGCTCTTTCTACTTCTAAGAAAATGGCTCAGAAAAAGAGCATCTTTTTCAGCAACGTGTCCCATGACATGCGCACTCCTTTAAACGCAGTCATCGGCCTGGCGGCTTTAGCCCGCCAGAATCAGGACGATCCGGCGAAGGTGGACGACTACCTGCAGAAGATCGAGCAGTCTGGAAAACAGCTGCTGGCGCTTATCAACGATATCCTGGACATATCCAGGATCGAGCAGGGCGCAGATAATTCCATGGATTACAAGCCCATGGACCTTCAGAAATGCGTGGCCGACTGCGCTTCGATTTTTGAGGAGCAGGCAAAGCAGCAGAAAAAGAGGCTGCATCTGTCTATCGATATCCAAAGCCCCATGGTATTCGGCGATCTGTTCCGCATGAACCAGATCTTAAACAACCTTCTTTCCAACGCTCTGAAATACAGCAACGAGGGGGCTGATATCTTTCTGGATCTGAAGCAGCTGGAACAGCAGAACGAACGGGGCAAATACCAGATCACTGTAAGGGATACCGGCATGGGAATGTCTGAAAAGTTCCTCGGCCAGATCTTCGAGCCTTTTGCCAGAGAGACTGTCTTCTCTCCTGTCAAGATCTCCGGAACCGGCCTGGGGCTTCCTATCGTAAAGAGCCTGGTACAGCAGATGAGCGGAGAGATCAGCGTTCAGAGCCAGCTGGGCAAAGGAAGCACATTTACCATCCTGCTGCCCCTTCAGATCGCCCATACGGAAGAGCCGGCGGGACCGGAGCCAGTCTCTCTGGAGCCCTTCAGCATGGAAGGCAAAACTATCCTTCTTGCAGAAGACAATGAGTTGAATATGGAGATCGCCACAGAATTTCTTTCCATGATGGGCGTAGATGTGATACAGGCCTGGAACGGCCGTGAAGCAGTGGAACGTTTCAGCGAACAGAAGCCCGGCGCTGTGGACGCTATCCTGATGGATATGCAGATGCCGGAAATGGACGGCTGCACCGCCTGCGCCATGATCCGAAAGATGGACCGGCCGGATGCCCAGACCATTCCGATCATCGCGGTCACTGCAAACGCATTTGCAGAAGATATCGCAAAAACAACAGAGGCCGGAATGAACGCTCACATTTCCAAACCAATCGATTTCCACCTGTTATTTGAGATCCTGGACGAGCTGTCCAGGAAACAGACATCACTGTAGACCAAAAAAGAGCCTCTGAGAGCGGCACTCATAAAACAGTATATGATCGTTTTCAAAAAGGAGCTGTGCAAAAGTAGACAAATCTTGATAAATCTACTGGAGCGCAGCTCCTTTTTTTGCCGTAATATCTTCGTATATCACTTGATAACGATATTTCGGTGCAAAAACAATAAAGATCCTATCTCTAAAAGTAGGGAGAAGCAGCAGAAAATATGGGAGAATAGATGAAGTACGGATCTGATTTTAAAAATGGCGTTTTTATCTGTACCTGAAAGCCAGCAGGTACGGCTATTATAAGGAAAAGCAGGATTACGGGGGTACTGATGCAATACCCCCTTTTTTATTATATTACTCTTCTTTCTTTCCTGCTTCCGCGACCGCTCCAAGGGCTCTCTTTCTTAAGTCTGCCCCTGTAGTCGGCGGTGAGAAGATACAGAATACTCTCAGCGTTTCTGTGCCTGTATTTTTGATCTTATGCTGGATCCCTGGCGGGGCCACGATCATAGATCCCGGCACAAATTCATGGGCTTCATTGTTTACTTCCGCGATGCCGCTGCCGGAAATGCAGTACATGGCTTCCATTGCGGAATCATGGCTGTGGCTGTCGATCTCGCAGCCTGGCTCCCATTCTGTAAAATGAACGGAGAAATTGGTTTCTGTGATCTTGTCGTCGTCTCCCATAAACATTGGAGTGATCGTCCGGTTAAACGGCGCCGGAATGTGAATACTTTTTTCCGGATCATACTTGTAATACATAATGTCTTCCTCCTTCCAGCCGGTTTTCCGGCCTTGATGTCTGCTTGCAGCTTAGCTCGATATAGTCCTGCGCACGGGCTCCCGTTTGATCCAGCCTATCTTCTGGTTCCTTCATCCTTCAGGAACCAGAAGCTTCGGGCTCCCGCCCTATGTCAGGATATCTGTCAAAACCCTTCCACAAGCAAGCTTGTGACGGATTCTGACAGACATCCTGACGCACGGCTGGATCATAAACATATTTTAGCACAAACAGGATAGAAAGAACATAGAGAAGCGGGCTGATTTTTTTCTTTCCTGCAGCGCCTGAAAGCGACTTGATCACCGCGTAGGAGATCATTCCTAGCGCAATGCCTTCGGAAATGCTGTACGTGAAGGGCAGCGCTATGATAGTGATAAAAGATGGAACAGGTTTTCCATATCTATTCCTCCTGTCCGTAGACAGTTTTATAAATCTCCTTCTGATAGGCGCGGAATTTTTCTTCTTCGATCTCCGTTCCGTAGCTCATGACCATCAGATCCTTCCATTTGTCTCCTGATTTTAACGGCGGCTGCTGATAGGGGAAGTGGTTCAGGCAGAAACCGAGCCTCCGGTAAAAGCTGGCGCGGCGGATCGTCATAGGATCCTCTTCTGTTGGAGGTTCGATCTCCAGGAAAGCCGGTTTTCCTTTTTCCTTGGCCTCCCTCAGGCAGGCTTCCAGCAGCTGCCTTCCATGGCCTTTATTTCTCCATGCCTTTGTAGACGCCAGGTATTCCATGAAAATGCAGCTTTCCAGATCCCAGTATTCCAAAAATGTTACGATCTTTCCATCTTCCTCGATGGCGCGGATACAGCAGCCTTCCCTTTCAACCGTCTTTTTCTGGTCTTCATAAGTACGTCTCTCCGAATCCGGGAAGGACTCTTCATAAATGCCGTAAAGTTCATCAAATCTCTGTTCTGGTCTTTCTAATTTCATCCGTCCCACTCCTTTATTTTATGATCAAAAGAGGCAGGATCACTGTCCTTTTCAATTATTGCAACAGTTCAGCCGTGTATCTTCCCTCCAGCACATTCTGTGCTGGAGGGAAGCCTGGGATGTCATCCCTATGCCAGGATATATGTCAGATCGCTTTTACAAGCAAGCTTGTAACGCTCTTTATCATATATCCTGGCGCACG
>DWZA01000019.1 GCA_019118365.1 Candidatus Lachnoclostridium stercoravium | reverse complement strand
CTACATAAAGGTATCTGTAGTCACAATGAATATCAAACATGGAAGACAGCATAACGCCTTTTTCTTCAAAATCTGCCAGTCCTCTCGCTGAATCTGTGATCCGTTTCAACGCTTTTGCTGCTGTTTCCGGGTCAAACTCAGCAGTCAGACGCAGTTTCAGTGCTTTCAGCTTGCGTCTGACAACTTGTGAATATTCAACTTTTTTCATCCCTATACCCCCAATTCAGCCTCCATATCATCTGCGGATACTGTTCCTTCCTCACGGATGGAGATCTCCGCCTCATTCAATTTGCTCATAAGCTGATAAAGGGCTTTCTGTTTATCCAGTTCATCCAGCTCCTCCATATCTATAATGGCGCATTGCCCGTGTCCATTGCGGGTTAAATATACCCTGTTTCCATAGCCGACCTCATTGATAACCGCTGTATAATTTCTCAGATCTGAAATAGGTTTGATGTTTGGCATATCAATTCCTCCTTAATATAATTATTCACATCTTTCATGCTGATTTTATTATACCCTCTAACTGCATATTGTTCAATATATTTCACTGTGAATTTACAGCATTTCTTCCGGTTTCAAAAAGTCCTCCGCTTTTGTGGACATCAACTTATAAATCTCAGAATTCTTGCTCATCTGCTTATAGAAGGGAACCAGGGTGCTGTCGATCCTGGCAAGTCCATTTCCGGCTCTGGCATTTGTGATATACTTCATCTGTTCCCCGGAAATATGGAGAAGTTCCGCCAACTGGTTCCGATCATGGTCGCCGGTGGGGGCGTATTCTGATACTAGTTTGAAATGGTCCATAATTTGCTCCTCTGTTATTTTTCAATATGCTCTATAACCCAGCGGCCTTTTCTGCTCTTTTTCAGCTGCAGCTGGCAATCCGTTCTTAAAACCTTCATGTATATAAAACCTTGATATAAAACAGGTTCGTGCCTCCTCTGTTTCAAACTCCGGTTTCAGCGATCCATTCGCTTCCAAAGCATCTAAAATAAAAACATACTTTTCCGTCAGACAAATTATATCATGTATAGGTAAAAAAGTATAGCTACATTTTAGAACATCTGTTCTTTTTTTCGGCTATACTTTCTCTTTTCTAGTATATTCATTTTGGGTATAACATTACAATCTGCTTATTCTATCTCAGCGCCTGAATATCCAGTCTATAAGCCCCTTTCCCGATTTTTTCCACTTTCCCTTCTGCCTCATACTGATTAAGGATCCGCTGCAGCTGTCTGGCGCTGCAGTTTAAATGAAACGCTGCCTGCTGCAGACCTCTTAGTTCTCCATTTCCGCACTTATACTTCATGTAAGTCAAGACGCGCTGCTTCAGACTCACGGGAGCTGCATCGATCGTTGTGATCGACTGCATCTTCTCTGTCAGAGACTCGCAGATCAGCTGAAGGAACAGGCAGTTGCCCAGCAGTTCTTCCCTGTTTTTTTCGATCGATACCGCAAGGCAGGTAAGATTTTCCACTGCCTCGGCGTAGACATTATTGATCTGGGGCGAGAATACCTCCATTTCGCCTAACAGATAATTTTCTCCGCCATTGGAAAGAGAGTGCACCGAACCGTCGTCCCGGATAAAGTAAATGTTTAACGACCCCTGGACGACGATCTGAAATAGATTTTCGCTCTGCAAGGGCGATGTGGCAAATTCGCCTTTTTTGTATTGGACGACAAACAGATTTTTCTGCAGGCTTCTCATAGCTGCTTCATATTTTGTCTGCCTTAAGCAGGCTTCAATGAGCGCCTGATCGTATGATTTTCTCATATATTTTTCTCCAAACAGGACATATGTCCGGGTTTCTTTTCTCATTATAGTCTGCAATCACTGTGGTTACAAGAAAGAAATTTATGGAGGTCGTAATAAATGACAACAGTATTTGAAGAACAAAATATTTCAAAAGCGATCCTGCGAGTCGGCCTGCCTGCTATGCTGGGACAGCTTACAACTCTGATCTATAACATTGCGGATACTTTTTTCGTCTCTTTGACGAAAGAACCTGCGATGATCGCCGCAGTAACGCTTTGCACGCCGATCCTTCTGATCATCATGTCCATCGCTTCCATCTTCGGTATGGGCGGAAACAGCGTGATCGCCAGGCTGTTAGGGGAAGATAAAAAGAAGGACGTCAGCAGAACCCTGAATTTTTGTATGTACGCCATGGTTTTAGCCGGTATTATCATCCTGATCGCCGGTATCCTTTTCATAGAACCGATCGCAAGGCTGTCCGGCGCGGATGCGGAAAATCTGGGCTACACCTGCGATTATCTGAAATACATTTTCCTCGGCGCGCCATTTATCATTATCTCCAACGGAGCGGTCCATCTGTTCCGTTCCATTGGTTTTATTAAAGAAAGTACCATCGGACTGGCCCTGGGAAATTCCATCAATATAATTTTTGATTATATTTTTATCGTAGTCTGGGGC
Source organism: Candidatus Lachnoclostridium stercoravium (assembly GCA_019118365.1). Taxonomy (GTDB): domain Bacteria; phylum Bacillota; class Clostridia; order Lachnospirales; family Lachnospiraceae; genus Lachnoclostridium_A; species Lachnoclostridium_A stercoravium. The sequence continues at coordinate 3,977 of DWZA01000019.1, read as the reverse complement.
TGAGGAACAGCCGGCGCCGCTCTTGCCACATCCTTTGGTTTCTTCTGCTCTACAGTTTATTATCTGGTCTGCATGATCCAGGCTGAAAGAAAGGGAAATCCCCTGATCGTGCTTTCGTTCAGACAGTTTGCACCGCATAAAAAGATGGTCGTCTTCTTTCATGAAGTTTACTGTGTAAGCCGCTCCCAGCTTTTCCGCCATAGCAAGGCGCTTCTCGTCTCCGTCCACCGCGATGATGTTGCGCACGCCCATAGTGCGGACAACCGTAAGAAGAAGTAAGCCGATCGGTCCGCAGCCCTGTACCAGCACGTAAGAATTGTGCTTAAAGTTAAAAATTTCTTTCGCTTTTTCTACCGCGTGGATCGTTACTGCTGCCGGCTCGATCAGGGTGCGCAGGTCTACGTCCATGTCGCTTACGTTAAATACAACGCCGCCTGCGTTGATCTTGATATATTCTGCAAACCATCCGTTAAAGTTTTTGTACGCTTCCTCGCCGGGGATCAGTCCGAATTTATCATAGCCCAGGCGGCTCTCCGGATCCCCGAAAAGCCGTCCGGGCAAATATTTAAGCTTTATTTTCCGAGCCGAACAGCCGGATCTTTTCCGCTACTACTTCTTTCATCGCCGCGATCTCATAGGGGATCAGGCCCATCATCGTTGCGGCTCCTTCCTGCAGCCCTCTTTCAACGCCCTGCTTTCCGGCCTTGTCCAGGTCTGTAAATATATTTACTTTGCAGATCCCTTTCTGAACGGCAGTCCGGAAATCGTCGTCCTGCAATCCGCTGCCGCCGTGGAGTACCAGAGGAAGCCCTGTTTTCCCGGCGATCGCTTCGATCCGTTCAAAATCCAGCTTTGGCGGGAATTTATAATCCCCGTGGGCGTTCCCTACCGCCACTGCCAGGGAATCGATCCCTGTTCGAGCCGCGTAATCTGCGGCGACATCAGGATCCGTATAATAATCGCTTGGATTTTCCAGCTTTCCGGCGCCTTCATTATCTCCTACATGGCCCAGCTCGCCTTCCACAGTCACGCCCATTGCATGGCAGATCTTTACCATTTCCGCCACCTGATCGGCGTTCTGCTCATAACTCATGGTAGAGCAGTCATACATGACTGAGGTAAATCCAAGCTTGATCGCCTCCAAGCACCGTTCAAAGGTCAGTCCGTGATCATAGTGTACGCAGACCGGCACGGAGGCTTTCTTCGCCATAGGGATCAGGTATTCCGCCACCCGTTCCAGCTCCATTGCCGGAAGCAGGACTTCCGCAGTCCCTACCATGACCGGCGCGCGGAGCTCTTCTGCCGTCTCGATCACCGCCCGCGCCATTTCCACATTTACTGCATTGAAAAAACCGACGCCATAGCCTTTCTTTTTTGCTGGAATCAGCAAATCATTCATAGTAACCAGCATATCTTTCGCTCCTATTTTGTCTTGATCGCATCGTCAAACGCTACGTCCGACGCGGAAAAATTGATCTTCTTTGTAAATTCGCAGGCTTCGGTTCCGCCGAATACCCGCTCCATGCCGCTGTCCTCCCACTCAATGGAAAGCGGGCCGGCATAACCGATCTGGTTCAGCGCCCGGATGATGTTGTCAAAATCAACGTCCCCGTGTCCTGGAGAAACGAAATTCCATCCTCTTCTCTGGTTTCCAAAGGTAATGTGAGAGCCGAGGATCCCGTTTCTTCCGTTCAGGTTCAGCTTCGCGTCCTTAACATGAACATGGTAGATCCTGTCTGCAAAATCCAGGATAAATACGGCTGGGTCAATGCCCTGCCAGATCAGATGGCTGGGATCAAAGTTAATGCCAAGGGTCGGGCGGTATTCGAAGACTTCCAGCAGTTTCTTTGTGCTCCAGTAATCGAAAGCGATCTCTGTAGGATGGATCTCCAGGGCAAGCTTTACGCCGCATTTGTCAAATTCGTCCATGATCGGGGACCACAATTCCTTCACTTTCTGATAGCCTTCTTCTACCATCTGTTCTGAGGTCTGTGGGAAGGAATACCAGAATTTCCAGATCGGAGATCCCATGAAAAAGGTTACGACGTCAACGCCCATGGCTTTCGCAGCGTGGGCGGTCTGTTTCATGCTCTCGATCGCCCATTTCTGGATCTCTTCCGGCTTTCCTGCCAGCTCTCCCGGAGCGAAGCCGTCCAGCCTGGGATCGTAGGCTCCTTCCAGGGTATCCACGACGCACTGTCCCGCCAGGTGGTTGCTGATAGCCCAGCAGCCCAAGTTATATTTCTTCAGGGTATCTTTTACGTAAGCTACGTATGCCGGATCCTCGGCCGCCTTCTTCATATCCAGATGAGCCGCGGAAAGTTCCAGGCCTTCATATCCCATCTGCTGTCCCAGCCTGCAGATCTCTTCCAGAGGAAGATCTCCCCATTGTATTGTAAAAAGCGTTACTGGTCTTGCCATCTTTGCTTCCCCTCCATTCTATAATTCTACCCATACGTTTCCGTTCTGGCTGCTCTTTAAGCAGGCTTCCACAAAGGCAAGCCCTTCTGCTCCCGCCTCGACGGTCGGATAGTCGATCATGCTCTCGTCAAATGTCCCATCCAGCTTTGCATTCAGGCATTCGGTAAAACTTCTGTACAGATTTCCCATGGCTTCGATCCATCCCTCCGGATGTCCTGACGGAAGTCTGCCGTATTTGGCCGCTTTCTCTCCGATCTCCGGATATCCGCGGTGGATCTCCCGGATGGTTCCGTCCTCGCTGATCACTGTGATCTTTTCCGCGCTCTCCTGGAACCATAGGATCGTTCCCTTGCTGCCATAGATCCTGATCCTAAGGCTGTTGTCCGCGCCAAAGGCGATCTGGGAAGTCCAGTAAATGCCGGTCGCTCCGTTGTCAAACTCTACTAATACTGAATCGTTGTCGTCCAGAACTCTGCCTGGCACGATGCAGTCCATCTTTGCAAGCACTCTTTTGATCTTCAGCCCTGTCAGCGTCGCCACTGCGTTCTCCACATGGGTTCCCAGATCTCCCAGGCAGTTTACCGCGCCAGAACGTTTCGGGTCGCAGCGCCATTCTCCCTGTTTGCCGCCGAAATCTCCCTCTTTTGCAAGCCATCCCTGGGGATATTCCGCCATAACTGCCCGCACGTCGCCGATCAGTCCGTCCCGGATCGCATCTCTTGCGTATTTCATGGTAACGTATCCGGTGTAAGTATAGGTCACCATGAATAAAAGACCCTTCTCTTTTGCCAGTTCTTCCAGTTCTCTTGCCTGCTCATAGGAAACTGTGACCGGCTTGTCGCAGGCAACGTGGATCCCGTTCTGCAAAAATGTCTTGCAGATATCGTAATGGGATTCATTTGGCGTAACGACTACTACAAAATCGATGCCGTCTTCTCTCGCCGCCTCTTTTTCGGCCATTTCTGCATAAGAACCATAGCAGCGTTCCTTATCCAGATAAAGAAGCTCCGCCATTTTTCTTGATTTTTCTGCAGTTCTGGAAAAAACTCCCGCTACAAGCTTCGCGCTGCTATCCAATGCGATCGCTTTTCTGTGCGCAGCCCCGATAAATGCATCTGGACCGCCCCCAACCATACCATACGTTAATTGCTTAGCCATTCTTTTTCCACCCCTTTCGGATTTTTTCTTTTAACTGTTCCAGCGGTTTCAGTCCGCTCAGCGCGTCATAGGCCGCCACGCAGCACGCTCCGGTTGCCGCGGCCATCTCCACTGCCTCTTCCAGAGACTCTCCTACCATGACGGAAGCCAGGAACGCGGCGATGCTTGTATCGCCGGCTCCTGTCCCGGAAAGAACAGCCTCTGGTTCAAAGCTCTTCTCAAAGCCTTCTTTATCCGCCCACTCTTCTGGTTTCAAACGCAGAGCGGCGCATAATCCTTCTAATTTTTCTTTCTTTTCCGTCCGGAAATACATTCCTGACGAACCACATTTGATCAGGATCACCTTTGCTCCAAGCTCCAGCGTCTTTGTGCTCAGCCGATGCAGGTCCTCCATGGTC
>DWZA01000018.1 GCA_019118365.1 Candidatus Lachnoclostridium stercoravium | reverse complement strand
CGGGAAGTAGCGCCGGTCACTTCTTTGATCTTATCCTCACACTCCTGGCAGCCGCACCACATTGCTTTTACAAATCCAGGTTTTTCGTTGATCGTCTTTACAAACTCGTCCCACTCTGTAGCCGTATACGTATGGGAATCTCTGTGGGCTCTTGCACGCTCCAGCATATCTTTCTGGATCGTTTCCAGAAGCTCTCCTGCCTTTGTCTCCAGCTCGTCCAGAGAAACTGTGATCTTTTCGTGAGTATCGCGCCTTACTAAGATCGCCTGGTTTGCCTCAATGTCCTTCGGTCCGATCTCAACTCTTACTGGAATACCGCGCATCTCGGATTCGCTGAACTTCCATCCCGGACTCTTGTCGGAATCATCCACTTTCACGCGGAAATTGGACAGTCTGTCTTTTAATTCATATGCCTTGTCCAGAACGCCTTCCTTCCTCTGCTGGATCGGTACGATCACGATCTGGGTCGGAGCGATCCTCGGCGGAAGCACAAGGCCGTTGTTGTCTCCGTGTACCATGATGATGGCGCCGATCAGACGGGTGGTCATGCCCCAGGAAGTCTGATGGACATACTGTAATTTATTTTCCTTATCTGCGTACTGGATGCCGAAAGCCTTTGCAAATCCGTCGCCGAAGTTGTGGCTGGTTCCGGACTGAAGGGCCTTGCCGTCGTGCATAAGCGCTTCAATGGTGTAAGTAGCCTCCGCGCCTGCGAATTTTTCCTTGTCTGTCTTGCGGCCTCTGATAACCGGGATCGCCAGGACCTCTTCGCAGAAATCTGCGTACAGGTTCAGCATCTGGATCGTCCTCTCCTCAGCCTCTTCTGCAGTAGCATGAGCCGTATGGCCTTCCTGCCATAAGAACTCTCTGGAGCGTAAAAACGGTCTGGTCGTCTTCTCCCAGCGCACTACGGAACACCACTGGTTGTACAGCTTCGGCAGATCCCTGTGAGAATGGATATCCCTTGCATAGAAATCGCAGAACAGCGTCTCTGAAGTAGGACGTACACACAGCCTCTCCTGAAGCGGCTCCAGGCCTCCGTGAGTAACCCACGCAACCTCAGGCGCAAAGCCCTCTACGTGATCCTTTTCCTTCTGAAGAAGGCTTTCCGGGATAAACAGCGGCATGTATACGTTCTGCACGCCTGTCTCCTTAAACCTTCTGTCCAGCTCATGCTGGATATTTTCCCAGATCGCATATCCGTCCGGTTTGATCACCATGCAGCCCTTTACGCTTGCATAGTCGATCAGCTCTGCCTTTCTTACTACGTCTGTGTACCACTGGGCAAAGTCCACATCCATGGATGTGATCGCTTCTACCAGCTTCTTGTCGTTTGCCATCTTTCTTGCCTCCTGTTTGTAAATTTGATCAGATCATAAATATACGCCGCAGCACCCTTGTTTCGCTATGGAAAACCTTGCGATCCCTGCGGAGCGTTTATTTCACAGGAACGCTGTTTCCTGTAAAATAGAAAGAGCGGCCAGTCCCGCAAAAAGGGACCGAACCGCTCGGCGTTACCACCCAAATTAGCTGTCTTTATCTTATCTTAAAAACAACTCTCTCTTTTTCCATTAACGCTGGAAACACGCTGTATTTTCATACAGAGCTCCAAGGCAGGTTCAGCACTCTGTAGTCTGAAGGCTTTCACCAGCCGCCTTCTCTCTGGAAAGACATCAAATGCCTACTATCCCTTTTCACCGCTATAATGCCTCTATCAGGATGTAGGTTGATTTTACGCCTTTTTCCAGGCCTTGTCAAGACCGGAACACCCCCGTTTGCAGGATTTGAGATAGTCGCATTAAAATAGACAAATTCCTGCTGAAAGCTTTATTTATATTTTTGTCCTGTATTTAATTTCCAAAACGGCGCATAAAATCTATTGTAGCGAAACTTTTTTCAAAAAGATTTCTTTTTACGATACCTTATCCATTTTGACATTTTCCATACATTTTTGTAAATTGAATATACCAAGCCGGGATGCGCAGCCAGGTAAAGTGCAGAATATACAAATTCACTTTATTATAGGAGGAACCATATGGATAATAAGCCAGTTAAAAAAATAGGACTGTGGAATATCGTCGGATTAGGCGTTGGCGGCGCGATCGGATCAGGCATTTTCGTTACCCTTGGGTCTGCCATTGCAGCGACTGGACGTTCTATATTACCGATCACAGTCATCTGTGTTTTTTATATGCTTTTCGCATATTGGTATAACCTTGCCATGTCCGGCATCTTTATTATCAACGGCGGCGACTACAGTATGAAAGGCATGCTTCTTCCCCCGCTTCTGACTGGATACGGCGGATGGACGAACGTGATCTGGGCATTTGGATTTACTGGGTACGCGCTCTCCCTCACCAGCTATTTAAGCAGTCTCTGGCCCATTCTGGCAGAATACAATAAGCTTACAAGCTCGATTCTGCTCACTGTCTTCTTCTTGCTTACGATCCGCGGTAACCGAATCGTCACTTTATTTCAGAATTTAGCTACGTTATTGCTGATCGGCGCCCTTGTTCTTTTCGTTGTCGTAGGTATCCCTAACGTGGATGCTGCAAATTTTTTCGATAATACCTATGACGGCGGCTTTTTTCACAATGGATTTGCAGGCATGATCAGCGCGATCGCGATCATGGGCTGGGCATGCCAGGGAACGACCATGGGGCCTGTCGGGGTTGTGCCGATCACCAAGAACCCAAAGCGTACCATCCCTATGGGTATCATCGTCACCTGTGTTGTTGTATCGATCGTGTATGGTCTGATGTCGTATGTGGCGGCCGGCGTGCTTCCATATGACCAGATCGCGGGACAAAATCTGAGCGTTACGGCCAACGCCATCATGTCGCACGGATTTTTTGCCTTTTTCGTCATCGGCGGCGGCGTTTGCGCTATCATCTCATCCTTCCTCGCAGTTCTTGCCATGATTCGCGAGCCTCTGTCCCACATGGCAGACGACGGATGGCTTCCTGCTCCATTCCGCAAAAAAACGCAGGACGGATATCCTTATCTCTGTTTCCTGATGGTCTATATCGTAGCGCTTGTTCCTATCCTTACAGGCATGAGCGTTGACAACGCCATCACGATGCTTATGATACCAACCATGCTCATCAATGCTTACCTGAATACGGCGTGCATAATCATTCCAAAGAAATATCCTGAGCAGTTTGCGATGAGGGCAGTCCGCTTCCCTCGCTGGCTCTACAGCCTGTGCAGTATCCTGGGCGGTTTCTGTGCTCTCGTGATCGCAGTCACTTTATTTCAGGATCTGACTGCCAAGGATGCTATCGTAGCTGCCTGCATCGTTATCATCCCTTTGATTTTTTCTGCTGTCGCATTAAAAACAGGATCCGTAGATGCAAGGCTTCTTGATGAACGAAAAGCCGAAATTGTAAAAGATGCCTTAAAACCAGAAGAATAAAATATAATTATATGAGGAGGTACAACATGTACAATTTTGATGAGATCATCGACAGACGGAACACAAATGCCCTGAATACCGACGGATTCCGCGGCTACATCTTCCACGCAGGTCCGGAAAAAGTATTCCCTTACAAAGATGAAGAATTTGTCCGGATGTGGGTTGCAGATATGGAATTTGCAGTAGCCCCTGAAATTCTCGATGAATTACGAAAAAGGATCGATCGCCGGATTTTTGGCTACACTGGCGTTTACACCAGCGAGTATTATGAGTCTTTCCGGAAATGGTGCCTCGATCATTATGATTGGGATTTTCCTCAGGAGCAGCTCTGCTATTCTCCTGGTATCATTCCGGCCTTATATCAGTTGACAGAAACGCTTTGCGCTGACAATGAAAAAATACTGCTTAACACCCCTGCTTATGGATATTTCCTGCATGCGGCGGAGTATTCCAATATCAGCCTCCTTCTTTCTCCGTTGAAGAAAAATGAAGCTGGCGAGTTTTTCATTGATTTTGATAATTTTGAAAGCAACTGCGCTAACCCTAAATGCAAAATGGTTTTCTGGTGCAATCCGCACAACCCTACCGGGCGCATCTGGACGAAAGAGGAGCTGACAAAGGTTGCTGAAATCGTCAAAAAATATAATCTTTGGATCATCTCTGATGAGATTCACTGCGATCTGACACGGCAGGGAATGAAGCATACGCCGATGGCCAAGATCATGCCAGATTATCCAAAGCTCATTACCTGCATGGCTCCTTCCAAAACATTCAATCTGGCCGGGCTTGCTTTTTCCAATATTATCATCCGCGATCCAGCTACCAGGGAAGAATTTAAGAGCCGTGATAAATTATTCGGTATGGTCAATCCTATGTCTCTGACAGCGGCAAAAGCGGCTTACGACAAAGGCGGCGCTTGGCATGAAGCCTTGAAAAAATATCTGGACGAAAATTTTCATTTTACAAAAGATTTCTTAAATGAAAATCTGCCGAAAGCAGTTATGAATATATCGGAAGCAACTTATCTTGCATGGGTGGATCTGTCCAGATGCCTCCCGGATGTAGAAGATCTGCCGGGCTTTTTTGCCAACAACGCCGGCGTCCTGCTGGAGGGCGGGAACGATCTATTCGTAGGAAACGCGGCCGGGTACATCCGCTTAAATCTGGCTATGCCCCGATCCATTATCAAAACCGGTCTTGAACGGATGCGGGATGCGATCAATACGCATAATCACAGATAATATTTAACAACCGTCAGGGAGCTTTGTCGTCTTCCGCTCCCTGACAATAAACAAATCAAAGGAGAAGATCATATGACTAGAGAAGTAATCGCGACAACAAAAGCGCCTGGCGCAGTAGGACCATATGTACAGGCAATTAAAAGCAACGGAATGGTGTATTGTTCCGGGCAGCTGGGCATTGACCCGGCTACAGGGAAAATGCCGGAGACAGTAGAAGAGCAGGCGCACTGCTCCATGAAGAATCTGGGCGCGATCCTGGAAGAGGCTGGAAGCAGCTATCAGAAGATTGTAAAAACAACCATTTTCTTAGATAACATCGCAGATTTCGCAGCGATCAATAAGATCTACGAATCTTATTTCGACGGCCAGTTCCCGGCACGTTCCTGCTTTCAGGTAGGCAAGCTGCCATTAGGCGGCCTGATCGAGATCGAATGCATCGCTGAATACGAATAGATTGGATAAAAAAGGCCATTCCTGAGCTATCCAAAGCAAATACAGGATCCAAACATCTTCACCTCTGGATCGTTTGCCTGCAGTATAGCATAGGAATGGCCTTTTTGATTGTCCCCAGCATACTTATACAACAGAAAAAAAGTTATATAACTTCATGCGTCGAACATCCTCTTTTGATACCTTCAGCTGCCTGATCAGCTCTTCATCTTCTTTTACTGGTTTTTTTGAAAACAGCATCTTCACTGCAACTGGCATCATCGGTCTGGAAGATACTCCGTTCCACAGCCCCCATTTCATTTCCGCATCCAAAAATGACGCGAGGATCTGTATACTTGCCTTTTCCATGGGATTGTCCTGATGAGTCAGTTCAATAATAGACAGGGCGTCAAAATGTTCGATATATCCCCAATACGTATTTTCCGACTTCTGATATTGTTCCAGGTCTTTGCAGTTCATATACATCACAATATTATACTTATTATTTTCAACCTGTGAAAAGATATCCAGTACTGATCGATTCAAACTTCCGTCACGCCCATCAAAAAAATAGGCATAAAAATGGTTTAATCCCCGAAAAAATGCCGGTTTGATCTCTCGTTCTGGAGAATCATTATTGGAAATCTTATGATACAGCAGCTGTTCCACATGGATATGAAGAGCCTCTGCCAGATCATAAAGAGTTTCCACATCAATAGATATCTCTCCCTTTTCATATTTTGACATCGTTGCCTTGCTTTTACAGATCAGCTCCGCCAGCTCTTCTAAGGTCATTTTACGGCTTTTCCGAAAATAACGGATCCTATTTCCAATTTCTATACTGACTTCAGACATACCATTTCTCTCTTTCAGGCAATCCCACAAAATTGTTTTATCTCTTTCAAACGCTTCAGTCCGTCTCTCCTTCCCTCCGCGTACAGCTCCATCAGCTTCTTGGGATCTCTCTCTGTCCGTTTCACATGAGGCGCTTTTTCCGGCTGTATGATCAGCGCTTCGCCCCTTGCTTCCAGCTTTTTTAAGTAATCCAGGGTCTTATTGTAAACCACATGACGCCTGTTCATAGCTTTTACCAGTTCCGGATAGTTTCTTAAGGCCGCTTTCAGGATGGGGAACGCTTTGCTCCTTTTTTTCCGATAATCGCGGGCGCGGGTCAGGATGACAATGTTCTTTCTGTAGCCCATTTTCCGAAACTGGCGGATCGGAATAGAGTCAGAGATCCCGCCGTCCAGCAGGTCGTATCCGTCAATGGACACGATCCTGGAGGCCAGAGGCATGGATGCGGAAGCCCGCATCCACTGGGTATCTTTATCGTCGCCGTTTTTGCACTGATGATAAACTGGCTGTCCTGTATGCACGTCCGTGCAGACTACATAAAACTCCATCGGATTGTTTTTAAAAGCTTTTTGATCAAATGGATCCAGTTTCTGAGGCAGTTCCCGGTAGCAGAAATCCGCCCCGAACAGATCTCCGGTCTTAAGCCATGTTCCGATCCCCATATATCTGGGATCCCGGCAGTATTTCGTATTATATCGGATCGTCCTGCCGATCTGTTTCGACTTATAGCTGCAGCCGAACACCGCCCCTGCGGAAACGCCGATCACACCGTCGGTATAGATCCCGTTTTCCATCATAACGTCCAGCACGCCAGCGGTATACATGCCGCGCATGGCCCCGCCTTCTAAGACCAGTCCTGTTTTGCATCTTTCCATTACTTATTCCACCTTTGGCAGCCTCGCAAAGCTTGCTTCCAGCTCTTCATCCGTCGGGATGTAATCTACCATCTTTCCGTCGTGGAATTTCTCGTATGCTACCATATCAAAATATCCTGTTCCGGTAAGGCCGAAGACAATGGTCTTTTCCTCGCCGGTCTCTTTGCACTTCATGGCTTCGTCGATCGCTACGCGGATGGCATGGCTGCTCTCCGGAGCCGGAAGGATTCCTTCCACTCTCGCGAACTCTTCCGCAGCTTCAAATACTGACGTCTGCCCCACGGAAACAGCTTCCATAAGGCCGTCGTCATAAAGCTGGGACAGTACGGAGCTCATGCCGTGATAGCGGAGTCCTCCCGCATGGTTTGCGGACGGGATGAAATTGCTGCCCAAAGTGTACATCTTTGCCAGCGGGCAGACCATTCCCGTATCGCAGAAGTCGTAAGCGTAACGCCCTCTTGTAAGGCTTGGGCAGGATGCCGGCTCCACTGCGATAAAGCGGTAGTCAGCTTCTCCTCTCAGCTTTTCTCCCATAAACGGGGAGATCAGGCCGCCCAGGTTGGATCCGCCGCCGGCGCAGCCAATAATGATATCCGGTTTGATGCCATATTTATCCAAAGCTGCCTTTGTCTCCAGGCCGATCACAGACTGATGGAGAAGTACCTGGGACAGCACGCTTCCCAGCACATAGCGGTATCCGTCTGTCTTTACGGCTGTCTCCACAGCCTCGGAGATGGCGCAGCCTAAGCTTCCTGTAGTTCCCGGATGCTCTGCCAGGATCTTTCTTCCTACTTCAGTAGTCTCAGAAGGAGACGGAGTTACAGAGGCGCCGTATGTCCTCATCACTTCCCGGCGGAACGGCTTCTGCTCATAGGATACTTTTACCATATATACCTTGCAGTCCAGCCCAAAATATGCGCAGGCCATAGACAGCGCCGTGCCCCACTGGCCGGCTCCTGTCTCTGTGGTAACGCCCTTTAATCCCTGCATCTTTGCATAATAGGCCTGGGCGATAGCGGAATTTAACTTATGGCTTCCGCTTGTATTGTTTCCTTCGAATTTATAATAGATCTTCGCCGGAGTATCCAGCTTTTCTTCCAGACAGTAGGCCCTTACAAGCGGCGCTGGACGGTACATCTTGTAGAAATTGCGAATATCGTCCGGTATATCAAAATATGCTGTCGTGTCGTCCAGTTCCTGGCGGATCAGCTCGTCGCAGAAAACAGGCTTAAGGTCTTCTGCCGTCATCGGCTTTAAGGTAGCCGGATTTAAAAGAGGCGCCGGCTTATTCTTCATATCTGCGCGGACATTGTACCACTGTTTCGGAAGCTCACTCTCTTCCAGGTAAATTTTGTAGGGGATGTTTCCATCTGTTTTCATAGCTGTTTCTCCTTTCTGATTTCGATATCCGGGACAGAAATAGTTTTCACTTCAAATCAATATAGTCTTTCCTATGAAACAAAAAGAGCTCCTGTCCCTGTACATATTCTGCAGGGACAGGAGCGTATATACTCCTGCGGTGCCACCCGGCTTGACGATACTTTTATATCATCCTCTCTGTGCATACAAACATATGCCGGCATCGGTAACGGAACGCCTGATCCGTCTCACCTACTGCGCGCCGCACGCGCCTTCGGCTCGCCCTCAGAAGCCCATTCGCTCTCACGTACCATGCTGCGATCCCACCGCCCGCAGCTCTCTGGGATGGAAGAGGCAAAAGCTACTTACTCTTCTTCAACGGTTTAGTAAATTCTAACACAGGAACATAGGAGTGTCAATCATTTTTACAGCGCTTTTCACCTACTTTTCAGGCGGCCAACTGATATACAGCCATTAAACCATGGCGTTTCGCATATACTGACAAACGCCACAATCCTTCCATCAGCTTACTCTGTCTCTACCCTCGTAAGCTCTCCTGTAACCGAATCAATGATATATCCGCTGATCCTTACGTCCTTTGGCATAAGCGGATGATTTTTCAGGCTCTTTACCGTCTCTTTTACTGAGATCTCCGGAGATTCAAAGCCGCCCAGCCATTTTTCCAGGTCGATCCCGCTGTGGCGGATGATATCAATATGTTCTCTGGAAATCCCGCGCTCGATCAGCTTCTCGATCAGCTCTCCCCCGTCCATGCCCTGCACGCCGCAGTCTGTATGGGCGATCACCATAACTTCTTCTACCCCCAGTTCCAGAATGCCTACCAGGATGCTGCGCATAACGCTTCCGTAAGGATGGGTGATCACGCCCCCTGCGTTTTTGATCAGCTTCACATCCCCGTTTTTGATACCAAGGGCGGCGGGCAGCAGCTCCACAAGCCTTGTGTCCATACAGGTCAGGATCGCGATCTTTTTATCCGGATATTTGCTCGTGATGTATGGCTCATACCCCTTATTTTCCACAAATTTCTTGTTATACTCCATAATCTGCTCGATCATAGTAACCCCTCCTCGTTTTCTCATGATTCCATTTTAAAACGAAATGCACTGTTTGGCAACATTTTTCATTGCAAAGCCTGCGGGCAGCCAGACCGCATCATACCTTCCGCATCAATTTATAAAAAAGAAAGCTGATAATCCCGGTATACTTCCATCTTCCGATCTTTTATCACATCATCCGGTCCGATCTTTCCAAAAAGCAATGGGGACGCCGGATCGTGGGTTCCCGCGTTTTTCTCCGCCTGAGCGCTGTTCTCGTTGGCATAACAGTAAAGGCAGCCGCTCCTGCAGGTGTCGTAAGCCCCGATATCTATACTTACAGCGCAGCCGCATTCCGGCCTCTGGTTCGGGTCTTTCGGCGCCCTTAACCGATAGTTGCCGATCCGCTCCAGCCTCTCGCAGTCGATACAGCTTGCCCGCCCTATGCCCAGTCTGCTAAAATCCCCCGTCTCCGCGCAGGTATCTATATATAGCCCTTGGGCCTTTGCTGTCTCTGCAAAACGTTCCAGCAGCTCCAGCTGCAGCTTCCCCGTCTCCTTCTGTACTTTCAGAGAACGCATATTCCTCTCCGTCTTCCGGTAAAAGTCAAGAAAGCTTACCGTACATTTTTCCGTACAGCCGGAAAGCCTTTCCGCCATGAGCTGAAACGCGCGGCAGTGGTACTCCATCGTGTATCGTTTGCTGAAGAAAATGGGATCGTAGCGCCATACCACCCGTTCTCTTCCAAGGATCTGTGATAATTTCTCAAACGCCGGGATAAGAACCTGATCTTTTGGCGGCAGGTTTGGTTCCACGTCTCTGCCGTACGGCGTTAATGTAAACTGAAAATAGTACGTATATGGTTCCAGCTCCCGAAGCCTTTTTATCATGGGGATCGGATCCTTCGTCCAGAAAACGATCCCGTCCACCAGATCCGGAGACAGGCTGACCCTGCTGACCTGACGGGGATTCATGGGATTTCTCACAAGAACATATCCCTCTTTCAGGCGCGAAAACAGCCATTCCGAATAGCAGGCCGGAATATCCGTCCTTCTGCTTGCGCTTATGATCATTACTCCGCTTCCAGCCTTTCTTCTATCAGTAAATCCCAATGTCCATTGTGGCTGCTTCCCGTCCGTTTGATAACCGATCTTTTTTTCAGCTTATTCAGGTAATACTTCACCCTGTCTACCGTCCAGCCCAGTTCCATAGCAATCTCTTTCTGGGTCAGTTTCGGATCGCGGGATATCACTTTTAGAATCGCCTTATCATCGTCTGTAAGGCTGACGCTGACGCCGGGAGCAGTTTGGGTAGTTTGGGTAGTTTGGGTAGTTTGGATAGTTTGGATAGTTTGGGTAGTTTGGGTAGTGTTCACACCTTCTTCTTTTCTTGTCTTACGGTACATATTTATCCGGAAATCTCCGTCAAAATCGATCAATTCCGGTTCTGGCAGTCCATATTCGCTGCACTCCCGCAGGATCCTGGGAATGCCAGTTCCCCATTTTTCAATGATCTTCATATATGCAAATGCGCTGGCTATGGCAGGATTGCGAAGCTTTGAATAGCCTTCCTTCATCTTTTCGATCGACACTCTGTTTAAAAGCATCCCCGGAGATGTCACTTCCAAGCGGTCGTCAAATAACGCCACCTGGATATTGCCAGGTTCCAGGTAGCTGCGGTGGGCGGCTGCGTTCGCGATCATCTCACGCACGCTGTCCACTGGCAGTTCATAAACATCCTGCCTGTAGATCCCATTCAGTCTCATGCCCATATTTATTTTTTCCAAAACATACTGAAACGCCGCTTCTACCTGATCCTGAATGGGTCCGTCAAACTCGCGCCTGTCTACGAAATACGCCCGTGTCGTTCCTTTAAAAACAGCGCACTGGATAACCGGCTGTCTTGGCATCTGTCCGGTCAGCAGCGCATATGCATTTGTAGGAATAACCTCCCCATTTTCCTCTTTTAACACACCCCAGGACAGAAGCACATTTTTTGTCACATTTCTCACAGCTGTCTTTTCGCTGTCCCTCCATGTATGTTTTAAGGCAGTTTCCTTCATCTCGCGGCAAAGTTCTTCCACATCTGTTTGCGATACTTTCAATCCCTGACATGGCTCGCTGTCAAAATACCGGTTCTCGCCCTCCAGGATCAGTTCTTTCAGCATATAATCTTCAGCCAGACGGGAAGTGCCGAAAACCCGGATATATGTTCCCGCAGACAGACCTTTTGATTTCAAATAATAAGGTCTCATCGGACCCGGCAGGATCTCTACGACAATCACGGTCTTCTCCCTGATCGTCTGTAAAGTTACATCCGGATAGATCTTCGGCTCGCAGCTGTCGGAGATCGCATTGGTAATGCTGTCGATAGTCTGAAAGATTGTATCCGGATCCATCCCGACGATTTCAAGCGTCTTATCGTCGACGCCAAAAACAAGGCGGCCTCCACGTCCATTGGCAAAGGCCACGACTGTTTTCATATAGTTCTCACTTTTCTTCGGAACTTCTACCTTATATTCCACATTGACCGATTCTCCCGAAAACAATCTGTCTTCTGCCATACCTTCCCTCCGTCTTAAATACTTTCCCTTATAATAGCATATCCTATTTAGCTTTTCAATATTTTTAGAACAAATGTTCTTTTTGTTTTAAAAAAATGGCTGGTGCAGACTATATTTTCTGCATCAGCCGTTACTCCAAATCTCTATTGCTCGCTGTCTGTCACGACCAGCCCGGCAACCGCCCAATCATAGGTTTCCATGGCCTGGAACAGCTCCAGGTCTGCCACCTGATAATCGGACTGAGCCTGCAAAAACGCGGCTTCTGCCTGAAGAAATTCCGCTCTGCTTAACATTCCCTGCTGGTTCTGGATCTGGGCGCCTCTCCATGTGATCTGAGCGCTCTCATAAGCGGATCTTGCAGCGTCATATGCTGCCTTCTGGCTCATCATATCCTGATACAGCCCTCTTACTGTGATCTTCATCTGGGCTTCCGCATCCTCGATCCCGCGCAGGCGGCTCTTCACTGCCTTATTGGTTCTGGTTTCCGCGTCCGTATGGCGCTGCTGGATCAGTTCGTAATTGTTTCCCACTGCCGCCTCACAGTCCTTTTCCACGTCGATCCCGTCCAAGCGGCCTGGATCTGCCGCAGGCACGGCTCCGATGTTTATGCCGCTCGTATAGGCCTGGCCGGTAAGAGTATAGATGTTGCGCTTTACGCTTTCAATGCTGGAATCCAGGGCAGTCAGCGTGGCTTTCGCGCTGTTTAAGCTGTTGGCGGAAGCCAGCAGGCTGCTTTCCACAGCCATTCCCTGGGCTGCCAGCGCATTGGAAGCATCCAGCGCCGCCTGGGCCGCTTCCGCGTTTTTAGCGACCGCCGTTCTCTGGGACTGAAGCTGCCAGTAGGTGTTTACAAGCATCTGGGCGTTGTACGTCATAACGTCCTGGGTATGGTTCAGCTGGCTCCTTCCGGAGGTGTAGCTTTCATCCATCTCTTCTGAGGCGTCCTGCTGGTCCTTTGCGTATTTGCGCAGCTCGCGCACAGTCTTTCTCAGGGCTTTGGCAGATTCCTTCGCCTCGTCGGTTCCGACGTCCTCCAGGTCTTTTGCTTCGTCATAAAGCTCGTTGGCCTTATCTCTCAGCTGTTCCGCCACGTCCATGGCGTCCTCTGCCTGGATATAATAAGCTTCGTTTGCGCTTTTAATCACCGGATTGTATTGCCGGATCCACTGATCCAGCTGGTCGTACTCAATGGTATCTCCTGTCAGGTTATCGCTGACCGGAGCTGTCTGGCCTCCGGCTTCTGCCTGAGACGCAGAAGTTTCCTGGCTCGCTGAAGTCTCCTGTTCTGCGGATGTTTCTGCAGCAGCAGAAGCCTCCTGCCCATCCGCCGTCTCTGCCAAGGATACCATTGGAAACGAGCAGGCCATCACCGCTGCCAGAAAACCGGCGGCTGACTTTGATACTATGTCTTTTTTCCAATTTCTTCGTTTAACCATATCCGCCACCTTAGCTTCCTGAAACTAAGCCTTTGATCGCCCAATCATAATTTTCCATTGCCTGGAACAGGTTCAGCCTGGCTGTTTCCGCGTTGACCTGAGCCTGGATATAAGCATTCTGTTCCTGGCGCTGTTCCAGGGCGCTGGCTGTTCCGATCTGGTATTTCAGATCCATATCTCTCTTATTTACTTCCTCCAGAGCAAGAGCCTGAAGAGCCGTATCATAGGTATTCTTCTGATCCAGGACCGTCTCATACAGAGTCCTTACCTGATTTCTCACAGTCTCCTTCGCGTTGTCGATCTGGGACTGGGCTGTTTTCCTTGAAGATTCCTCAGAAACATTTTCCAGCTGCTTTGTATAATAGCGGACGTCGTAATTGTTGGCGATCGCCGTTTCCACGTCCACGTCCGGGTTCATCCTGTCGATCCTGGACAGATCCAGCTCCGGCAGAGGGCGGATATCCGGCTCCGCGTCCACGCTCCAGCCGGTCAGCAGGCAGAGGCTTCTCTTGACCTGATCCCTGCTCTTTTGCGCTGCCTGGATATTTGCCTCCAAATTGCTGATGCTCTCTTCAGCCGCCAGCACATCCGCCTGGGTCACCATGCCCTGGGCCTGCTGGATGAGGGTGGACTGGTAAACTGCTTCCAGAAGTCCCCTGGAGTCTTCCAGGAGCGCCATATTATCTTCCAGCTGCTCATAGGAGTTCATAAGGATCTGCGCCTGCATCACAAGGCCTGCCTCCTGCTGATCGTAGCGGATCCGCAGCATGGTATTGTCTGTAACGCTGGACTCAGAAGCCTGCAGGGCCGTCTTCGCATAATATTCCATCATCGCGGAGCCATAAAGCATATTCGCGTAAAGGCCGTCCGGCGCCATCGTATAAGAATCGTCCGGGTACATGGCGTCCGCCTGGTCAAACATGGCGTTTGCCTGATCCCACAGCGCGTCCTTGGCATCGTTAAAATCCTGATCCCTCGCGTTCTCATAGGCGATCTGGTTCTGGTACACAGTCGTATTGTATTCGCGGATCAGATCGGCCAGTTCGCCGTATTCCATCACGTTATCCCTGAGCCTTTCCCATTCTTCCGCAGTATGGGCAAATTCCGGGCTTGCGAAGGCTGTGCCGGCAGGAACCGCCGCCAGCAGGGCGGCAAGTCCCAGGGAAAGGGCGCACAGTCGTTTATTTCGTTTCACTGTATCTCACCTCATATCTCTTTCTTCAACATCAGTCATCGATAAAGTTTCCTGTATCTACACTCTTCTTTCCAAGCTTGTCAATCACTCTGTAAAGCGTAGGCAGAAGCACAAGGGAAAGGATCGTAGCCGCGGTCAGACCGCCTACGTTTACCAGAGCCAGGCCCTGCAGGGTGGTTCCGGAATCGCCGTATCCTACAGCCATCGGAAGCATAGACAGGACCGTGGTCAGCGTCGTCATCATGATCGGGCGCATACGGATCGCGCCAGCTTCTACCAGAGCTGTCTGCAGTCCCATCTCACCGCGCAGCTGGTTTACCGTATCTACATAAAGGATACCGTTGTTAACAACCGTACCGATCAGCATCAGGAAACCTAACAGGGATACCATACTGATCTTGCAGTTTGCTATGAACAGGCAGCCAAAGGCGCCGATCAAACTGAAGGGGATGGTAAACATAACCATGAAGGAGAATTTCGGGGACTCAAACTGCATGGCCATTACCACAAAGATCAGGAAGATCGCGGTTCCGATAGCTCCCATCAGGCCTGACAGCTCTTCTACCATCATCTCATCCATGGCGTTCGCCGCATTGGAAACGCCTGCCGGGAATGCATATGCTGCGGCAAACTGCTTCACATCTGTTTCCGCCGTTTCCTCATAACCTTCTACCGGCTGGCAGGTAATAGCTACCTGATACTGCTTATCCGATCTCTGGATGGTCTGCGGGCTGTCCTGATAATAGATATCCGCGATATCCGACAGCGGAACCTGGGTTCCTGCCGGCGTTGTCAGGAGAATGCCTTCCAGCTGGTTGATATTGTCGTATTCGTCAGGAGCAAACTCAACTTTTACGTCAATATCCTCTCCTGCCGTATTTAAAGTCATCGCAGTCACGCCGCTCAATGTAGAGTAGATCACGCTTCCTACGCTGGCCGGTGTCAGGCCTTCTGCCTGCGCCTTGATCGGGTCCACGTCCACCTTTACTACAGGCGCCGCATTCTCTACGGAAGAATGGACCTGAGTAACGTCAGGGCGCTCCTTCAGCTGAGCTGCCATATCTTCCGCTACAGCCTTTACCTCGTCATAATCCACGCCTTCAATATCTACTTCGATCGTATTGGTAGACGACATACTGCTGGATCCGGTGCTGCTTCCGTTTTCGATCGTAACTGTGCAGTCCGTCATATCCTGAGTTTCTCTTCTCCATTTCTGCATGACCTCGTCGGTCGACAGCTGCCTGTCGTCCTTTAAATATGCAGTTAATGTAGAAGCATCCGCCGCCGATATACTGAGTCCGCTGGCGCCGTAAGTCAGAAGATAATGATCCACGTCTTCGTCATTCATGACCATATCCTCCAGCTTTGTCAGGATCTCATTGTTCGCCTCTACTGTAAGACCTGGCTTTGTGGTTATAGTTACATTTACGATACCTTCATCTGTCTGCGGCATAAGCTCCATTCCCAGGCGGGAAGCCAAAAAGAGGGAGAATACCAGCAGGCCAATAGAACTGAAGAGGACCGTCTTTGTCTTTGGGATAAGCTTTACGATATTTCTCCTGTACCAGTTCTGAAGTCTTCTCACGCCTTTGTTTACCGGAGTCTCTGTGCGTTCCACTGGGTTGATGAACATATACATCAGCGGCACCACGATAACTGCGGAAAACAGGGAGGCCGTCATACAGAATACGATAGTGAATCCCAACGGCTTAAACAGCTGTCCGGAAAGTCCTTCCATAAGAGCCAGAGGGATAAATACGACGCAGGTGGTGGCTGTTGAACCGATCAGAGAGTTAATGACCATCCTTGCGCCTTCCACTACGATGTCGTAAACTGTCCCGCCCTTTTCCTTGGAACGGAAACAGCTTTCCAGCATAACGATAGAGTTATCCACCATCATGCCGACGCCAAGGACCAGGGCGCCCAGGGAGATCACGTTTAAGGAATATCCCATTGCACTCATTAAGATCAGAGCTACGACAACAGATACCGGGATAGAGCTTCCGACAATGAGGGAAGCCTTCATATCTCCGAAGAATACAAACAGCACGATCATGGAAAGGATGACCGCCATGATCAATGTCTGGAATACGTCTTTGATGGAGCTGACGATCATCTCGCTGGAGTCGTTGATCATCTCATAGTCCAGAGACGGATTCTCTGCCTTTAAAGCCTCCATCTCCGCCACAACCTGTCTGGAAACGTCTACCGCGCTGGCGCTCTGCTGTTTCTGGATGCTGATGGAGATAACGTCCTGGCCGTTATAGCGTCCGATACTGTCCGCCTCTTCCAGGGCTTCGTAAACATTAGCGATGTCAGAAAGATGGATCGTATTGCCGTCCGCCAGAGGGATCGGTATATTCTTCAGGCTCTCCACATCGTCGTAGTCGTTTCCGACACTGACGCTTAAAGATTCTTTACCTACCTTTGTACTTCCTGCCGGGATGGCGAAATCAGCCGCGCCTACGATCTGGGCCACGGTATTCATATCCAGATGATACTGGTTCATCTCTTCCGCCATCAGTTCGATCCTGACATAGCTTTCCCGTCCGCCGGCAAGAGAGACTTCGCCCACGCTGGAAAGCTTCTCCAGCTCCGGAATGATCTCATTATTTACATAGTTGTAAAGGTTTCCGTCTGTACCGCCCATGATCGCCATGGTAACGACCGGCATGGCGTTGACGTCCATCTCGATGATATTGGCTTCGTCCGCTTCCTCCGGAAGGTCGCTTTTAATGCCGTCCATGGCCTTTTTCAGATCAAGGTACGCGCTGTCCATGTTAGTTCCGTAGTCATATTGGATGATCGCGATGGATACGTTCTCCATCGAATAGGTCCCGACTTCATCGATACCGCTTAAGGTGGCCACCGCATCCTCTACCGGCCTGCTGATCAGGTCGTTAATGTCTTCCGGGCTGGCTCCCGCATATGTGGTCGCGACCAGCATAACGGGCATTTCCATCTCAGGCGTAAGCTCTACTTTTGATCCCAGTACGGACTGAAGGCCGAAATAAACCAATGTTAAAAGGCCAAGCAGTACGGTGACCGGACGTTTTAACGCAAATTTTGTAAAACCTAACATTTTAATCCCTCACCTTTCGCTGCCTTATTCTTCTGCTTCTGCGCTCTCAGCCGCACCTTCGCCGCCTTCTGCAGAACTTTCATCCACCTGGCTCTCTGTCTCTTCGTCTGCCAGTACGACTTCCACGCCGTCTGACAGCTCGTTGCTCCAGGAAGTGATCACCAGATCGTCTGCGTTCAGACCGCCTTCTACTTCCATGCGCTCCATATCGTAAATTCCGCTTTCAATACCGACGCGCTTCGCAACGCCGTTGTCATATATGTAAATAAAAGGATTTCCGTCGTCATAAGAAACCGAGTCCACAGGGATCGTCATAACGTTTTCCGCGATATCCTTTAAAACACTGACCTTTGCTTTGGAACCTGTAGTCAGGGCTTCTCCGTTCTGGATCGCCGCCTTGATATCGTATAAACCGTTGCTGGTATCCGCTACGGAAGCCACTTCTGTGATATTTCCCTGATATTCCGTGCCATACTTGTCTACCGTAACTGCCATGCCGGTCTGAAGATTTTTCATAACCCGCTCCGGTACGCTGAATTTCACCATGATCTGGTCTTTGGCAGAGATCACGGCGATCACGTCAGAGGTAGAAATGTTATCGTGCGGATCTACGTTTCTTGACTCCGCGATTCCGCTGATAGGAGCTGTCACCGTGGTATATTCTACCTGCAGGTCATACTGGTTCTTAGCGGCCTCGTACTGAAGCCTTGCAGAAGTAGCTGCGTTCTGAGCCTGTTCAAAAGCCTGCTGGGAAACCGTGCCCCCTGCGAACAGGGCCTGGGTCCTCTGCAAAGTGCTGTCGGCGTCGTTCATGGCCACCTGGGCGCTTTCCATAGAGATCCGCAGAGCTGTCAGCGCGTCGGAATCGATCCGGCACAGCGGCTGTCCTGCCTCTACATACTGCCCCGCTTCAAACATCACTTCCAGGATCTCTCCGTCTATCTTTGGCGTCACAGATACTGTCTCGGAAGGCTCGATCGTTCCGATCACGTCCGTATATAAAGAGATCGTGCCTGTCTGCGGCTTTTCCGCCACAACCGCCGGCCTTACGTCGTCGTCCACGACCTCCGGCTTCCGTCCAAGAATTGAAAAGATCCCTGCTGCGGCAACAACCACCACTGCCGCGCCAATTGCAATTTTTACTCCCTTTTTCATAATTGTCTCCTTTTTTGCTTCTAGTCTGTCTGCGACTGTTATATCTATCTAAAAAACTCGTGTGAATTTCAGAGTCCTCTCCTTATGATCTCCAGCTGCTCATGAAAAACAGCCAGGATCGTTTTCTCATCTGTCAGCTGCAGCACATGATACTCTGCCAGATGCTTCATTGCCAGGATGATGATCATCTCCAATACGACCCCCATCTGTTCCTCGTTCCTAAACGGACATTTTTCCGGATTGTTGACCTGATAGCACTTCTCTACAAATTCCTGATACTCCCTGCTGTCATATCCGCACTTGCCCGGACCAAAAGTCTTCATATTGGTTATAGTCCCCACGTTCAGAAGAAGGTTTTTATAAACCGCAGCTTCCTCGTACTGCTGGGCGTCTGTCATAAGCCCCCTCATCATGTTTTCCACTGCCGTTATGGTATCTCCGTCTTCTTTCTGTATTTCACTGCAGATATAATTGACGCACTGCATACGGAAATCATCCAGAAGATACTTGATCATATCGTCCTTATCTTCAAAATATGTATAGAAGCTTCCCCGTGAAATATCAGCCGCCTTAATGATCTTGTTAATAGAAATATCATTATAGGGCACTCTTGCACATTCCTCCATGGCCGCCTGTTTTATGATATTCTGCTTCTCCTCCTTTAAATGAAAAAATCGTTGTGTTGGCATTTCCTCACCTCTCCGTCCAAAACATGACAATCTGTCACCTTCTGGATTATACTATATCATAATTTCGTTTTCAAGAAATTTATGTTAGTTTTATGTTAAAAAATGACAATTTGTCACTTTGCCTAAAAAAGGGATTTTCAGGTGGTGACAATTTGTCACTTTTCATTTTCGCTATGTGAAAGCAATCTGCAGCAAATTTTACGGGATCCCTGAGACAGTATGCATCAAAGCAGAGAATCTGGACATCCAGGGCGCGCTCGTGGACCAGATCCTTCAGGAGACGGTCCGCCGGATACCGGAAAGCTTCTTCTAGACCAATATCGCGCAAAAAGGGAGCCACTTCCGTGACTCCCTTCACTTATTATCTGCTTTTGGATAAAATTACTTAAGGGTAACCTTTGCTCCTTCTGCTTCAAGTTTTGTCTTGATATCTTCAGCTTCTTCCTTGGAAACGCCTGTCTTAACAGCCTTTGGTGCGCCGTCAACTACTTCCTTAGCTTCCTTTAAGCCTAAGCCAGTAACTTCACGAACAACCTTGATAACTTTAACCTTGTTTGCGCCAACCTCTGTTAACTCAACGTCGAACTCTGTCTTCTCTTCCTCAGCTGCTGCGCCAGCGCCGCCTGCTGCTGCTACAACAACGCCTGCTGCTGCGGATACGCCGAACTCTTCTTCACATGCTTTTACTAATTCGTTTAACTCTAATACGGATAATTCCTTGATAGCTTCGATAAACTCTGCAGTTGTTAACTTTGCCATTTTTAAATTCCTCCTGTGATAAATTTGTTTTAAACAATCTTTGCTTCTTGCTATGCCGCATCTACGCGGCTGTCAAAAATGCGCTTACGCTTCCTTTGCTTCTGCGATCTGGTTGATAACCCTTGCAAAATTTGCGATCGGGGACTGGATGCTTCCAAGCAGCTTTCCAAGAAGGATCTCTCTGGACGGGATAGTAGCGATAACCTGGATCCCTGCCTGATCATAGTATGTTCCTTCTACGACGCCAGCCTTTAATTCAAGAGCGTCTGCTGTCTTAGCAAAATCTGCGAGAACTCTTGCCGGAGCTGTAGCGTCTGTCTTGGATACTGCCAGTGCGGTAGGTCCTTCCAGATGTGGATCTAAAGCTTCGAATGCGGTTCCCTTTGCAGCCCGACGGATCAGGGTGTTCTTATATACCTTGTAAGTAACACCAGCTTCCCTTAACTTCTTACGAAGGATCGTATCCTGCTCAACTGTCAGTCCGCGGTAATCTACAAGAACTGCGCCCTGTGCTCCGTCAAACAGTTCAGCAATCTCTTCTACGATCGGCTGTTTTAATTCAACTTTTGCCATGAATGGTTTACCTCCTATCTTAGTATGAAGTATCACCTGCGAAAAAAACCTCTCTGCGAAAACACAGAGAGGCGACAAATCTCATTCAGAATTGTACGTTCCTCGGTAGGCGTTGTCACTTTAAACCTTACGGCACCTACTGTCTTCGGCAGTCAATACTCACGTAGTTTACCATTCTTTCGTCCTGTTGTCAATAACAAACTTTAGAAAAATGATGGTTCCTTGTAACGGCTGAGCTGTTACAGTTTCTTATAGCGCAAAAAGACTGCTTACAGGCGCGAACCTGCAAACAGTCTTCTCTGCGAAATATCTGGTGATCATTAGTTGCCAAGCTTAGCAACGTTCAGTTTTACGCCAGGACCCATAGTGGATGTCAGGGTAACGCTCTTTAAGAATGTTCCCTTTAATGTGCTTGGTCTGGCCTTGATGATTGTATCAATAAACGTCTGGAAGTTGTCCGCTAACTGCTCCTCTGTGAAGGAAGCTTTTCCAACTGGCACGTGGATAATATTTGTCTTGTCAAGTCTGTACTCGATCTTACCAGCTTTGATCTCAGCGATCGCTTTTGCAACGTCCATAGTAACTGTACCAGCCTTCGGGTTTGGCATTAAGCCCTTCGGTCCAAGTACACGGCCAAGACGTCCAACAACGCCCATCATATCCGGCGTAGCTACAACTACGTCAAAATCCAGCCAGCCTTCGTTCTGGATCTTCGGGATCAGTTCCTCTGCTCCTACGAAATCTGCGCCTGCAGCCTGAGCCTCGTCAGCCTTCGGGCCCTTCGCAAATACAAGGATCCTTACGCTCTTGCCTGTTCCGTGAGGAAGCACAACTGCTCCACGGATCTGCTGGTCTGCGTGACGTCCGTCACAGCCGGTTCTTAAATGAGCCTCGATCGTCTCATCAAATTTTGCGCTGGCATTCTTCTTTACAAGAGAGATTGCGTCTGCTACATCATAAAGAGTTCCGCGGTCTACTGTTTTAGCCGCCTCAATATATCTTTTTCCTCTTTTCATTATAAATAACCTCCTAGTGGTATTGTCGGGGATTTCCCTCCCACGTATTTAAAAAACCATTTCCTGATCAATTAGTCTTCTACTGTGATACCCATACTTCTTGCAGTACCGGCGATCATGCTCATAGCTGCCTCAACGGATGCTGCGTTTAAGTCTGGCATCTTCAGTTCAGCGATCTTGCGAACCTCTTCTTTGGAAATGGAAGCTACTTTTGTCTTGTTAGGCGTAGCAGAACCGGATTTGATCTTGCATGCCTTCTTTAACAATACAGCAGCTGGCGGAGTCTTGGTAATGAAGCTGAAGCTTCTGTCAGCATAAACGGTAATAACAACCGGGATAACTAAATCTCCCTGGTCTGCTGTTCTTGCGTTAAATTCCTTTGTAAACTGAACAATGTTAACGCCATGCTGTCCCAGAGCAGGACCAACTGGCGGTGCTGGCGTAGCCTTTCCAGCAGGGATCTGCAGTTTAATGTAGCCTGTTACTTTCTTTGCCATAATTAGGCACCTCCTATAATGTGGTATTGTCGGGGATTTCCCTCCCACCAGCCTTCCGAAAAAGGCCGATCTACGTTACATCTTCTTCACTTCTGTGAAATTCAGTTCAACCGGCGTCTCGCGGCCGAACATCTCGACACTGATCGTAATGGACTTTTTCGCCTCATTGATCGACTTGATCGCTCCTACCGTATCTTTCCAGGCTCCTGTAGTAACCACGATCAGGTCGCCGACCTCAAAATCAACAGCAACTTCCTGCTGTTTCTGGAATCCCATGCTCTCGATCTCTTCTTCAGTAAGAGGAACCGGCTTGGATCCCGGTCCTACGAATCCGGTCACGCCGCGGGTATTCCGTACAACGTACCAGGTATCGTCGTTCATCACCATCTTAATGAGCACGTAGCCTGGGAACATCTTCTTGTCCGCCTGCTTCTCCACGCCGTTCTTCATCTCAACGACAGGAAGCATAGGCACGGACACTTCCAAGATCTGATCCTGAAGGTTTCTGTTTTCGATCGTCTTTTCAATATCGACTTTTACTTTGTTTTCATAGCCTGAATAGGTATGCACTACATACCAATGCGCGTCTGCCATATCGTCCACCCTCACCTTATCTGACTAAGATACGGTCAATGCCAAATTTGATAATGAAATCCAGGACTGCGATGATAAGCCCCAGGGCAACTGATGAAAGAAGAACAGCGATCGTCTGCTTCTTCACCGTATCCTGCGTAGGCCATACGATCTTCTTGTATTCAGAAGCCAGTCCTTCAATGAAGCTCTTTTTCTGAACTTCGTTGTTGTTTGTTGTATCTCCCATAAGCTCACATCCTTTACTGAACCCTATTATTTGGTTTCTTTGTGCAAAGTATGTGTCTTGCAGAATCTACAGTACTTTTTTGTTTCCATTCTGTCAGGATGAGTCTTCTTATCCTTGGTCATGTTGTAGTTACGCTGTTTGCATTCTGTACATGCCAGTGTGATTCTTGTGCGCACGACTTCCACCTCCACTTAAATTTTCGTTGTCGGCCTGTTTTTTAAGCATAAAAAAAAGACCTAGCTCTTCCATTCGCCAACCCAGTGTATCATAAATAATTTCCTGCGTCAAGGGTTTTGATACAGAAACTCCAATTCCCGTAACAGTTCAGCCGTGCGCCAGGATATATGATAAAGAGCGTTACAAGCTTGCTTGTAAAAGCGATTTGACATATAGCCTGGCATAGGGATGACATCCCAAGGCTTCTTGTCAGCACATTCTGTGCTGGCAAGAAGATACACGGCTGAATTGTTACATCAGCTCAGCCGTGCGCCAGGATATATGACAAAGAGCGTTACAAACTTGCTTGTAAAAGCGATCTGACATATAGCCTGGCA
>DWZA01000017.1 GCA_019118365.1 Candidatus Lachnoclostridium stercoravium | reverse complement strand
TGTATAGTACAGCCTCTGTACAACCGCTGTACAAATAGCTATACAAAATAACTATAAAGCTATATAAAGTTGCATTAGATTATAAAAGAAAGAAAAAATCCCGGAAAGCACTGAGATTACAATGTTTTCCGGGTTTTTAATAACTTATATCAATTTATGATATTTTTGTATAGTTAAGAAGTTACATTCCCATCTGCTTTGCAACTTCTTCTGCAAAGTTCTCTTCTTTTTTCTGAAGGCCTTCGCCTGTCTCGAAACGAACGAATTTCTTGATCTCGATCTTTGCGCCGTTTGCCTTAGCAACTTCAGCAACGTAGTTTGCTACGCTCTGCTTTCCGTCTTCAGCCTTAACGTATACCTGATCTAACAGGCAGATCTCCTTTAATTCCTTCTTGATACGGCCCATAACCATGCCGTTGATGATCTTGTCGTTAGCGTCCGGCTTCTCGTTTTTCGCAGCTACGGTCAGGATCTCTTTCTCCTTCTCGATGTATGCCGCGTCAACTTCCTTCTCGCTTGTATACAGTGGCTTTAATGCTGCAGCCTGCATAGCTACGTTTCTTGCCATCTCTTTTACAGCGTCGTTGATCACATCTGTCTCAACGTCAACCAGAACGCCGATCTTTCCGCCTGCATGGATGTAAGAAGCTACGAAGCCGTTTGCCTCTTCAACCTGCTGGAATCTTCTGATGTTCATGTTCTCGCCGATCACGGAGATCTGTGCTGCAAGCGCTTCCTGAACAGTCATGGACTCGTCCTTGCTCCACTTTTCAGCTAAGAAGCCTTCGATATCGCTTGCTGTTGTGTTCAGAGCCTGAGCTGCAACGTCTGCTACATAGCTGCGGAACTTCTCGTTCTTTGCAACGAAGTCTGTCTCAGCGTTAACTTCTACAACGACCGCCTTCTTCTCATCATCAGAAACAACGGTATAAACAATACCTTCTGCCGCAATACGGCCAGCCTTCTTCTGAGCTGTAGCAAGTCCCTTTTCTCTCAGGAACTCAATCGCCTTATCCATATCGCCTTCTGTAGCTGCAAGAGCCTTCTTGCAGTCCATCATGCCGGCGCCTGTCATCTCTCTTAATTCCTTTACCATTGCTGCGGTAACTGCTGCCATTTTCTTTCCCTCCATATTTAATCGGTTGATCATAGCAGTTCAGGACGTCTGCCGTCCTGAACCTTTTGTCGGATGATTATTCCTCTGTCTGCTCTGCTGCTTCCTCGAAGATCTCAGCTCCTGCTTCCAGCTCGCCGTCTGCAGTAGCTTCGCCCTGATTTGCCTCGATCACAGCGTCTGCCATCTTAGCAACGATCAGTTTTACAGCTCTGATAGCGTCGTCATTGCCTGGGATCACATAATCAAGCTCTTCCGGATCGCAGTTTGTATCTGCAATACCGATCAGCGGGATTCCAAGGATGTGAGCTTCCTGTACGCATATTCTTTCCTTCTTTGGATCTACTACGAAAATAGCGTCTGGCAGCTTCTTCATCTCTTTGATACCGCCAAGATTCTTCTCAAGCTTCTCCCACTCTTTCTTTAAAGCCATAACTTCCTTCTTAGGAAGAACGTCGAAAGTTCCGTCCTCGGACATCGCCTCGATCTCTTTTAATCTGTCGATTCTGGACTGGATCGTCTTGAAGTTGGTAAGCATACCGCCTAACCATCTCTCGTTTACATAGAACATACCGCAGCGCTCTGCCTCTGTCTTGATGGCATCCTGAGCCTGCTTCTTTGTACCTACGAAAAGGATCGTGCCGCCTTCTGCAGCGATATCAGTGATCGCCTTATAAGCCTCGTCTACTTTGCCTACAGATTTCTGTAAGTCGATGATGTAGATGCCATTCCTCTCTGTGTAGATGTATGGAGCCATCTTAGGGTTCCATCTTCTTGTCTGGTGGCCGAAATGCACACCTGCTTCCAAAAGCTGTTTCATTGAAATAACGCTCATGTCTTTACCTCCGTTTGGTTTTTCTTCCGCCTGTCTCTCATGTTTCCGAAAAGACCGTCGGCCTCTGGCCTCAGGCACCGTTTCCTGGAATCAACAGACGTGATTTTTATTCAGCTTTTCTACTATATCATAAGATATTTCCATATGCAAGGATTTTTTTAGGAAATTCCCGTTCGTAAAGTAGTTCAGCCGTGTATCTTCCCTCCAGCACAGAATGTGCTGGAGGAAAGACATAAAAATAATGGTTTCTTTAGAGGTCCTGACTTTGAAACCGCAAAAGAAACCATCGTTTTTTATGACCGCTTCTATATTTTTATAGAAACGGAAGGAAATACGCCGCTATTTATTGCCTGTGACTTTGATATTCTTTAATTCATCGAACACCACGTCGTTAAGGACTTTGATATATGTGCCTTTCATTCCGGAAGAACGGGATTCAATAACTCCGGCGCTTTCGAATTTTCTCAGGGCGTTGACGATCACGGAACGGGTGATCCCTACGCGGTCGGCGATCTTGCTGGCTACCAGGATCCCTTCGTTGCCGTCCAGCTCTTCGAAAATATGAGTGATCGCTTCCAGCTCGGAGAAGGATAATGTGCTGATGGCGGATTTGACGATCTGGATCTTTCTCGTCTCTTCCGCGTTTTCCTCATTGACAGAACGCATCATCTCAAGCCCCACCACCGTAGTGCCGTATTCGCACAGGATGATGTCGTCGATATCATACTGACAGCCGGACTTGTAGATAAATAATGTTCCCAGGCGCTCTCCTGCAATATCGATCGGAGTGATGATCGCCTGATATTTTTTAACGTTTTCTTCTGCAAATCCCAAAGTTGCCAGATTAACATTTTCCTTTGTGGAAAGGATATTCAGCAGACGTTCGTTCAGCATAGGATCGATATGCCCGCCTACCTGGTCGGCGATCAATTCTTCTATCTCCTCTACGCCTTCCCAAATGCTCACGCCAAGGACTTTTCCCTTTTTGCTGATAACCAACACATTGGATAACAGTATTTCACTCAGTACTTTACAGATGTCATTAAAGACTACTTTGTATGAATTATTGTTATGCAATAACTTGTTGATTTTTCTGGTTTTATCCAACAATTCTACACTCATTTCCGAAACCTCCTTATCTATTTTGTTTTATCGCACCAAATCGGATATACTTACAGTCAGCATATCACGATTGTCCGTTAATAGCAAGAGTTTTTCGGAATTTTTTGAATTTTTTAGAATTTATATATAACAGTTCAGACGGGCTTCGGAACTGTTACATTTTAACCGGCTTTTTGATCTTTTATCTCTTTTTTATCTACCGTGCATCCGCAGTGCTCATTGGAACACAGAAGTTTGCTGCCCTTCTCCACCATATAGGAGCCGCATTCCGGACATTTCTCCTCAGACGGCTTCTGCCAGGACATAAACTCGCATTCAGGATTATTGGAACAGCCGTAATATTTCCTGCCCTTCTTTGTCTTCTTGATAACGATCTCCCCGCCGCATAACGGGCACTTCATGCCGATCTTCTCCAGATAGGGCTTTGTATTCTTGCACTCCGGAAATCCCGGACAGGCCAGGAACTTTCCGTGGGGGCCGTATTTGACCACCATATTGCGCCCGCACAGCTCGCATATCTCGTCAGTCACTTCATCGGCGATGGTTACTGTCTCCAGTTCTTTTTCGGCTACATCCACCGCTTCCTTCAGATCCGGATAGAAATTGCGCACAACTGTCTTCCACGGTACAGAGCCGTCCCCTACCTTATCCAGAAGATATTCCAGGTTCGCCGTAAACTCCGTATCCACAATACTTGGGAAGCTGTGCTTCATGATCCGGTTGACCGCCTCTCCCAGTTCTGTTACATACAGATTCCTGTTTTCCTTCGCCACATACCTTCTGGCAAGGATCGTAGTAATGGTAGGCGCATAGGTGCTGGGACGTCCGATGCCCTGCTCTTCCATGGCTTTTACCAGGGAAGCTTCTGTATAATGGGCCGGCGGCTGGGTAAAATGCTGAGCCGGTTCCAGCTCCTGGAGAGAAAGCTCGTCGCCTTTATCCAGGCTTCCAAGGAGGACGTTGCTCTCTTCCTTATCTTCCTCCTGGACATATACGGACATGAAACCGTCAAAAACAAGTCTGGAAGCTGCCAAGGTGAAACTGTACTCTCCTGCCGCGATCCTTACCGACGTCGTCTCATAAACGGCCGGCTGCATACGGCTGGCTGTAAAACGCTTCCAGATCAGCTGATACAGGCGGAAGAGATCTCTTGCCAGGGATTCCTTTACCTGAACAGGAGACAGGGTGATATCCGTTGGACGGATCGCTTCGTGGGCATCCTGGATCTTTCCGTTTGTCTTTTTTACAGTTTCTTCCTTTGCTACATACTGCTGGCCATAGGCGGAGGCGATATATTCTTTTGCCGCTCTGTCCGCTTCTTCCGCGACTCTGGTAGAATCCGTACGCAGATAGGTGATCAGACCCACCGTGCCGTGGCCTTTGATGTCCACGCCTTCATACAGCTGCTGGGCCAGGCGCATGGTCTTCTGTGTTGAAAAATTCAGCACCTTGGAAGCTTCCTGCTGAAGGGTGCTGGTGGTAAATGGGATCGGCGGCTTTTTCGTCCTCTCCCCTTTCTTCACATCGTCTACGATATAGGAAACTCCTTCCAGACCCTTTAGGATCCGGTCAAGTTCTTCTTTATTATGGATCGCAAGTTTCTCTTTTCCCGCCCCATAAAATTTCGCTGTGAGCGGCGTTTTCCTGCCGCTGCATTTTAACTTTGCATCCAGCGTCCAGTATTCGTCAGGGATAAACGCATTGATCTCGTCCTCCCTGTCGCATATCATGCGCAGAGCAACAGACTGGACTCTTCCCGCGCTCAATCCTCGCTTTACTTTGCTCCAGAGGAGAGGGCTTATACTGTATCCTACCATACGATCCAGGATACGCCTCGCCTGCTGGGCATCCACCAGGTTCATGTCGATATCTCTCGGCGCTTTCAGAGAAGACTTGACCGCATTCTTGGTGATCTCGTTAAAGCTTATGCGGTATATCTTTTTATCCTTCATCTCGTCCAGCTTCAGAGCTTTCATCAAATGCCAGGAGATCGCTTCTCCTTCCCGGTCCGGGTCTGTCGCCAGATAGATCTTATCCGCTTTCTTTACTTCCTTGCGCAGCTTTGCCAGGATGTCTCCCTTTCCTCTGATCGTAATGTACTTCGGCTCATAATCATGCTCCACGTCGATACCCAGCTGGCTCTTCGGAAGATCCCGGACATGGCCGTTGGAAGCATCGACTACGTAATTCGTCCCCAAAAATTTTTTGATTGTCTTCACCTTTGCAGGGGATTCCACAATCACTAAACAATTTGCCATCTTAACCTCTCACTTGCAGCTTTTTTTCATAATATTGCCCGAAAGCCCTTGTGACATATCCCTTCTTCTCCAATCCGTAAAGGGCGGTCATGCACTCTCCCACAGAGAGCCGGCTTGCGGCCACAACCTCTTCTAAGGATTTTGGTTGTAAATCGAGGCAACTATACACCATTTTTTCTGTCTTTGCAAGTCCCTTTCCGTTTTTTTCATCAAGTCTTAACATTTTTTCACTTATAATATGGAAATGATCCAGTACATCCTCAGGCGCGGTCACGCACCCGGCTCCGCTTTTGATCAGTTCGTTTGTGCCTGCGCTCAACGGGTCGCTGATCCTTCCGGGAACTGCAAAAACATCCCTTCCCTGGTCAAGGGCAAGCTCCGCCGTGATCAGCGATCCGCTCCGCGCTGCCGCTTCCACTACAAGGACCGCGTCCGCCAGGCCGCTGATGATCCGGTTGCGCATGGGAAAGTTGCGGGCTAACGGCGGGCTGGAAGGCAGATACTCGGAGATCAGACCGCCTTTTTCTGCTATTTCCTGATACAGGCAGTAATGCTCTCTGGGATAGCAGATATCCACTCCGCAGCCTAATACGGCGAAAGTCTTCCCTCCGGCTTTTTGCGCTCCTCTGTGGCTTTCCCCGTCGATGCCGTACGCCAGGCCGCTGATGATCTGGATCCCCTCTGCCGCCAGCGCCGCTGAAAACTCTTTCGCCGCCATCCTTCCGTAGCTGGTGCAGTGCCTTGCTCCTACTACAGCTAAAGCAGGCCGATCATTTTCCGGAAGCTTTCCTTTCACAAAAAGCCCTGCCGGACTGTCGTAGATTTCTTTTAGTTTTTCCGGATATTCCTTATCCCATAAGCTGATAAAATCTATTCCCTTTTCTTTCAGTCTATGATATTCTTCCGCCCGCTGCTTCAGATCCTTCTTTTCCTTTTGAAATCTTTCCAGAATCTTTCCCGCCAGGATCCCCGCTTCTTCCCATTCTTTTTTTTCTATAAAAAAGGCTTGTTCCAGAGTCTTTGCATATTCTTTCATCTTTTTTATCGTAACCGCTCCGATTCCTTCGACCCCTGTCATCCAGTACAGATATTCCTTCTCACTCATCGTTTCCGCCTCCCCAGTACTTTTCTTCGATCCCGCGGTAAGCCGCGGCTTCGCACAAATGAGAAAGTGCGATCCTTTCCTTCTCTTCCATGTCCGCGATCGTTCTGGCCACTTTCAGCACTTTGTCGCAGCCTCTGGCGCTCAGCCGCCCATATGTAAACTGTTCTTTTAAAAAATCCTCTTCTTCCTTGCCCAGCCGGCAAAATTGTTTCAGCTCTTTTTTGCCCATTTCGCTGTTAAAATAAATATCCATACCGCGAAAACGTTCCTGCTGGATCGCTCTCGTCCGCTCCACTCTCGCCCGGATCCTGGAGGAAGATTCTCCCTGTTTATCCTGGCTCACCATCTCATAGGAAACCGGCGCTGCTTCCGCGCAGATATCCATCCGGTCCAGAAACGGCCCCGATACCCTGGCAAGATATTTCCGGATCTTCTCCGGCGTACAGCGGCATCTTCTTCGATCCGGGAAAAATCCGCAGGGACAGGGATTCATGGCTGCGGCGATCATCGTATCCGCAGGAAATACGCAGGACTCCCTAAGGCGGGAAATGACGATCTGGCGGTCTTCCATCGGCTGGCGCAGCAGTTCCAGCACATCGGAAGAAAATTCCGGCAGCTCGTCTAAAAACAATACGCCTCTGGAAGCCAGAGAGATCTCGCCTGGCTTTGGAATCCTCCCTCCGCCTGACATGGCTTTTGCCGTCAGGGAATGATGGGGACTTCGGAAGGGCCTCTGACGAAGAAGGGAGCCGTCCTCCGGCAGCAGCCCGCATACGCTGTATACCTTCGTCACTTCGATGCTTTCTTCCCTGGAAAGAGGCGGCATGATCGTAGGGATCCGCTTGGCCACCATGCTTTTCCCGCTTCCTGCAGGGCCGATATAGAGGATATTGTGCATGCCGCTGACAGCGATCTCCGTAGCGCGGCGCATCACCTCCTGACCATTTACCTCAGAAAAATCAACCGCGTATGACGTTTCCTGTTCTTCCGTATACGTCTCATTCTCTTCTTTTATATTTTCCGGATGGTTTAAAAGATCGATCAGCTCTTTTAAGGCGGAAACACCTATGACTGTGATATCTCCCGCGCATTTCGCTTCTCTTACATTTTCTGCCGGGACAAAACACATAGTCAGGCCTTCTTTTCTGGCTGTGGACGCCATAGAAAGAACTCCACGTATCTTTTTTACGCTGCCGTCCAGCCCCAGTTCTCCGGCGATCAGCACCTGTCCCAGCAGATCCTGCCTGACTGCTCCAAACGCTGCCAGGATCGCCACTGCGATCGGCAGATCATAGGCTGTCC
Source organism: Candidatus Lachnoclostridium stercoravium (assembly GCA_019118365.1). Classification (GTDB taxonomy): domain Bacteria; phylum Bacillota; class Clostridia; order Lachnospirales; family Lachnospiraceae; genus Lachnoclostridium_A; species Lachnoclostridium_A stercoravium. Next base: position 11,369 of record DWZA01000017.1, on the reverse strand, counting down.
CATCTTTGCGTACGCCGGCCGGAGAAAGATTCACTGTGATCTTTCTGGCATAAAGCATAAAACCGGAATTTTTCAAAGCCGTCTGGACTCTGTCTTTTGCCTCTCTTACCTCGGAAGAGAGATAACCGACCATATTGAAGGATGGCAGGCCGTTCCCGATGTCGACCTCAGTTTTTACCAAATACCCTTCGATTCCCAAAATTCCTGCAGTATTTACTTTGCTTAACAATTCTTCTCCTTTCTGCAGGGCATGGAACAGGCCCATCACGTAAAAGCCCGCCCCACGCGCTGCGGCGATCCATTAAATGATGTTGGGGGCAAAAGGTTTTTGCCCCCTTTGATACCGGCTCGTTCCGTGCTTCGCACTCACACAAGCCTCAAAAACATTCATAATCCGCTCATTTTTCTGCGAAAAATGGCTGCTTATTCATGTTTTTGGCGGGTTCCAAGGTCGAAAATCCTCTTGCAAGCAAGCTTGCATCGGATTTTCGACCTTTTATCCCTGGTATCATAAAATGATGTTGGAAAATTTGTACAGAACTGTACGGAAATAAACAGACTATGGAGAGCTGGAAACGCCTCCATAAATTTTATCAGCGTCCGTCTGGTGGGAAAACCAGGGCGAAAGCTTACTCATAAGCACGCCTGCCTCTGTTTTCCTTCCTGGACGGTTATCTTTATTATAATCAGGGAAATATTGAAATTCAATACCTGTTTTTTATCTCGTTTTCAAGCCCTGACGCAATAGGATGCGGCGGTCGATCCAGGCAAGGATATCCTGATACACCTGCCTTCTGTTGGTTTCATTCAGCAGCTCGTGGCGGCAGCCGGGATAAAGGCGGACTGTAACATCCAAAACGCCTCTTTTTTTCATCTTTTTATAGACTCTTTTTACGCCTCTTCCCTGGTTTCCCACCGGGTCCTGATCACCGGAAAGGAGAAGAACAGGAAGATCTTCCGGCATTCTGGAAAGCCAGAAGCAGCTTTTCAGATCCAGCATAGTCTTAAAAAGGTCGCGGTATGCGCTGCAGGTAAAGATAAACTGGCACATCGGATCTTTTTGATATTCCTGTACCTTTTTTCTGTCTCCGGATATCCATCGTTTCGGTTCCCGATCCTCTTTAAATTTTCTGTCAAAACTCCCCAGGACTAAATTGTGGAGCAGAGGGCTCCTGTAGCGCCATCCTCTGATCCGGCCGGTCAGGCTGACTGCCGCCATCCCTGCCAGAAGGACTGGAAGGGGCTCGTCTCCCGTTCCCATAATGACCGCGCCGTCTCCGTCCCTTCCATAGACCATCAGATATTTTCGCAGGAAGAAAGAACCCATACTATGGCCTAAAAAGAAATAGGGGCGGGCTGAATACCGTTTCTTTAAGGCGCGGCTTACCCGGCGCATATCTCGGATCACGTACACATCCCCTTTCTGATCCGCAAAAAATCCATAGTCTTCCTGCCTGCTGCTTTTTCCGTGCCCCAGGTGATCGTGGCCGGCTACAAGGATCCCTTCGGCAGCCAAAGCTCTGGCAAATCCGTCGTATCTTCCAATATGCTCGATCATGCCATGGGAGATCTGCAGGATCCCCCGGATCTCTCTCTCCGGTTCCCAGACTGCAACATGAAGAACAGATCTGCCGTCGGATGACGGCAGGCGGTATTCTTTCTTTATAACGTTCTGCTTTTCCCTGTTATCGTTCATCATCGCACCTCGCTGGTCAGATTATTGAAATGTAACAGACCGTTCAGCCGTGTATCTTCTTGCCAGCACAGAATGTGCTGACAAGAAGATCGGAATGTCATCCCTATGTCAGGATATATGTCAAATCGCTTTTGCAAGCAAGCTTGTAACGCTCTTTATCATATATCCTGACGCACGGCTGAACTGATACATTGAAATTCAGTCATGTACTTCCGGTAGCGCAAAGGCAGGAAGCTTCTCTGGCATATCGGATTCTTCCGTTCCGCTATAGCTATGCTATTAAAGAAGCATTTCCATAAATCCGCGTAAATATCCCCTTCGGCAGCCTTTCTCAGCTGCTCTTTCAGCTGTCCGTTCCCATCTCTTACGATCCACCACCCTCTGCCTTTCTGATGGATCGCCGCTTTATTGCGTTTCTCGTCATAGATGAGCCAGTTCTCCCCGGAAAGCCGGTCTGCAAAGTGCCTGGCCAAAAGGACCAGAACGTCGTTTTTCGGACCGATCGTACTGACCAGAGCCTGACCTGCCTGGGAAAAACGGACAAAACCTGTCAGCAGATGGGCTTCGTTCTTCAAATGGCGGAGCATATCAAATATGTCAAAAACCACCGGGATCTGAAGCATGTCCACTACCTTTGACCGGTAATGAAATCCATAGATCAGGAAACGGTATATCCGATCCGCCCGGTCTGCGCGCATGCTGAGAGCCGCTTCATAGACCATCTGGAAAGCTTCTTCTGATATCCTTTCGCGCACAGCCTTTACGACCTTCTGTACTTTGGCCAAGTCTGTCTCCACGCGGCGGTACTGGCAGAATAATCTGGGCTGCCAGTTCTTTTCGCTTTCCAGCTTTACTTTATCATGTCCGAGGCGGCTCGTCCAGGCATCGTAAATGCCGCTCATAATATCTTCAAATTCCTCTCCGCATAAAAATACAGTTTCTTCCATAAACAGACCTTCTTTCTGTCACATATCGCCCGTCACTGCCATCTGGATATCCGAAGGCTCCGGAGACGGGTTCAGATGGTAATCGTCAAACAGGGACAGCTGCCGGTAAATATCGTGGTGTTCCATCTCCCACACATTCCTCCGCTCTTCCCCGATCAGCTGGGAAGTGATCGCATCCTGGTCCATCTTTACCGGATACATCATCTTTCCCTTGCAGGTGATAAAATAAGCCGCCCTCTTTAAAACTACTCCCATCTTTTTCAGATCCGCAAAATCCAGGGAGCCGCTCCTTCTGGCCGCCAGAATCCTCCTTACCGACTTCACGCCCATGCCGGGAACGCGAAGGAGCGTATAGTAATCCGCCTGATTCACCTCTACCGGGAAACGCTCCAGATGGGAAACTGCCCAGTCGCACTTAGGATCCATCAGCACATTAAAATTCGGCCTGGACTCGGACAGGAGCTCTTTCGCTTCAAAACCGTAATATCTTAAAAGCCAGTCCGCCTGGTAGAGCCTGTGCTCCCGCAGAAGCGGCGGTCCTCCGGGAAGCGCCGGGAGCAGGCTGTCGTCGTTGACCCGGACAAAGGCGGAGTAAAACACTCTTTTCAGTCCATAATTTTTATACAGCGCTTCTGCCACGGAGATCATATGGTAATCGCTTTCCGGCGTAGCCCCGACGATCATCTGAGTGCTCTGTCCCGCAGGGACAAAGGAAGCGTTTCTCCGGTATGCCATGATCTCATGCTTTCCAGCCTCGATCCCCCTCTGGATCTGCCGCATAGGCGCAAGGATCTTTTCCCTGGTCTTTCCCGGAGCGAGAAGGCGAAGCCCCTCCGCAGTAGGAAGCTCCAGGTTAATGCTCATCCTGTCCGCCAGAAAGCCTGCCTGCTGGATCAGGATCGGAGAAGCTCCCGGAATCGCCTTTACATGGATATAGCCACGGAAATGATGTTCATGGCGCAGCTTCCACAGCGTCCGGCAGATCAGCTCCATCGTATAGTCCGGCGAATAGAGGATCCCTGAGCTTAAAAAGAGGCCCTCGATATAGTTCCTCCTGTAAAATTCCATGGTCAGCGTGCAAACTTCCTCCGGGGTAAAGGAAGTGCGGACTACGTCGTTGGAGCAGCGGTTGATACAGTATCTGCAGTCATGGATACACTGGTTTGTAAAAAGGATCTTCAGAAGGGAAATGCATCTGCCGTCAGCTGCGAAACTGTGGCAGATACCGCAGGAAGAAGCGTTCCCGACGGCGCCTTTCTTTCCCCGCCTGTCAACGCCGCTGGATGTGCAGGCCACGTCGTACTTTGCCGCGTCGGAAAGGATCTCCAGTTTTTCTTTTATGCTTAATTGTTCCTGGATCAGCATAGTGATTCTCCTGTCTTTAAGAACATTTGTTCTAAAAGAATCATAGCACATACGTTCGCAAAAAGCAAGCACATTTTCGAAAATATGTTCTTCTTATTTGACTGAAAGAAGCAGCAGGGCCTCACGTCCGCCTGCTGCTTCTTTCAAACTCAGCTTTTATCTTTTCGATCGCCTTTTTTTCGATCCGGCTCACATAGGAACGGGATATTCCCAGCTTCTCGGCGATCTCTCTCTGCGTCTCTTCTTTCTGTCCGAAAAGCCCGTAGCGCATCCGGATCACCTGCTTTTCATTGTCCTTCAGGCACGTCTCGTAAGCCTCGTACAGTTCCTTCACATCCTGCGTGAGGATAATGGAATCCAGGACTTCTTTATTATCCATTTCGAGCACATCTACCAGGCTTACGGTTTCGCCGTCCTTATCCACTCCGATGGGTTCAAAAAGGGAAACCTCCCTGGAATATTTCTTGCTGCTGCGAAGGAGCATGAGGATTTCATTTGCTATCCTCTCACAGCGTCTTTTCTGCATGAAAAACTGTGTGAAATTCCACGGAAAAACGGTTTATCCCTCCTGAAGATTCCACCTGGATCCTGGCTTTATGCTTTTCCGCTATGGTCTTTGCGATAGCCAGTCCAAGGCCATAGCCTTTTCCGTCGCTCCTAGACCCGTCCGCCCGGTAAAAGCGGTCGAATACTAATTTTTGTTCTTTCTGGGAGATCGGTTCTCCTGGATTGGATATGGACAGACGGGTTTTCTTTTTCCCGCTCCGGGCCAGTTCAATACTGCTCCTGCTTCCGTCAGGAGAATATTTCCAGGCGTTTTCCAGAAGGATCTTTAACAACTGATGCAGCTGTTTTTCATCGCCTTTCATATAAACATCCTCGTCTACCTGGCTTACCAGTTCTTTTCCAGACTGGTAAAAGACTGATTCAAAAGAAAGGGCGCTTTCTGTCACAATATCGCTGAGGCAGCACAGTTCCCGCCCTTCTGTATGGACGGAAGATTCGTTTCTGGCAAGAGTCAGCATCTCTTCCACAAGATGTTTCATATCGGAAGCCTCCTGTCTGATGTTAATGATCCAGCGGCGGCGGTCCTCGTCGGAGGCCTCTTTTCCATTTTCCTCCAAAAGCTGGGAATTTGCCATGATCACCGTAAGAGGCGTCTTCAGTTCATGGGATGCATCCGCTACAAACTGTTTTTCCCTGCGCATAGAGGCGCCTACGGGAGCCACCACCCAGCGGGATAAGAGACAGCTGATCACAAAAAAAGCTGCCCAGACTGCCGCGCCGGTAAGGCCCAGAACGCTCCACATATGATCCTTATAAGCGTTTCCCACGCTGGCATCCACATATGTGATCTGGTAACCTCCGCCCACAGGCCTGCGGCTGTACTGAAGCTGGTAGCGTTCCAGAACTCCCTCATCCTCTGCAGCGGAAAGGCTTTCTAAAGCAAGAAGGCTTAAAAATTCGTCTTCTGCTTCCAGACGGTACTGCCCCTCCACTCCTATCACTTCCTGGTCGCCGTCGGTGATCAGGATAAAATACGGAAGGCGGGCTTCCCTGTCCGGGCTGAAATATTCTCTGGCATTTTGGGGCTCCGCGCTGGCAGGAAAGGGCACGGCGCTCTGTTCCACCATTGTTTTAGCCACGTATCCAATAGCCAGGAAGGCCAGGCCTATGATAAGCGATACCATGACCATGGTAGAAACGACAAATTTAACCTGGAGCCTTTTTAATTCTTTCATTTCTCTTCATCCCCTTCTCTCCTCTCTTCCAGATAATATCCCACATGCCGCGCCGTAGCGATCCCGGCGGATGCTTTTAAAAAGTTCAGTTTTTTTCTGAGAAACGAAATGTAGATCTCCACGTTGTTATCTACCGCTTCCCCATCGTTTCCCCAGATTTTTAAAAGCAGCGTTTCTTTTGGGACAATGTTTCCTTTATAATGCATGAGGATCCGCATGACTTCAAATTCCTTTTTTCCAAGCCGGATACTTTTGCCTCCTTTTTCCAGGCAGTAGGAAGACTGATCCAGACTTATGTCCCCAAAGGACAGCACGTCCGGGATCATCTCCCCGCCCCGCCGCAGGATGGCTTTCAAAGCGGCCGCCAGTTCCTCCTTATCAAATGGCTTTGTCAGGTAATAATCCGCCCCTCCTTCCAGCCCGGCTACCTTGTCTTCTGTCTCGCTTTTTGCCGTCAGCATGAGGACCGGGGTCCGGCAGCCTCTTTTTCTGGCTTCACGTAATAAAGTGAGGCCGTCCATGCCCGGAAGCATCACGTCAAGGATCACCCCGTCGTAAAGGCCGGTCATGATCTGTTCGTACCCTTCGGTCCCGTCCAGGCTGATATCCGCCTCATATCTTAAATTTTTAAGGATATCCCTGAGGGATACCGCCAGCCGTTTATTGTCCTCAACGATCAGGATCCTCATTTTACATCACTTCTTTCTTCATTTTAAGCCGCCCGGATCTCCCGCCGCATAAACCGCAGATAGGCGATCACGAAAGCGATCAGTGTCATGGCGCACATGGCGGTCAGATGGGGCCATATCAACAACAGACTCTGGCCAAAAGGCAGGTAGCCGGCTACGGCTCCTTCCATCTGGGCCGTGGTCACGATCCCTACAGAACGGACTCCTGGATTTAATATAGTCGTTACCGCTTCCCCGTAAAGATAATAAGGGGACAGACGGTTGATAAACAGCTCGCACTGATAGTAATCCGCTATGTGGAACAGGGATTCAAAACTGTTCATCGGGTAAAGCGCCGCGGCGACGATCCCTGCCAGCAAACTTAAAAATATAGTGAAGAAAAGCCAGCAGGCAATGACTGCCAGGGCGCTGGTGGCCGCATGGCGGCACAGCACGGAAAACAGGATGGACAGCCCCAGCCAGAAGCAGATATATACGCTTGTAAATGCGAGAAATACCAGGATCCTTCCGATCTCCTCCAGACTCGGCGGGATCCCTGTTACCAGAAGGCCGATGGCTCCCACCATTCCGCCCATGACGAAGATCATGATAAAGATCATAGCGGAGCCTGCCAGGAATTTTCCGTTGATCACGCTGTCCCGGTAGATCGGCTGAGACAGCAGGCGGTTCAGCGTTCCGCTGTTCTGTTCGCTGTTGATCGCGTCAAAGCCCAGGGAAAGCCCTACGAAGGGGCCTAAAAGGGCGATAAACGATACAAAGGACGGAATGGAATTTCCGCTTGCGGTAAACAGCTGCAGAAAAAGGAAATCGCCGCTGTCCGACGCTCCGGAGGAGATCGTCTCCAAAGCCCCATAAAGGCTGGCAAATCCTGTAATGACAACAAGGGCGAGGATCAGAAGAAAACGCCTGCTGCGGATATGATCCGCCATTTCCTTGTGAAAGAGCGTCTGCAGCCCAACGTTTCTTTCCGGAGACTTCTTTTGCTCACCTGTTTTTTCTGAAAATCGTTTTAAACTTTCCAGAGCGGTCTTCATCCTTCTCACCTCCTGATTTTTCAAAATACCGCCGGTAGATCTCGTCCAGATCGTTGCCTAATGGACGGAGGCTTACGATAGAATATCCGTTTTCACGGACAGCGTCTACCAGGGCGTCTGTGATATCTCTTTCGCTCCCAATGATATATCGGCTGTCTTCCCGGCCTACGCTGAGCACGCCGTCTACGCCCCGCAGGATCTGGACAAGACCGTCGTCTCCGCCGGCTATCCGGATCTCTGTAACGAAGCGGTCGTCCTCTCTTGTCTGTTCGGCAAGCTCCTCGATCGTCCCGCAGGCCGTGAGCTTTCCTGCCACGAACAGGCCCACCCGGTCGCAGATCTGCTGGATCTGATACAGCTGGTGGGAAGAGATCAGGATCGTCCTTCCCTCTTTCTTTGCCAGATCGTGGATCAGAAGGATCAGATAGCGCATTCCTTCCGGATCGATCCCCAGAGTAGGCTCGTCCATAATGATCACCGACGGATCCTTTACCAGGACGTCCGCCACGCCAAGTCTCTGGCGCATGCCTCTGGAATAGGTGCCGACTCTCTGGTTCGCTGCCGCGGAAAGTCCGACCCGTTCCAGAAGCTCTTCGATCCTGCTTTCCGCCGCTTCCCGGTCAAGGCCGTTTAAAGCCGCTGTAAACCGGAGGTTTTCCTTTCCGGTCATATCCGCATAAAAACCTACGTTGTCCGGCATATAACCTACGGACTTTTTTACCTCCATCGGGTTTCGGATACAGTCGATCCCGCCGATAAACGCAGTCCCTTCCGTAGGCTCTGTAAGTCCGGTGAGCATGAGGGTCGTAGTGGTCTTTCCCGCTCCGTTGGGACCAAGAAGGCCGAATATCTCGCCCTTATATACGGTAAGGTCCAGATGGTCTACGGCGGTCTTCTCCCCGTACCGCTTTGTCAGACCGTTCGTCTTTATTATACATTCCTGCTGCGCCATACTCAACGCCTCCCGTATTTTTTAAATACGTGACCGATCCCAAGAAGCAGGAGCACGATGATCAGGATCGCGGCAAATCCCCATACTACGCTGGTTTCCACAGCCACGCGAAATTCCGCGCTGTCGGAAACTGCGCTGGAAGAGGCGGTAATCGTCACCGCATAGTCCCCTGTGATCGCTTCCGAAGACGGAGTCACATGGGCTGCGGCCTCAACGGTAGCTCCAGCCTCGATCACGTCGATAGTAGGCGTATCAAAGCTTACGCTCCAGTCTGTAGGAGCGTAAGCCGTCAGGTTTACATTTTCCACCGCCACGTTGCTGTTGTTGGTAATGGACAGGGTCACGTCGGATTCTTTTCCTGCGTGGGTGTCAAAGCTGAGCCTGCCGTCGGGAGTGGTCAGGTCGATCTCATATTTTTCCGTTACCTTTACAGACAGTTCCATATCCAGGGATTCCTCTGCAGAGATCGCGCTGCAGGGGATCGTATATTCCCCGGCTTCCACTGTGTTAGGCGGCGTTACCGTAATGGAAAGGCCCTGGCTTACCGCCGGATCCAGGGTAAGGCTCGCTACCTGCGTGGATTCTCCGTTCGGCTTAAACGCTACCTGCCAGCCGTCGGGAGCGTTGGCGGAAAGGCTGTAGGTCTGTTCCGCCGTACTGTTGTTGATCAGCGTGGCGTTAAAGGTAAAAGACGTGTCCGCAGCTCCTTCCTGTTCCGGATATTCTGACGAGAAATCGCCCTGGGTGACCTCCAGCTGGTTCACATCCAGAGAGAGGACCAGGGTATCGCTGGATCCGTTGCTTTCAGACGCCTGGATCTCTACTTCATAATTTCCGTCCGCAGTATCTGCCGGAACTTCCAGATGAAGAGTTGCTGTGGCGGAATCTGTGCCGTTTGGCACATGGATCTTTGTGATCCGGCTGCTTCCTCCTGCGATATAGCCGTCCCAGCCTTCTGGCAGGGAACGGATGGACAGATCCGCATCACAGGCCGACCCGGAATTATCCATATCGATCGCCACAGTCAGGCTGTCTCCTGCTTTCGCCGTCATTCCCGGATAATCCGTATGGATATCCAGACCGCCTTCCGCATGAGCCGTCATGCCCATTCCCGCAGTAAGGACAAGGGCGGCTGCCACCGCCATTCCTGTCCTGGCCGCTTTCCTCGTAAAAGTTTTTCCAATCATAATCTCTCTCCTCTTTTCTAATTGATAAGAGTATCTTACGACAGGAACCTTTAATTACTCTGAAAATTTAACAGCTGCCTTCGAACCGTCCCAGACGACCGACTCTATCAGGGAACGGATCGCCATCCTTCGCTCTTCCACAGAAATGGGGAAGCTGCTGTCTGGAAGAAAGGGGGAAAATCCTTTCCATTTTTCAGCAGGGATCTCTTGGACCTCTGCTGATCGTTGATCTTCTTTCAGGGCGGCTTTTTGTTTGCATAACCGTTCCATTTCCGCCAGGATATAGGAACGGGCCTCGCCTTCTTTTTCCTGAGCCAAAGCGGCTGCAAGATTGCGGATCTGGCCTTCCAGCCGTATGTTTTTTTTGCAGGAAAGTCCGCCTTCCTTCCATGCTTTCTCCCGAAGCCTTTTTCTCCCTTTCTCCAGACAGGAAACAAAGGTTTCTTCGTCTGTCTTAAGCCCTGAAAGGACCTTTAAAACACCTTCATCCAGGGCGTTTCCATCGGCGTTTTTCATAGAACAGAGCCGTCCCCTGCTCTTTTCCTTTAACGTACACACATAGGAAAATCTTGTTTCCCCGTTTCCATTTACCCTGGAAGATGCTTTTGGGCGCATGGGACTTTTGCAGTTTCCGCAAAGCAGCAGGCCGGGGAGCAGCGCCTGGCTGCCCCTTGGCTTTTTATAGGTCTTCGAACGGTTTCTTTCCAGAAGTTTCTGGACTTTGACCCATGTTTCCCCGTCCACTAACGGTTCGTGTTTTCCTGCTGCCAGGATCCATTCCTTTTCCGGACGGATACGGTCCGCCTTTCCCTTTTGCTGGATAGTCCGGTTGTAAGCCATGATCCCGTAACGTCCGTCAAACCGCTCTTTTTCCGTATAGATCCCGGCTCCTTTTTCAGAAAAATAATCCCAGGCGGCCGGATCCGCCGCTGCATATACGGGATTGGACAGGATCGCTTTCACGGCGAAACGGCTGAAAGGCTTCCCAGCCTTTGTCCGGATCCCCGCTGCGTTCAGCCTTTCTTCTGTCTCTGTCAGGGAACCGGTTTCCAGGAATGTCTGATAGATCTCCTTTACGATCCGTCCTTCTTCCGGGACGAGCTTCAGCCTGCAGGCCTGTTTTGTCTTTCCATCCGCCGCAGGATAAGAATAGCTTTCTGAACCATAGCCCGCAGGAGTCCTGCCTCCCAGCCACCGCCCGGTTTTCGCCAGTTCGTTCATATTGTCCCGGATCCTTTCCGCGATCGTTTCCCGCTCCAGCTGGGAAAAAACGGATGAGATATACATCATGGCCCGCCCTATAGGAGACGACGTGTCAAACTGTTCTTTGATGGATATAAAATCCACCTCCAACTCCTTAAGCCTCTGGATCAGACCGGCGAAGTCGCCAATGTTTCTGCTGATCCGATCCAGACGGTAAACCACCACAGCCTGGAAGCATTTCTTTTCTGCATCAGCCATCATCTGCTTAAACTGAGGCCGCTCCAGGTTGCCGCCGGAAAACCCTTCATCTTCATATACCAGGGATCGATCCGCCGCTTCTTTTCCAAAATGAAGCTGTATGTACTGGCGGCACATTTCCACCTGATTTCCTACGCTTTCCCCCTTTCCTGTAAACCTTGATTTTCTGGAATAGATCACGATCTTCTTTTCCATATCCTTATCCGGCCCCATAATCGTCCTCTTACTTTCATATATATAGAATACTGAAAAGATAATATGATACCAGGGTCCCAAGATCGAAAATCCGATGCAAG
>DWZA01000016.1 GCA_019118365.1 Candidatus Lachnoclostridium stercoravium | reverse complement strand
TTCCTTCACACAGGCGGGTTCCAGCAGTTTACGGCCGGATAAATAGGAATTTCGCTGCCCGATCGCTCTGTGCACTGCGGCGCAGGAAGATAATCGCCCTAAAGGCTCAGACGTCAAAGGAAATGCTGTCCCTTACGTCTCTCTTTGTATACATGATCACTTCGTCCCTGGCTTCCAGGACCAGGGAACCGTTTGGAATGATGATCTTTCCATTTCTGCGCACCATCACGATCAGGGTCTGACGGGAAATGTCCAGGTCGCGGATCGCCTTTCCGGCCCATGGATGGCCTTCTCTTAGAAGCAGTTCCTTTAAGGTGATGCCCACCTCTTCTTTATAGCCTTCCGCTCCGAAGACCAGCCTGTCCCCTGGTTCGATCTCCACATCCCCTTTAGGAACGATCGTCTTCCTCCCCCGGCTGATGACCGCAAGGATGATCCCCGGCGGCAGAGGGAGATCCTCTACCAGCATATGGCTCCAGGGATGCTCCTCGTCTACCTTTAGGCTGAAGAACCGGATATTCATCTCCTCCGAGTAATCCGCCATGGATTTTAATTTGGTATACTGTTCCACAAAGCCTGCGGAAATGATACCTGTGGGGATGGCCACGGTCCCTACACCCAGAAAGGCTATGATGATCCCCACGATCTGTCCGGCGTTTGTCACCGGATAAATGTCCCCGTACCCTACAGTAAGCAAGGTAGATACGGCCCACCACACGCCGGAAAATGCGTTCTGGAACTTGTCCGGCTGCACCTCATGCTCCAGGCTGTACATAAACAGGGAAGAGGCGATGATCAGGATAAAAAGGATACAGACAGAAGAAAATATCTGATCTCTTTTGTCCCGCAGGACATTGGTGATAACATTAAACGCATCATAGTAAGTGTTGATGCGGAAAAGCCGGAAGATCCGGACTACCCGGAACATACGGAAGGTGACTACTCCTGCCGGGAAAAAGATCGGAAGGAAATACGGCAGAAACGACATCAGGTCTATGATCCCGTAAAAGGAAAAGATGAACGATATCTTTGCCCTTGCCGCGCTCTTTTTCGGGTACAGGTATTCCGCCGTCCATACCCGCAGGACATATTCCACCGCAAATATGATCAGCGTGATAAGTTCTATGGTCTTTAAAATAGGCATATAACGCCGCGCCTGGTCAAAAGTCTCGAAAAGCGTTACAAACAGGTTGAGAAAGATCACAAACGCAATAAAAAAGTCGAAGGTAATGCTGGCCACATCGTGATCCTTCCCTACCTGGATGATCTCAAAGATGCGGCGTTTTTTGATGGCTTTCATCTTTTTCCTCCAAAAAATGTTGTAATTTATATATTCTTTTTGGTAAATTATAACATAATCCGAGCAAAAAGAACAGATTCATGGACCAATCTTACCGCCAATTTGGGAGCAGTTCAGGCCGGACAAGAAGATGTGCCGGCCTGAACTGCTCCCAAATTGGCAAATAAAATCTTACTGCGTTTCTTTTACCGCTGCCGTCAGCATGATGCTCACCCGAAACACAGCTCCGTCATAACCGATCTTTACTGTGCCTCCTGCCCGTTCTACTGTATCGCACACGGAAGAAAGCCCCAGGCCGATATCATTTCTTTTTGATGAAAGAAAATTTTCTCCTTTTGTACGGATCTGCCCCTGGTAGCTGTTCTCTACCAGCAGCACCAGGATACCGTTTCCCTGGCTTTTTAATATCAACCGGATAAACGGGTTTCCTCCTTCCATCCGCTGACAGGCTTCCAGAGCGTTCTCCAGAAGGTTCCCGATCATTCCGGAAAGCTCCAGCCCGGAAACCGGAAACGGTTCCTTCAGATCGCAGTCTTCGTACACGTCTATCCCTGCATTTTTGGCTTCTGAAAGATAATAGGAAACGATTCCATTTACCATGGGGTTGCTGCAGATCGTAACTGTATCAAACTGAGACGCCCGGTTCGTGATCTCCCCATACTGATACAGATAATCCTGCAGGCCGTCCAGATCCTTTTTCTGGAGCATTTCGTTCATCACACGGATAAAATGCCTGGTGTCATGGCGCAGCTTTCGGATATTCTCCTGCCTTTCCAGGATCTTATCATACTGGCGGGAAATAAGGGCCATATTCTTTATGTCCTTCTCCCGGTGGAGCGCGTCCGCATTTTCCATCAGTACTGAGTTCAGGATCATGTAGATGAGCAGGAAAAACAGGTTCAGGAAAATAAGATTGATCACCAGGATGCCGTCGTTCACGTTCTTTCTCGCTGCTTCCCAGAAATAACAGTTGCTGCAGATCAGAAGGTATACTACATAAGGGATCATCCAGAACAGGGACCACCTTTTTAAAACTATGTTCATCCGCGCTGTAAGGAGCGGCAGAAGGATCTTCTTAAAGCTGAAGGCAATGCCGATAAAGCACAGCGCAGTCAAAAACAGAAGGACCGGCAGCCCTCTCGTATTTCCATCGCATAGCAGCCAGCTGGACATGTATGGAAATACGGTCATCTGGCTGTACAGAAGGCATTGGGCGAAGAGGACCTGACTCCAGTTCCCGGAAACCAAGATCAGCATAAATGGGATCCCGCATATCCAATGCATGCCAAACAGCCAGCCTCCTGCCTGTGCCTGGATCAGAAAATATACGACAGCTTCTTTCGCAGCAGCCCATAAAATACAGATGAGCGCCGTGCCTTTTAAGGAAAAGCGCAGCCTGTTGGAAAAGGGGTACAGGGACAGGCAGGCATAGGGAAGGAAACACACCAGACCATAAATGCAGACGATCAAAATCTTCATTTTTTCAGCGTCCATGTGATCCTTCTCCTCTCTGGGCTTTCTGGAACAGATAATCTGCGAAATACTGACGGACCTGCATACGTCTCGTTTTCTGGATCGGAGCCTTTCCAGCGCCTTTCATGATAAAGAACTCCCATCCGGTCCTGCCGTCTTCTACCTGTTCTACGTAATCTAAGTTTACCAGCAGGTTCCGATAGCATTCCAGAAAGCAGGGTTCTTTCAGTTCGTCCGCCAGTTCCCGCACCGTCATGCGGATGCGGGCGGATTCCCCGTTTTTTAAATGGATGATGGTGTAATGTCCGTCCAGTTCGGCCATCACGATCTCATCCCGGTAAATTTTCTTGGAGACTCTGTCTTCTCTTATTTCCAGATAAGGCCTTTCCTTCTTTTCTCCTGAAAAAAGCTCGTCCAGGATATCGTCCAGCTCCTTTTTTTCATAGGGTTTTACCAGATATCGGAACGCCCGGACCTTATATCCTTCAACGGCAAAGGAATCCGAACTGGTGACGAATACGAGGCGGCACTCGGCGTCTTTCTGCCGCAGCTGCTTTGCCACACTCATACCGTCCATCCCGTTCATATAAATATCCAGGAACACGATGTCAAAGCGTCCTGATTTATTAAAAGCCTCCAGGAACTCCTCGCCTCCCGGATATCCGTAAACGGAACCGTCGATACCCTGTTCCTTCATATAGGACTCCAGGACAATGGCGAGGTAATCCCTGTCTTTTTGGAAATCGTCTACTACTGCTATCTTCATATGTCGCCTTCTCTAAACATCCTTTTTCAGTATTTTCTCCTGCTTTAAAGGGAGGGGGACTTAGGGATCGGCTGCTTTTCCTTTGGTCCGCTCTCTTTTTCCGGAGCGGAAACCTTCTGGCGTTTGCTGCCTTCCTGCTTTCCAGCCGCCCGTCTTTCCTCATTTATGGAATCTGGCATTGCAGTAAGGAGTGCTTCCATAATATCCGGGGTTCTCAGATGGGACCGGATCTGCGCCGTAAGCGCTCAACGTGTCGGAAAGTTCCGTTTCCATTCTCTGAAATTCCTCTTCTGTTATCCTGTGAAAATCTCTTGCCATGACATTATAACCTCCCTTGTATTTTTATACCAGCTCAAACATCAGCATAGTGATATCGTCGTTCTGGTCTGCGCCGTCGGCAAAAACGGAAATCTCTTTTCTCAGGCCGTGAAGAACGTCCTCCAGTTCTTCATGGCGATGTTCATTCATCCACGCAAGAAGCCGCTGATCTCCGAAAAGCTCATCCTGCGGGTTCATAGCTTCTGTTACTCCGTCAGTGTAGAGGAAGATCCGATCTCCCTTCTTCATCTGGAACGCGCTCGTCTCATAAGTAAACCCTTCAAATCCTGCCAGGATAAATCCGCTCTTTTGCTTCAGATATGTAAACTCCTCTCCCTCAAGAGCTACCAGCGGCGGATTGTGACCTGCGTTTACATATTCCACGGTTCCGGTCTTCAGATCGATGATCCCAAGCCACGCCGTAACGAAAAGTCCTGCCTGGTTGCTCTCGCACAGCTGCTGGTTTACCCAGGTGAAGATCTCTCCAGGCTTTGCCATACTGCAAGCCCGGTCTTTGATCAGCGTCTTGGCAATCACCATAAAGAGAGCCGCGGGAACGCCTTTTCCGGAAACGTCGGCGACTGCGATAGCCAGATGAGTGTCATCAATAAGAAAGAAATCATAAAAGTCTCCCCCCACTTCCCTTGCCGGATTCATAGTAGCGTAGATTCGCATATCCTTCCGCTCCGGAAATGGCGGGAAGATCCTTGGAAGCATGCTTGCCTGGATCTCTGTAGCGATGGAAAGCTCCGCACCGATCCTTTCTTTCTCAGAGGTTACCTGCGCCAGGTTCACAATATAGTCGTTGATATCCCGCTCCATTTTCTTCATGGCGCCTGCCAGCGTCTCGATCTCATCCCCCGTATGGATCTCCAGCAGTTCCATGGCCTTCTTTCCGTCTTCAGATCCCTGGCTGCGGCCTGTCATATAAGAGCCGGCGGCTTTAGTAAGGATCTGGATCGGGCGGACGATCAGCCGGTTGGTCACCCCGTACAGGATAAGGGCGGCCAGAATTGCCGCAGCTGCCAGGATGATACAGAGATTTCTTAAGAAATCATGGCGGTCCGCCATAATATCGTTCATAGAAACGTCCGTCATCACATGAGCCGCCACATTCCCCTGGCTGTCGAAAACCGGCGCTCCTGCGGAGCAGAGCCATCCATATTCCGAATTCGTTATATAAGCAGGAAATCCGTCTTCCGGATGGGTCAGAGCTTCGTAATTATTTTCATAAACAATATCCCAGGTCCCAGGAGGGCAGGCGTCCTCTCCTGTGGCAGGGTCCGCGATGTAAACGCAGGTCCTGGTATCCGGATCCATATATACGATATAAACGTCGTCCGCCTGATTGGAAGCCCGTACCTTATCCAGGATCTCCAGAAGGCTTCCGTAGTCTTCATCTATGACTGCCTGGTACTGTTCAAAATACCTGTCCCATTCTTCCTGGGTTTCAAATTCCGGAGCTACGTTCTCTTTATAAATATCATAAACGATCTTGCGGTAGCGGGCCACCTGATCCCCGTCCACCAGGCTGGCGGCAGTTTTCGCGATGTCCATAGCCAGCGTATTGTAATGCTCGTCCACCACTTCCGAATACTCCCGGTAGCTCAGTACCGTCAGAAGAGCTGTAAGAAAAAGCGTAGACGCCGCCACAATGATGCTGACTTTCAGTTTCAGTGATATTCCTTTCATGCTGTCTCCCTTGTTAAATTAGCAACCGTTTAGCCGTGCATCTTCCTGCCAGCACAGAATGTGCTGAACAGTTACTCAAATCCGTATCACCATAGTATTAAACCCCTGATATCTCCGATAGAAAAAGTCTTTTGATTTTTCTTTGATCACCAGGATGCCGATGGCCTCCGGATCCCAGTCGTCCCCCTGATCCGCTTTGGCGGTATTTAAAGCAAAGGGATTAAATTTTACCGCGTCGTCGCGGATGTGAAGCTCAAAGTCGCCGTTCTCCATAGCGACCAGGGTCACCTGGATATAACCGTCTTTTCCCTGTATAAAACCCTTCTGCATGATCAGAAGGCATATTTCCTCCGCAGCCATCTGCACAAAGTACTGCTGGCTGGGGGCTGCATCCCACTTTTCCAAAAAATTTTCGATTTCCTGAGTAAGAGGACGGATATTATCGTTCCGTCCCAGGATCAGGCTGCTGTAGACCCGTTCCGTATCAAATGCTGTTCCTGAGCTGCCAGAACATTTCTTCCATATCCCATAGACCGCCAGAGTCAGGATCTCCGCCGCAGGATACATCCACCAGAACGCCTGTAAGCCTGCCATGGAAAAGATCAGAGCGCAGGGGATCAGGATCACAGCCCCTCTTAAAGAAGATATAAGAAAAGCTCCTTTTTCGTCCTCCTGCGCCTGGCAGAAGCTTTCCGTCAGGATGCATAGACCTGCAAAGACGCTGCCAAACGCCAGCACGCGCAAAGCATAATTTCCAAGGATTATGGCCTCTGCGCTCTGAAGTCCGAAGATAGCGGAAAGCGCCTGAGGGAAAAGGAATACCAGGAGTGCTCCCAGACCTCCCACAGCCATTCCCCACCGGTATCCCAGCCGGAGCGTCTCTTTCACGCCCTGGCTGCTGCATTCTCCGTTAAAGGTGCTGATGAGCGGCTGAGCCGCTCTGGAAACCCCGTCATAAAGGTAAAGGATCAGAAAAGACGTATTCTGCACCAGATCAAATACGGCGACTCCGTTTTCTCCGCCCATCTTCATCAGCATGCGGTTGGCGATCAGCAAAAAGACCATCTGAAAAATATACTGGCTGGACGTAGCAAAACCAAGTCGGTAACAGGAGCATACCTCTCTTATGTCCGGCAGAGCCGGATGGAAGGAAAGGATACCTTCTCTGTCTGGTTTCCTCAAAGCCCAAAGGTAGATCACGATCGCTATTGCCTGTCCGGCAAGAGTAGACCAGGCGGCGCCTGCCGCTCCCAGGTCAAATACCAGGACCAGCAGGATATTTAAAAACAGATCTGACAGATTTCCAACGGTAAAGCCAAAGCTGGCCAGCTTCTGGCTGCCGTCCGCCCTCAGGTAATAATTCAGGATATAGGCGCCAAAAAATAATGGGATCCCGGAAACGATCACTTCCACATAGATCCGGCTGGCTTCATAAAGCTCCCTGTTTTCCCTTCCCGCCCCTAAAACAGACAAAAGAGGATGGATCATAAGGTTTCCTGCCAGAGAAAGGAGGATACCAGCCGCCAGAGCGGTCACTATCACAAAGCTGAAGCTTCTGATCGCTTCCTGCGGATTCCCTTCTCCCAGAAGACGGCTGTAGCGGATAGATCCGCCGCTGCCAAATCCATGCATAATGAGATTGATGACCATAAATACCGGAAGGGCAAGGCTGATAGCAGCAAGCCCTGTTTCCCCCATCCTCTGTCCCAGGACAACGGCATCCGCAACGTCGGAAACGCCAAGTCCTGCAGACGAGATCAGCGCCGGGACCAGCGCCCGCAAAAACATGGGGCCGGCAAAACGATCCGGTCCTGTTTTAAATGTTCCCATCATGATCCCGCAACCTTTCTGTCAAATATCCGGATCCGGTCCTGTTTTTTGCAGGAGACAGGATCCAGATTCATAGTACCGGAAGCTCCCTCACTTCTTCTGCCTGGACCCAGCCGCCTCTCACCGGCAGGCTGTCAGGCCCAGGCTGTCCCATACTGCCTTTTACCAGCTCCAGCCTGCGGCCTTTATCCTCATATATGCAGGGAAATCCGTAAAACGCCCGCAGGATCCGGTCCGCCTGGAAAGCTTCCGTCTCAGGTCCTATGGTCCAGTCCGCTTCCTGCGGACAGGGATAATAGCTGCCCTTTCCCTGAGGCGCGGCATGGTAATAAAGGCGCCAGAAGTTTGAAACAAGCTCTTCCATCATCCCAGGGATCAGCCTGCGGATAGTTTCTGTCATAGTCTCCAGATTTTCCCTTTCTTTAATGGAAAAGGATCGCTGAAGAAGGATATCTCCCGTATCAAATTCTTTTTCCAGCTTATGGACGGTCACTCCCCCTGTTTTTTCGCCTCTTAAGATCTGCACCGGCATAGGCCAGGCTCCCCTTCCTTCCGGAAGAAGGGAGGGATGGACGTTTACCATAGCCAGTCCTTCTTCCGCTGGTATCCGGTAATAATAGGCGGCGCTGATCAAAACCTGGCAGCCCGCAGCCTTCAGCCTCCGGATATCCTCTGCGGTGATCCGCTTATCCGTCCAGGGGGCTCCTGCTTTTTCCGCCATCTGGATCACCTGGCAGTTAAATTCGTATTCCTGATCTACCGGGCAGGTAAAAAGCTCCAAAAGTTCGCAGCCTGCGGACAAAAGAGATCCTAAAGCCGGGGACAGCAGGTCAAATCCTGCATAAGCGATCTTCATGCTTTTTCCCTTTCTTTCATCATCTTAAAAGGCCGGCCGGATAGAGTAGACTCCTGCTCCGTCCGCAGCCCGGTAGGAGATCTGCGCATCTCCTACGTTCGTCCATTGTTCCAGCTTCACGCCGTACCGGTTGTCTCCTTCCCAGCTGTAGTAAACTGCATCCGCCAGCTGGTCGCCGGTACGGCTTAAAAGGTTCAACACTACCCGCAGGCACTGGAAATTATACCAGGACATCGGAACGTCTCCCGAATATTCCCTGGTAAGGCCGCATCGTATGGTCAGCTTAAACTCGCCGGCCTGAGGATCCTGTTCCAGAGAAAACAGCTCCGTACTCTTCTCGTCTTCTACCCGGTTTAAGCGGAGCCTTGTATTGGAAAGCTGAAAACGTCTGGCATTTCCAATATCCCGGTAAAGCTTCCTCTGAACCTGATTAAAGATCTCGTCGCAGCCGTCAAAGATCTTCTCCTCCGCAGGGGAGCGGAAGGAATTGCGGTTGGGGATGTTTGTATCCAGGATCACCGTGTTTTCCTGCCATCTTCCAGTTCCGTTAATATAATATCCATCCGGGGTAAAACCGTCCGTTACGTGGGTCCCGTCGTCATTTTGATAGATCCAGCTTCCGTCAGGGGCTTTGATCCACTGAGCCCCATAAGCGTTAAAGGAAAGGATCGCCGCCATCAGGAGCCCGACGGCCATAGCCTTTTTTATCTTTATGCGCATGTCTCATCCGCCCTTTCTTTTGTGATCACCAGAATGTTTTTCCCATCCTCATAGCGGTAGTCCATACTGTCCGTCATAGCTTTGCTGAGAAAGATACCTAATCCGCCGATATCCCGTTCTTCCGCTTCCAGGGTGATGTCCGGATTGCTCCTTTCCAGAGGATTATAAGGAACTCCCTGATCGATAAATTCAATGGTGATGCGGCATTTGTCTGTTTCTTCCACCTCGCAGCGGATCAGTACGTTTCCCTTTTCCGGTTTGTAGGCATAGTTGGCAATATTACAGAAGATCTCTTCTACAGCCAGTTCTACCTCCATGATCTGCTTCGGCCCGAATCCCGCTTCCTCCAGCTGTTCTGTTACATAGCTCCTTACAGTTTCCATATTCTGGAGCTCCGCTCCGATTTCCAATTCCCTCATAGACGTCCTCCTGTCTTTTTCTGATCAGATGTTATGAACCCTGGCTGCCGTTTTCTATGCCAAGTACGATCCCGGAACCGCATTTTCCGATAATGTCCTCTAATAATTCTTCCCATGTCATCTCATTTTCCTCCAGAAATTCCCGGTTCTGGATCTGAAGATCTGTGATGATCCGGTAGAATCCGGCGCTTTGGAACGCTTTAAGGCGTTCGGCTTCAGTAGAAAAATGGGTGTTCAGAAACGTTTCATACTCTTTCTGGTATCCGGAGTTCTGGTAGGAAGCGGAGGTGGCTTTCATACTGATGATAAGCGATTCCAGCTCCCAGACCTGACGGATACTGGAAAGCTGCCGTTTCAGCTCCTCAACATCCGTCAGTTCCTGGGATATCCCTGCTGTCCGGCAGAATTCCTCCAGGCCTTCTTCCAGAGTATTCGTAGAGTAGTCCGGGCTTACCTGCTTAAGCAGCCGCTGCAGATATTCTTCCCAGTCTTCGTCTTCCTGGCTGTAGCCGTCTTCCTCAAACCTGCTTTCCAGATCTTTCAGCACTGCCTGATAATAGGCGGAATCCTCCATAGCCTGCTGGGCTTCTCTGGCCGCCTCTTCGCTTACCTGAGAAGACTGGCCGTTTATATCCGGGCTGTTCCATATATCCATCTGTTCGCCAGTGACCTTTAACAGCCGTTGGCTTTCCTGATAGCCTCTGTAGCGTTCCTGGTCCGCGGCGCTCATCCGCGCAACCGCCTGATCCGTCAGAGCCAGCTCCACCAGAAGATTTTCCAGATTGCTGGTATAAGGGGAGCGGATCATACGGCCCTCGATCTCCAGGAGCTGTCCGTCCTCCGGGGGGATCTCCTGGCCGTCTAAGCCTGCCAGTCCATAAAGCTCTGCAAGGCCGCTTCTCTGATCCTGCAGTTTCGTACGCTGCTCTTTTGTATATTCCCAGAACGCCTCAAAATCGATATCAAAGCCCTGTTGATCCATGATCTTTCGAAGCTCGCTGCGGGATACTTCATCTGATCCGAAAAACAGTCTCAGCGCCTGCTCGTCCGCCTCTTTTTCTTCCTGGCTTGGCTGAACCGGAGTATATACTCCATCTTCTGACTGAACCCTGTGGGTACGGCTCAGATAGTCGTTTGCAAGGCCGTCTACATAATCATACAAAGCCTCTGATTCCATCTGCCGGCTTTCTGTCCCCAGCGCCATCTCATAGCATTTTGCCCAGGCGACATCGCTGGGCTGGTAGGAATATTCTTCGGTCTGATAGCCCACTACCATAAAGCTGTCCCCGTCCAAAGAAAAGCTCCCAAAATAGCTCCCGCTCTCCAACTGGATGCTCATACCGTTACGGAAATTATAAAGAATGATCCCATTATACATAGAGGAGATCAAAAATTCATTTTCATTGAGCATGGTCAGATCGGAAGCAGCAAAAATCTCCGTATCGCTTCCGCTCTTCAGTTTTTCCTGGATGATCTCGTCCTGCTCTTCGTCCACGCCTTCCAGTTCCGGGCTGTCCAGCTGTCCCGTATATCCGTCCTCTCCTGTCACAGCGATCACAAGATCGCCGGAACGGGCCAGCTCCGGCAGGCTGATGTAGCGCTTCCCGGCTATATCGTAGGTACGGCCGCTCCGTTTATAAAAGGTGATCCCTGTACTGGTGATGACCGCCGCGATCTCTGAATTTCCATAGTAATAGATCCCGCCGTCAATGGCTTTTCCTTTCACCTGAGAATCAGAAAGGGGGATCGGAGACAGGCCGTCGTCGTAGAGCGCCTGGCTGATAAAGTCTTCGTCATCTGTATCTGACTCTGACACTTCTGACAAGTACAGCGCGCCAAAGTCTCCAGAAGGAGACACCTGAGCGTCAGTCTCCCGGCTTTCCACCCAGAATACCGTCGTACCCTCAGGGAAATACACCTCATACTGAAGGGGGACGGCAGGGGTCGTTTCCGTGTAGGTACGGGTTACGGTCCTGGTCTGCTCATTGCCGTCCTCGTCCTCATAAGTCTCTTCTTCTTCATAGTATAAGGTCCGTTTCAGCTCTGGAGTGTATTCCGTGGTCCGGAAACGGGCCATAGGAACGTCTTTCTTCTCCGGGATGAGCCAGTAACCTTTCTCCTTAAATCTTCCAGGTATCCGGATATCCGCGAGACGGGTGGCCCGGCTCCCGTCCTCATATACCGTAGTTTTGGAAGCGAACATTCCTTCTATCTTATTGTCGTCTTCCGGCAGGGGAGAAGGATTTTCTTTTCCGTTCCATTTTCCCGGCGCAAGAAGGGGGATCTGAACGTCGTTTTCCTGGGATTTCAGGATCAGCAGTGCTTTAACCAGGCTCACCCACTGCTCTCTTTCAGCCTCATCCATAGCTCCCCAAAAATAATTGTCCTTCCACAGGCTCCCCAAAAAGAGGTTCCAGAAATCGTCCTCCCAGACATAATATCCCGGCGGAATGCTGCTGCTTAAATGTGTTCTGATATAACTTGCATTTTCAATGAGCCAGCTGACCAGAGAGCGGCCGTTTATATCGTAGATTTCCTTTATACATGCCAGTTCCATATTGATGGGATGACCGACTGTGGCGAACACAGGAAACTTATCCCCTCCGTCGTCCGTGCTTCTCCTCTTGATCGCATACATGGAATTTTCGTTCAGGTATGCTTCCAGGTCCTCTCGGTCCCCGATGACTTCTCCGTCATCCTTCAGCCATTCCTTCCGCTGTGCCTCCCAGTTCTCGTTCTCAGAGGTAAAGCGTATGCCCTCGGAATTTCCCTCGCCGATCTCCATATTGTAGCAGGTCAGGATCACCTGAAAGCTGGTGTTTTCCAGCTCTTTGTCATTTTCCATCAGGCTGTCTATATCCAGTCCTCCGTCGTCTTCCTTTTCCAGCTGGAGGGAAACCGGAATATAGATATAGTGAGAACCGTCCATCACCACATCGCTGACAGTCACTTCAGCCGTATAACCGTCCCGCCTGTGCTGCGCCACCAGATTTTGTATTTCCTGGGTAACGATCCCGTTATAGTCATAGGACCATATCTCTTCTCCCTGAGGGTTGAACAGGTACGCATGATTTCCAAAATAAAGGAAATACTGATCCTCTTTTTCCAGTTTGTGAGCCATCAGAAGGTTTTCGTCCACACTTCCGGACAGCTCTCCGATCCCTTCTACATCCTGGCTGACCGTATCTCCTTTTTCCCATTGTTCCAACCCGGTAAAGAACACGTTATAAGCCCTGGTATCCGGGCGGTAAGACATAAGGACCGTCACCAGAAGATCGGTATCTGCAGTCTGCGTGGCAGTTCTGCCCTCCGGCGCTGTGCCGGATTTCGAGGCAGTAAGCCCCAGGTCCCCGTTTGCTCCAGAACCATAGTAAGGAGTTTTATAGCAGTAGATAAAGCCTTCCTGACTCCGGTAATCCAGGACTTTGAAATCTACGATCACGTCCGGCTTATTTTCATGCTGCGGAAGAAAATAAAAGGCATCCGTGCCTTCGACCGCATATTTCTCATCAGAGTCCTGTTCCTGGACCTCTTCTACCTTCTGCTCCACTTTATGCGATATGTCAACAGGCAGAGTGGCCGGCTCATAAGGTTCTACTTTGAGATTTCCGTTGTATAGGATGGAATTGCATCCTGTAAACAAAATACATGGCACGATCATAAACAGACATAATATCCTTTTTACAAAACGCAAGACGCTCCAGCCTCCTTTCCTCTGCTCCTGCAAGTCTCTGATTTTCAGCAGGGACCAGGAAAAAACCTGATCCCCCCTGAAGTATGAAACATTTTCTTAGTCAGATTCCATTTCAAGCTCAATATTGGTTCCGCCGCTTTTGTTCATCCACTCGGTCAGCGGATCCAGCATAAGGTTTAAAGCTGCGATCAGAACAAAGATCAGGACAAAACCAATGATCGCGTTCTTTAAAGAACTTTTTGCTTTTTCTCTGTCCTGAGGCTCTTCTGCCTTGGCCAGCTTTGCGCCCAGGATGATGCAGTAGATCACTCCCAGAGCTGCTACGATCATTAACAGGGGACCTGCTGCTGCGTTGATCAGCTGAACGATCGGCTCAGCTGCCGCCATAAATGGATTTGACGACGTAAGTAATACTGGTGTCATTGTTGTTCCTCCTTAAAATTTTGATGTGGCAGCTGTTCATAACAGGATATCTGCTCCTGTCGTTTTGAACGGCTGCGTGATGTATTATAATACCCTCATGTTCCGGCGCCAGTAGAGTACGATGCCTCCTGCTGCCGCCAGGAGCAGAACGGGTATGATAATCAGGTATCCGCCGCGGATATCAAAGCCTTTCCGCAGTGTAAATTCATACTGTCTGCTGTTTCCAGCCTGGTCAGTTATGGTGATCTGGTAATGTCCGTCCATTGCCAGACGGGGAGAATACGCCTCCACCTGCTGGCCGTTCCACAGGATGCGGATATCCGCATCTCTATCTGAAGCGGTAAAATCCACGTATTCCGATACGCGGCCGCTTTTTATGTCCGGGGTAAAATACAGGGCAGGCGCCGCCGTATCCCGTTCAATATCCATCTGCCAGCGGATCGTTCCCTCCGGATCTTCAAACAGGATCTCATAATTCCCGTCTTCTTCCAGCTGAACATAGTCCCGGCTGTCCGTTGCTTTTGCCATGCCGTCCAGGCTAACAGAGCTTACCATAAAGCCCATAGGCGCGTTGATATGGGATACGTTTCGGGGGGCGGGGCTGTAAAGCACAAAGCAGAAATCGATGCGGTAGCTGGTATCGCCCTTAATCCCCAGTTCATTGTCCCACATAGTGACCCGGTAGCTTCCTGGCAGATCAAATACCAGACCGTCGGAAAAATCTACGGGTTCTCCGTCCCGCAGTACCCGATATACGTTCAGATCCTCGGAAACTTCCAGCTGCGTCCGGATGGAAGCCCAGCCGCCGGAAGGGATATTTGAAGAAAAATATTCTCCGTCCGGCAGCGTGTAGGTAAACATTCCTGTAGTTGGACTGTAATCCAGCTCCAGATCCGGGTTGATCACCTGGATCAGATTTTCGCTGTCACGTTCCAGGATCTGCCCGTAGGAATTCTTTACAGTAAAACGGAACACGCCGTAAGCCGCTTCCTCTGAGCCTTCCCGGTACAGCCTCATTTCATAAGAACCGTTATCCAGGATCACGCCGTCGCTGAAATCCGCCTCATAACCGTCTTTAAAAATCTCGGCGCTGCAGCCCTCGTCCAGGGAGATCACCGCTGCGCTTAAGGTTTCTCCTTCTTTCCCATTAATGGTAAATCCTCCGATCCCCGGAGCTTCGTAGCGATAACCGTTTCCCACGTCTTCCGCTGTGAGCACGCATCCGATCTCCTGGGCGGCCCATAGTTTTACAGGGAAAAAGATGATAAAGAGCAGTCCCAGCAAAATTCCCTGAAGGCCTGAGGAAAGGATTTTCGTCCTCTTTAATGTCATAAGACTTTCCCTCCTGGATTTTTGGACAGAGACTTTTTTTCCAGCGTCTGTTTAACAGGCGCTTTTCCATCTTCCATTTCCCTCTGGGAAGCTTTTTCTTTTATCCGCTGAGCCTTCTGAGCCCTGGCCGTCTGCACGGCCTCTCTCTCCTGCTGCTCCAATTCCTGCAAGGTGATCTTTCTCCTGTAAGGATTCTGTTCTTTTTTTTCAGCGGAAACCGCCTGTTTTTCATCTATCTGGGGGCGGTATCCTTCTCTTTTTCTCCGCTCCCGTTCCGCCCGCAGCCCGTTCAGCTCCCGTTCCCAGATCGCCCTGTTTTTGGGGCTGTCAAAGTAGGACATCGTTATTCCTCCTCCCCGGTTTCCGAAGGCAGAGCCCTCGTTTGAGCCGCCTGGTCATGATCTGCGCCTGTTGCCTGGTCGTCCAGGTACTGGCTGATCACCTGGTTTAAACCTGCTGCCAGATCTGTCTGCCCCGCTCCCATCAAAGCCAC
Source organism: Candidatus Lachnoclostridium stercoravium (assembly GCA_019118365.1). GTDB lineage: Bacteria > Bacillota > Clostridia > Lachnospirales > Lachnospiraceae > Lachnoclostridium_A > Lachnoclostridium_A stercoravium. The sequence continues at coordinate 13,852 of DWZA01000016.1, read as the reverse complement.
ATAGGCTTCCCGCGGTCCGTTTAAAAGTTCCTGGGCCTGAAGCCCGCTGTCTGAGATCAGATCCAGAGCTTCCCTCTCTGTAACGACTACTGCGTTTACCGTCTCCTCCTTAAGATCTGCCGCCGCCAGGGAGAGGTCATCGTATTCCTGTACCGTAACCTGATCCAGATACGGGATGTCTATCCGGACATTGGAAGGGATCTTTCTGGAAATACCCACCGGCATTTCTGCAAATCCTGCCAGGGTATCTGTGTAATCATTTTTCCTGGTCAAAAGGTATACGCCTTTTTTAGCATAGCTCCGGGATACCTGATACTTCTGGCTGTATTCGTCGCTCTGGGCGATGCGCCCGATCACGATATCTGCTTCTCCCGTATCCAGCCATCCCAGAAGTTCTTCCTGGCTGGAGGCCGGTTTATACTCTACCGCCGCTCCCACGCTTTCTCCCAGCGCGTCCATAAGCTGGGGTTCGATCCCTGTAAAGCCGGAACCGTCAGAGGAAGCAAAGCTATCGCCTCCTGCCAGGATCCCCACCGTAAGGATCCCGTCCTGGATGGCGTTTTCCGCCTCTGAAGCGTTATCGTTCCCTGAACATCCTCCCAGCGCGAAAGCTGCGGCCAGTATTCCGGCCAGCCAGAGTTTTTTCCATTTCTTCTTCATTTCAATCTGCCTCCATTGCATACTCTTACATCGTAAACAGGTCTTCGATCCCTTTCGCCGCGACGATATCCACGCAGGTACGTTCCGACGGCGACGTGATCACAAAGGCGCGGCCTCTGCCGTTGTTTACAATGTCCTCCTGTTCGCTCTCGTTGATAGCTCCCGCTTTTTCGTACAGGGTGCAGAGATCCTGCATGTCGTTGGGAGCCAGCGGGAAGATAAAGGAGTACTGGCTGGCATTGATGATAGCCGTTGACTTCCTGGCCAGTTCCTCGGTTCCCACAAAGTCCTTGATGTTCTGGGTGATGACCATCTGCATACCGTTGTATTTACGGATCCGCTTTGCCAGCTGGTACATGAAATCCAGGGCAATAGGATATTTGCTGTCGATAAATACGTGAGCCTCGTCGATCACCACTACGATCTTGCGGCTGGCGTTATATTTGATGTTGTAGTCACGGTTCTTGATGATCTCGTTGTCCAGCCATTTCAGCACCAGGAGCATCTGGGCGTTGGCGATCGTATTGTTTTTATTGGCCAGCAGAGACTGGAAATTGAATACGATAAAGTTCTCATTGGTGCTGATGCTCGCCGCGCCGTTCCACAGAGCCGAATTGCGGCCGCCTGTGGCGAACTTGGAGATATAGTTTAACAGCACCCGCAGATTGCTCTTGCTGTACTCGCCCTGGGTCAGCTGGAAATCGTTGAGGATCTTGTCGTACAGATCGTCAAAGGTCGGAAAATCTTCCGGAGCCAGCGTACTGAGATCCGTAGTGTCGTCGATGCCTTTCGTCTCGTACATGCGGATGGTGATATTGTTCAGATACTCCAGGGCATCCGAATCGATACCGGGAAGGATCTGGCGGTAAAACTCCTCCAGGAACTGAAGATGGGTCGTAAAACTGGTAGCTGCGCTTTCTTCATCGTCGCCTTCTTCATCACTGAGGTTGGTAATGATGTGGAAAGGATTTAAGCGGCCCTGGGTCGCGCTTCCCACGTCGATGATCTTTCCGTTCATATTCTGGGCCAGTTTGGAATACTCGTTTTCCGGATCCAGGATGAATATCTTGCTGTTCTCCGCCGCCAGCTGAGCAAGGATCGTCTTGGTGGCATAGGATTTACCGGAACCGGACTTTCCGATGATCACCGTATTGCTGTTGACTCTCTCCCGGTCTCTCTGGAAAAAGTTGATGAAAACAGGGATTCCTCCGGACTGTCCCACATAGATGCCCCCGTCGTCGCAGAGGCTCTTATATACATAAGGGAATGCCGCCGCTACGGAATTGGACTGGATCCCCCGCTGATATTTTTTAAAAGCGTCGTAGCCGGAAAGCTGAGAGGAACTGTAGGCTTCGAACTGCTGTAAGAACATGTCCGTTACCTTGAAACCGTCCTCGGAAAGCTCCCTTCGGATCTGCTTCTTAAAGCTTGTAACATTCTTCGTTTTTCTGCTTTCCGGAAGCTTCTGCTCCTGGGAAAGCTCATAGTCGTCCACCGTCACATAGGTGCTGACGTTGAACAGGATCTCATTTTCTCCCTGGAGAAGCCGCAGCACCTCGGAAAGGGAATCAATATGCATGGATACTTCCATCAGCTTACTGGTCTTTCCTGTGCTTGATTCCTGTTCCCGCAGTTCGTCGATGGAACGGTCGATCTGGCGGATCGCCTTGTAACGTTCTACCGGCGTCATCTTCAGCACGACCTTGGTCCCCAGGGTGTTGAACATACTGCTGCCCCAGGCGTTTCCGACCACCATGGGGTAATCCCTCAGCCGGAAATTGTGGGTGATCAGATCGTCGTACTGGACCGTACGGGTAGTAATACGCACTTTATCCGGCAGGATCCATTCCATATATTCTTCAGGAGAAAGATTTTTAACCTCTCTCTCATCAAACTCCATCCCATAATTGTACTTTAAAAATACCGCCAGTTCTTCGCCTTTCAGCTGATGGCAGTCCATATTGCTGCCTGCAAACATGGAGATGGCGTTCTCGATCTGCCCCTGAAGGAAATTCCGGTCTTTATGAATGAACATCAGGTAGTGGAACGGCATATAAACTTTATTTTTATAATCAAAATCCATCAGCTGCTGGATGCGGTCGTGGACGATCCCCACCCGTACAGTCAGTTCTTCATCTGTAAGAAGGCCGTTTAAATATGCCTCTTTCAGATCGTCTATCTTCGTCTGTTCGGACTCGATAAAATCGTCGTAGATCACCGGACGGTCAAGCTTGACCATACAGATGACTTCGTCGGACGCAGCGGTCCGGAGGATCGCGCCAAGACAGCGGTCGATAACGCTGTTCTGCCTGCTCTCGCTGTAAAAGCGGAACTCTACGGAAGGAACGCTCATGACTACGGCGCTGTAAGACGAGCCATAAGCGATGAACGCTCCGTCGATCCCCGTAAAGGGGGTAATGTCCTCCAGAGACATCCCGGAAAAAGCCGCGCCGCCTTTTTTCCGGGCCGCTTTCCCCTTTTTCTCGGAAGTATCCGTCTGAGCCTGGGCTTTTTCCATCTGGCTCTGTCTTTCTCTGGCGGAACGTTTATAAAAAACTTTATATCTTCCTGCGTATTTCAGCACATTGTAGATCAGGATGTAGCCTTTGTCGTCCTCAATAGGAATGACCAGGCCTGCTGTGACGATCAGCGTCACAATAGACAGCGCCAGATGGGCCGGAAGATTGGACACCAGGAAAGACGCGCTAAGACCCATGCCGACGCCTGCCACCAGCACGTCTACGATCTCGATCCCTTTAAATAACTCCATCCTTACCTTTGTACGTTTTGGTATGATTCTCATTGATCGCTCTCCTTCTTGGTTCCTCGTTTCTGTTCAGCTCTCTGCGCCGACTCCTTGGAGCGGTAGATCTCCTTTCCGCCAGCTCCCTTTACCTTATCTATATGACGATTCCCAGATGCATCGGACGTTACCTTTGCGGAAAAGCTTCCAACATCCACATGGGAGATCCTGTTCTTTCCGGAATCATCCTGCTCATACTCCGTCCGGATGCCCAAGCCTTCCCGCCTGGTCAGTACATATTCTCCCTGGGAGTTCTTCCCATAGTGGGATACGCCTCTCTGTAAAGTCTCCACCTGGCCGGTATCCTGATCAAAGCGCCTCTGTAAAAGAGAAACGCCCAGAGGCCGGACATCGCTGCAGTACATTTTTCCCATCTGGCGGCTGACCGTGCCGTCTTCTCTGGTAGTTACTGTTTCGCTCCGTTTAAAGTTTACGGCGCCGGCGATCTTTACCTTGGATACTTTAAATCCATCGTCGCCCCGCTTAAACCTTACAAACGGCAAAGAAACCTTGTCTACTTTTCCGTCTTTTCCAGTCCGGTAACCCATGCCGAAAACACGGAACTGGAAGTTTCCGTCCTGATCCCGGCCAAAGGACAGCTTCTTCCCATAATCCACTCCCAGATAATGGTGTCCGCCCTTGCTGGTATTGACTGTAATACGTCCGTTTTTCCCCAGCGTTCCGGCCCGGCCGGCCTTGCCCAATGCTGATTTCTGAGATGCAGACCCTGTTCCGGACGTTGTCGTCGGCCTTGCACCGATCTGGATTCCTGATCTTCTTCCAGCCGCTGCTTTCGGCCTGTTCCCGGAAACCCATGAACCTGCGCCTGAGCCGGAACCTGAGCCGGTTCCTGATCGGGCTGCAGATCTGCTTCCGGACCCTGAGCCCGTATTTCCTCCTCCTGTGCCGTTAAGCAATTTAGAGATCCTGCGGTTCGACGCCTCACGGGCAGACTCTCCAACTGAAGATCTTGCAGCCGCCATTCCCCTGATTCCGGTAAAAGCCTGCCTTGCGGCGCTTCCTGCAAAGGAAGCGGCTCCTATCATGCCGGCGGTAACAGCCATACCGGTCTCTCTTTCTGTAGCTCCGGCCTGGTAATTTAACAGCTGGGTAATGGTCGGGCCTGCTTTGATCACCGCCCAGGCTCCGCCCAGCATAAAGATCATCCGGATCAGATAATCCGCCTCTGCAGAACCGTTCTGCATAAAAGAGATCTTTCCGCTCATTACTACAGGGCACAGCAGCATATAAAGCTGCATGGCGATCACGCTGCCGAAACCGCTGAAGACCTTTGCCACGAACATATCCTGCCAGGCTTTGAACTTCTCTCCGTCGTCCAGAGGCATGACGGAGACAAAGATGGGCGAGGCGATGAAAAGCATAAGCACCTCGAAGATCCGGCAGATAAAATTGATCAGGCAGATCGCCATGATGATCAGTAAAAATATAGCTCCTCCAAAACCGATCAGATAATCGAACCGGGCGAAATTAAAGGTATTGCCTACCACGTCCGCATCCGCGTAATTGGATTGGCCTGTGTAAAAAGGCTTGCGGTAACTGTCATGGATCCCGATATCGGAAGCCGGCGTCACCGCTTTGTCATCGTCGTCCAGCTTGCCGCTGATATTATAGCGGGCATCCTTTTTATTGGCGTCCAGAGAAGACACGACAAAGACCATCCTCGACAGGGTAGTCTCGTTGGTCCCCATGGCCGCGCTGATCCCCTCCAGAATGTTTCCTGACATCATGATCAGGAACAGGCAGGTGATCGGGATCAGTGCGAACCGGGCCATGGCTCCGCCGGTTGACTTAAGGACCCGCGATATGGGCCTGGCATTGTCCACATCCAGCTCCAGCATGGAACGGGCCGTTCCTAAAACAGCAAATACTAATGTCAGGCAAAAGCCGATAATAGTGATGATCATCACTGCCCACTGGATGGTGTCCACACGGAACAGCATCTCGATCAGAGGCAGCGGTTCGGGATACCCATCATAGCTGACCGGCTGAAGGCCGGCAAAAATATTAAACGCCGCCTGCATGGCATCCACGATCTGAAGCACGGACGCCAGAAGCTTGTAGATGAACTCCGCTAGGATCTCAAATATCAGATCCAGAAGGCCGGTAAAGATCGGCCAGAGGACCTTTTCCAGAAGAGGTCCCAGCACATTCTCAAACAGCCATCCCAGGACCGTCTCAAGGAGCGAAGAAAGAAATTTGAAGATCGGTGAAAGTATGGCGTTAAAAATGGCGTTAAAAATTGATGAAAGAAGTCCAAGATATACGATTTCCATTTATTACACCTACTTTCCTGTAAACGCCTGACTCTTTGTCTGATACTGGCTGCTCTGGGAGCCGCTGGACATAGGTCTGCTGCTTTGCTGGCCAGAGGCGGCTCCCGCCACCTTCTGGGCGACAGTTCCCATTACCCTGCCGCTTATGAAGGAGCCGATGATCCCGCTTTCAGCCATGCTTCCTGCCGCCATGGGGTTGACCACGGAGATCAAAAGCAGACGGCTCTTATAAACGGCGAAAGCTCCTCCGATAACGATAAACAGCTTGATACAGGCTTCCGTATAGGAATTGACTCCATAGCTCATGCCGCCTCCCACCAGCATGGGCACAATGAGAAAATAGATCTTCATGGCAATGATCGGCCCGAAGGCGGAGATCATCTGCGCCACAAACATCTCCCGCCACTCTTTAAATTTCGCTCCGCCGTCTAACGGTATGTACGCTACAAAGAACGGGCTTACCAGGTACAGCAAAAGCACCATGATGATACGCTGGATAAACTGAAGTATGGAGCAGAGCATAAGCAGGGTCACAAGAATGCTGCTGGCAAAGGCAAGCACATAATCAAATTTGGTGATATCGAAATCTTTCTTTACCTGCTCCGCGTTCTCATACTTCTGCCCATAGGAGTAGTTCTCCTCTATCTCGTCGCTTTTGGCTCCCATTCCCGCCGCAGAAATAAAGAGCACGTCGCTCATGGTAGTATCCGCATGCTGGTTTACCATGGAGCTGTTGATGACTACTGTCACCTGAGTCACCATCTGCAGCATGAACAGGCATACGATGGGGATCAGCATAAAGCTGACCGCCGCCTGAAGCCCCTGCCTGAACACTGTGCTCAAAGGTGTTTTATTTTCCAAAGCCATATCGGAAATGGAACGGGTCACTGCGATGATCGTAGTAAGGAACGAGATCGCCACCGCGACAAATGTGATCGTCAGAAACGCCTTCTGCACCGGTTCCACCCGGAAGAAATACTCCAGCAAAGTGATAGGTTCGCTGACATTTTCCACCTTTACCGGGCTGACTCCGGAAAAAATATCAAATATACATTCCAGAAAATAGATCAGCTTTAAGAAGATGATCCACGACTGCAGCAGAAAATTGGACAATACTTCCTGGATCAGGACGCCGGCCGCATTGATCAGGATGCTCGCCACATCCCTCAGCACCGGAGCCAGCACCGCGTCAAATACGGCTCCCAGCAGATCCTGCAGAAGCGACGTAAAGCTCAAGCTCACATATTCCATCTGTATCCTCCTTCCCTGCAATGATAAAAACTGATCCTGCTGCTTTTTTCTATCTTACCCGTACCTGGCTCCTGGCCCTTTTCAGGAATACCACCAGGGCCGCGATCAGAGTAACGACTAAAAGGATCACGATGATCGCTCCTGTATTAAAGTGATAATCGATCTGGAATTCGGAAGAAGCCATATTGCCGGCTGCATCGTAAGCTTCCAGACGGTAGCTTCCGCTTCCGCTGACCTCTGACGGGATCTGCTGGTCGGAAACCAGCTCTCCGTTCCTGTAGAGCCTGCAGGAAACAATGTCCGAAGACCGGTAGTGGAAATAAACGGTGCTCTTTTCCCGGCTCAAAACAAAGCGGGGCTGGATGCTGTCTTTCACAAAGGTCGTAGTCAGGTCTGAAGTCTCTCCATCTTTGTGGGACAGACGGATCTTATACTCTCCATCCTCAGACAGGCTGCAGTAATCTGTGAAAACTCCGTCTGTGACCGGCCTGCCGTCCAGCGTCACTTCCTGGATCTCGTAGTCCTGAGGCGCGTTGAATATTCCCATATCCCGGATAGGGCCTGTAACGATCCTGAAATGGAACTGAGGCCGTTTATCGATCCCGTATTCCCCCAGATATACCGTAGTATTCTGAGACGGATAGATCATATAGCTTCCCGCCTCTTCAAAGACCATGCCGGGCACGTATTCCAGAGCCTCCCCGTCCTTTAAAACAGTAAACTGTATCTCATCTGCCGTGTCCATCCGGACGGCGCTGTTGGTCACCATGCCGTTGGGCACGTTAGTATAAAATGCCGCTCCTGTAAGAAGTTCGTTTTTGAACAGACCGGAAGAACTGTCATAAAAAGAAGAAAGTCCTGTCACTTCGCTGTAACGATCCATATCGATCCTGCCCTCATCAGCGCCTACAAGGTCTTCGATGCTGCTTTCCAGGGCTTCTTCATTTAAAGAACCGTCTTCATTGAACACGTCTGCGGAGATAGTCTCTTCTTCTGTTTCAGCGTCTGCTTCCGAAGATACTTCCGTCTCTTCTGTCTGCGGCTCTGTCTCCGGTATGGTTTCTTCTACGGCAGGGGCTGTTTCTTCAAAAGAAGAACCTCTGTCAGATCCATAGCCGCCTGGCGCAAATGCTTCCGCGGCTTCTTCTGTCTCAGGAACCAGTCTCTCCTGGATCCGGAACCGGAACACTGCTTTATAGATCGTCTGCTCGGAAAAAGGCAGAGAAGGATCGTCCGGTCCTGTCAGGGTCAGCATATAAGAGCCCCTTGCGCTGACTGTCTGCCCGCTGGCATAAGGGATCTGTACGCCGTCCTTTTCCATTACAAAGGTAAGGCCTGCCGGAATATCTACGCTTACAGGCTGGTCAGTGATCCCGCCGTTTTCTACTGTCGCATAGAGAAAATACCGGTTTCCCATATCCTCTTCGTAAACGCCGAAATCCTCATGGTGACGTTCGGAAAGGCTGACTTCCTCCACTTTGGGTCCGTCCGGCTCCTCGTCCTCTACGATCTCCACCTCAGCGGCCGCTCCAGGTCCGGTAGTCCTGTCTTCTTCCCGGTATACCCTTCCGGAACTTTCGTCGTCATCATCCGCCCTGTAGACCACATAATGGCGTTCGTTCACCACAGAAGATGAGAGCCCCTGCTGGGCGTTGACGATCTGTTCGTAAGATGCTCCCTGTGCTCCAAAAACCGTGTATGGATCGCATACTGCCGTTTCTGTTCCTGCCAGGACCGCTCCCAGCGCCAGGCAGGCCGCCGTCTTCTTTATCCATCTGGTCTGTTTCATATTTACATTTCTCCTCCGGTCATCTGTACGTTTCCATCCTCTTCCCCGGTCTCCAGCACCAGGTAGTTGCGGTCTTCCAGATCATAAAATACTTCGTCCCCAAAGAACGGGTTGCTCCTTACCTCTGTCAGGTCCATAGTCCCCATCTCATACAGGGGGCACTTATAGCTGGGCGTAAACTTGGTCTTTAAAGGATAATTTCCAAAAGTCACTATGATAGCGTTTCCCGTATCCTTCTTGTTGTTCAGCTTCATCAGCTCGGAAGGATAGATAAGCGGACGGTCCTGGATCTGGCTGGAATAATTCATCTGTCCGCTGGTATCATGGGTGGATGCAGAAACGCTGGTGGTAGCTACTGACATATTTCCGCAGAGCTTGGAAAACTCCTCGCAGGTAGCGATATCATTGGAACCGATGAACATCTTGATCCCGCAGTTGCTCTTTACGATGTCAGCCACCGTATCGCCGTATACGTTGTTTAACTGGGCGTAGGACTGAACGACCATATGGAACCAGATCTTCCTGCTTCGTCCTACGGTGATCATCTTGTCAAACTTATCGATCTTCGGCATATTTCCGAACTCGTCCAAAAGGAAATATACATTTCTCGGCAGAGATAAGTCCTCTCTGGCCGAGGCCACCTTGATCAGGGCCTTATAGATGCAGAGGATAAATACTGCCGCCAGGGCATGCCTGGTATCCTTCTCGTCCGGGATCTTAAGGAACAAAGCCGTAGGCTCGGAAGCAAACCGTTCCGGTTCAATATCCGTAGCCGAAGTCAGGGCGCAAAGTCCTTCGTCGTTAAACATGGAAAGCTTGTCAAAAGCAATGGACATATAGCTGGAAAGCGTCTGATCCGCCGCGGAAAGCACCTGGCGGGAAAGACCCACTGCTCTGGAAAGTCTGGAGCGCCCTTTAAAGTAATCTTTTAAGACTGCAAATTCATTTTCTGAATTGCTGATCGCTTTATTGATGTTATAGAAGCAGAACTTCTCCCTCGTCATCTCCAGCTCTGGATTCTCGCTGTCTTCCAGCATGGCCAGACAGGTTGCCATAATGATCGAACGGGCGCCTTTCTCCCATACGGGATCGTCCTTGGACTCGATAGGGCAGATCACGCTGATCAGGTCGTTCAGATCTTCATAGACCTCGTCGTAGATCTTCTGTTTTTCGATCTTAACAAGATTGATCAGCTGCCTGCGGCTGGCATAAGCTTTTCCATTATATTCGTACCATACTTCTCCGTACTCTTCCGGGTTGTTTACAAGCTCCAGTTCGTTGGGATCCGCCTGGTCCGTACGCTCATAGATCTCGTCTCCTGTCTTTACATACAGCTGATAGCGGTCGTAGATATCTCCCAGAGGATTCCAGCGGAAAGAACTGTAAGGATCTCTCAGATCCAGCACCATCACATTGTATCCCTGTTCCTTCAGGAACTTGGAATGGAGCTGGAACAGCTCTCCCTTTGGATCTGTGCAGATCATGGAAGAACCGGCGCTGGTGTGTCCAAGGATCTGGATCACCGGATTGATAAAGGTAGTCGTCTTACCGCTTCCGGTAGCGCCGATGATCAGGCCGTGAGCCGGGGCGGAGAGATTGATGTCTACATCTTTCTTTTTATGGCTGTATACCGCATACATGGGAATGCCGTCTTTTTTTTCTTCTTTCAGACGTGTAAACCGCTTATGGGGGAAAAGATCATCTTTTTCCTTATCGTTCATGAAGCGGGAATTTTCCAGGGCGCCTTCGATCCGCTGAGCCTTGCTTTTTAACATCCGCTTGGACGCCTTCGCCGTGCTGCTTCCAAAAAGCATAAACAGCAGTACCAGCAGAGCCGTCTCTACCGCGCCGGTCAGCCAGGTGGACGGAGCCAGGAAAAGCCCTATATGAAACGCTACATTAAAGCCTTCTCCCTCTATCAGGCCTGAGACGGCTTCCATCAGCATCCCGGTCATGCTTCCCAGTATGATCACTGATACCAGCGCTGCCAGAGCGTAAAGCCCTGCCTTTTTGATCCAATCCATAATTTCTGCTCCTCTCAATGTCTTTGCCAAATTCCTGCTTCTGAAGCTCACTTACGGCAACCTTCCTGCGGGCGGCCGCCTCCTTCTTCTGTTCGCTTCGCGCCATATTCAGGGAATCCAGATAGTCCGGCCGGTGGCACACCTCTACTGCCGGTGTCTCTCCCTTCAAAAAGCTGCATAACCGGTCTGTTTTCACATCATTAAAAGCCCGGTAATCGCCTCCTCTTTTCATATAGGAAGCCTGGGCAGCTGTTACCTGGTCAAGAGGCTTTTCCTCAATATTTTTATAAAAAGGATCGTTCACATAATGGAGCGAACACACGCAGTTGACCAAAAGCCTGCGCTTTGTCTCGTCTTCCTCCATCACCAGAGTCCCTTTTTCAAAATCTTCTGTAATAAAATAACTGCAGATATCTAAAGCAGCGTTTCTGGCCCCCATGAATACATCCAGCCTTTTCCACCGCGCCTCGGCTTTTTGTATCTCCTCTCCGGTTTCCATGGAGATCCAGGTATTGGCCTGATCTCTTAAAAGCCCCTGAACGCTTTTTGCCAGCGCCATGGCTTCATATCCCTGATTTAAAAGCTCCGGGACGCCTTCTCTCAGGCTTTTCTCATCTGTATAGTCGATCCGGGGAACGCTTTGCCCATCAAATTGCAGCAGCATCTGGGAAACAGCATAGGCTGCTTTCCGTCCCGGATCCGGTTCCTGGGCTGCGAAGAGTTTTTCAAACTCCCTGTCAACCGGTCTGATCCTCTCATACATAGATTTCAGCGTCCGGAACACTTCCGGGTTGTCCAAAAATAAAAGTCTTTTTCCAGAAGCTTCCTCTGGCTTCAGACGGCCAAAATCCGTCTCTCTCTGGCTTAGATTACAGCCGGACAGACTTTCCTTCGCCCCATGGCGCAAGGCTCTCCGGACCTCTTCTCTGGAGAAAGCCTCCATCTGCTTTCTGTTCAGGACAGGCGTCGTTTCCCTCTCCCAAACTTCCGTCTCCACTTTCTCCGTCTGTTCTTCCTGCTCCGTCAGAGAAGACGGAGTCTGCGGCCTGTAGCCGCTTTTTGTTATTCTGTTAAAAAGATAGTCGAATACAGATGGCATCCCCACTTCCACCCCTTTTATGTGTTTCGATTTATGAAAGGTCCTTCTCCGATCCCAGATATCTCCGTATCAGCAGAAGACAGATCAGCAAGCCGATCAGGCCGTAGCCGCCGATCAGCCATGGGCTGCCGAAGAAAAGCTGATCTATATTTTCAAAATTTCCCGCCAGCCAGATCAGGGCCGAAGGAAGGTTAAAACCTACGTGAAGGAAAAAGCCGTATAAAATATTGTCCTCACGTATGGATACCCAGGCCAGCGCCAGGCCCATGACTAGGGCGTACAGGATCCACAGCGCCTGCCCATGGCAGACAGCGAAGATCAGGCTGACGATCCAGATCGCCTGTTTTTCCTCAAAGGTTTCCAGGAAAATATTCATCATGTAGCCGCGGAATATGATCTCCTCCGCCAGAGGCGCAGTGATCACCGTAGTAAGAATGGTAAAAAGCATATCCCGCCCGTTAAACATCGCGTGGGAAGCTTCGGAATATCCTTCCGTCAGTCCGACTTTTGGCAGTAAGGTCAGAAACGCGGAAACGGCCAGGGCCGCAGACGCCCCGAAAACCAGGAAAGCAGCCGCCTTCTTAATATCCATCTGATCAAAATACAACGTTGTATCCTCAAAGAAGCTGCGCTTTTTTGACCGGGATCTGCCATAAAGGATCAGTATCGTAAGGAGCATTCCCACAGCTGAATAAAAGTTGCCTCCATATGTAAAAAACTCCTGGGCCGTCATCTCCGGATGAAGGATGACATAGCCCAGGGACAGGCACAGGGCCGGCATCAGGACATAGAGAGCCAGCGGGCCCATAGCCCGAAAAAAGGTCTTCCCCCAGATCCAGATCCGCTGCTGTACCGTCCACTGTTCCCTCATCTTCAGTCCTCCATCATCAGGAAACCGGAAAAACCGGTCACATCAAAGATCTCCTTTACCTGAGGGGATACATGCTGCAGAACAAGACTCCCCTTTTTGCTGTCAAGGCTCTTCTTGGCAGCCAGGATCACCCGCAGCCCTATAGAGCTTATGTAAGTAGTCTTTGCCATATCGATCTTTAAATCCAGGACTCCTCCGGCGATCAGCTCCTTGATCTCCTGATCCGCCTGCGGAGCGCTGGACGTGTCAAGTCTTGCTGGTGTAGCGTAAACAGTTGTCTCACTCATTTTCATTCTCCCTTTCTTCTGATACCCCTTCGGACAGATAGTCCTCTTCTATTTCTTCTTCCATATCCTCCTCAAACGCCTCTTCTACCGGTTCTTCTTCGAAGATATCCACAGGGATATTTCCGTTGAAAATATCCTCGAAAGCTTTGGCCGCCTCGTCATACTCTTCCTCATCTTCGATCGGATCGAGGAGCAGTTCGTCGTCTTCTCCTGCGTGAAAGCCCAGAAGCTTTACGCCGTCTTCCTCATCATCCACAGGAAGCAGGGCGATATAGTCCCTTTCGCCTAATGTAAAGGTACCGATCACTTCGTATTCTTGTTCTTCTCCCGCTTCGTCTTCCAGGATGAAGCGCAGGGACTCGTTTTCAGGCATAATCCACCTCCCGCTGGAGTAATCTGATTTTATTTTAGCACATAAAAATGATCAAAATCATGTTTTTGGCAAAACTCGGAGATTTTTGGCAGAACTTTGTCTAAATACGGCTTATGGCATATACCCGGACACAGCTATCTGCATTCTTCCTGTCGTCTGCCGCAGAAAGAAAAAGTACCGCAAAACCCGGATTGTATGCGGATCTTGCGGTGCTTCTAGTAATTTACCTGATTTTATGCTGGCAGAGTTTTATTTAAGATAAAACTTCGCTTACATTCCCATCTGCTTTGCAACTTCCTTTATTACACTAGGAAAAATCATTGTAATATGCGCATTTTATGAATTTAAAAAAATATCACTATACAATTTATTTTTGTATAGTACATTAAACCGAGCACAGT
>DWZA01000015.1 GCA_019118365.1 Candidatus Lachnoclostridium stercoravium | reverse complement strand
GCACCCCGTCTTTGGATCGCAGGATTTTTTTACTACTTTTTCCTCTCGGATTTCTGAGGATCATCCAGTCTTATTTCCATTACATCTTCTACCGAGCATTGGAGGATATTGCACAGCATATCGATCGTATGGGTAGAAACATACATGTTTTTCTTCAGACGGCCGATCTGTCCGGCGCTGACGCCGTAATACTTGATCAGGCGGTATTGACTGGTGTTCTTTTTCTTCATAGTTTCCCACAATCTGTCATAGCTTACCATATTCTTCACCTCTTAATATCATTAAACAGTTATTCACCGCTAATGTATATTATCCATATTTGATGAATTATCCGAATGTAATAAATGACAGCGGCTGCAAAAGCAGCAAATATGGGAAAAACTGCGCGCCGGAGCGCAACAAAAAATCCCCCTTCCTGCCACACCCGCAGGAAGAGGGATCATATTTGTGGGTTAATTGATTATATAAATAAAACTTTCGATTAAGCCATAGCGTTAACAGCTTTTGCTAATCTGGATACCTTACGGGAAGCTGTATTCTTATGATAAACTCCCTTGGTAGCAGCCTTATCAATCTCAGTTGTAGCGTTTACTAAACTTGCCTGTGCAGCAGCCTTATCACCGGCAGCGATAGCAGCGTCAACTTTCTTGATAGCAGTTTTAACTTTAGACTTGATTGCTTTGTTTCTAGCAGCCTTGGTTTCATTTACTAAAATTCTCTTTTTAGCGGACTTGATATTAGCCAATCGGTACACCTCCAATTTATTTGATCATTCATAATTAGTGGTTTGCATCAAAACCTGGACACGGACAGTTCAATGTAAACATACTTTAGTATTCTAGCCAATTTTCCTCGATCTGTCAATACATATTTCCTGTTTTTTCGAGAAAAATGAAACTGCAGGCAGCAATATTTACATCATGCAGAAGGGGTTGTGTCCTATGAAAAACAGTTCGAGCAGGTCAGTGGGAAAAAGGCGGTTCCGGCAGCCTCCAACAGACGATACCAGGTTTGAGATCCGTACGGATCTGGCTCTGGAAGAAAAAGAAAAAAATCCGGAGGGCGAGGAAAATGTCAGAGGGATTTCTTTCCGGGAATGGGATGAAAGCGGAAAAGGTATCCATCTGACAGAAGTGGTGATAAAAAGCGAAGAGGGCGCCAAAGCTATGGGAAAGCCTGTGGGGGCGTATATCACTTTAGAGGCAGGGAATATGGGGTGGAAAGACGAGGCGTACCATGAGGAAGTGTCAGAAGAACTGGCGGTCCAGATACGGCGCCTGCTGAAGAATCTTCTGAAAAACAGAGACAAAGATCAGCCGCTGCAGATCCTGGCGGTAGGTCTTGGAAATTCCTACGTGACGCCGGACTCCCTGGGGCCCCGTACGCTGAATAATCTTCAGATGACCAGGCATTTAAGGCAGCAGGAGAAAAATGAGAATCTACCTATTATAAGTGGGATCGTACCTGGCGTTATGGCGCAGACAGGTATGGAGACAGCGGAGATCCTGAAAGGGATCATAAAGGAAACGGCCCCTCATGTAGTGATCGCTGTGGACGCTCTTGCAGCCAGGAGCGTGAAAAGACTGGGAACAACGATCCAGCTGACAGATACAGGGATCCATCCTGGTTCCGGCGTGGGAAATCATCGCCACGGATTGACAGAGGAGAATCTGGGAGTGCCGGTTCTGGCCATCGGCGTGCCTACGGTAGTAGGAGCGGCGGCTATTGTTCAGGACACCATACGGGCAGTGGTAAAAGCGCTGGAATCAGATCCAAAAACAGAAGGAGCCGGCGAGTTCATAGGCGCGCTGGATCCGGATCAGCAGTATGCTTTTATCCGCGAGCTGCTGGAACCAGAATTTGGAGCGTTTTATGTAACGCCGCCGGATATTGACGAAACCATCAAAACCTTAAGCTTTACGATTTCAGAAGGGATCCATAAAGCTCTTTTTAACTGAAACCGGGATGAAGGCTCCTATGGAATGGGGACAGGGGCAAAAGCATAATATAGTAGGAGGCCGGATCAGGGGTGAGAGCAATGGAGATAAAGAAATATACAGGAAACCGCCGCAGGAAGCGCCTTAGACAGATGGTGATCCTGTTCCTTTTCCTGACGGTTTTTCTCGGCGGAAAAAGGCTGTGGGAAGAGGATCTTACAGAACAGGCCGGTTATCTTACGGAGCGGAGCAGAGAGACTCTGCCTGTTCTGTTTCAGGCGGCTTTCCGCCATTACTGTCCGGCAGGGACGTCAGGGGAAAAAGAAAGGGAAGAAAACGGGGAAACCTGGTGGATGGAAAAGCTTTGGGGAAGGATCCCCCTTTACCGCCAGGGCGGCGAAAAAAGGCTGTCATACCAGACGGCAGAAGCTGTGGATCCTGCATACCGGATGTATCTGGAGAAAAAACAGGCGGATCAGGAGTATCGGGATGCCTCCATAGAAAGCAGAGGGACTTTGCTGGAAAACGTCATGCAGGCGGACGGCAGTCAGGCGGAAGGACAGAAAACGGATGGGCAAGCGGCAGGTGAAGAAACGGCTGCAAAAGTCCTGGCTGAAAGCAGTACCCAGGCACGGGGCGCAGTCTATCCCATCGAACAGCTGGCGGACTATGACTTTATGATGAGCCATTTTTTCAGCGTCCACCCTTCTACAACAGCAGGCAGGGATATTATGGACGCCGCGGCTTTTCTTGGCAAAGATTTAAGACTTGCAGCAGGTTCCGACGAGCCGCAGATCCTGATCTACCATACTCACTCCCAGGAAACTTATGCGGATCACAGTCCGGAAAATCCAGAAGCAACAGTTGTTGGAGTTGGAAATTATCTTGCAGAGCTTTTGCAGGAGAAAGGCTATAACGTGATCCACGATACAAGCGCCTACGATATACAGGGAGGACAGCTGGACCGGAGCAAGGCATATACATACGCGCTGGAAGGGATCACCAGTATCCTGCAGGAGAATCCTTCCATCCAGGTGGTGCTGGATCTTCACCGGGACGGAGTAGATGAAGATAACCGTCTGGTAGCCCAGGTAAATGGAAAAACCACTGCCCGGATCATGTTCTTCCTCGGCATGAGCAGAACGCCGGAAGAGGCCATCGAATACCTTCCCAACCCGAACCTGGAGGATAACCTGGCCTTTAGCTTCCAGATGCAGCTGAAGGCGGAAGAGTATTTTCCAGGATTCACAAGGAAGATCTACCTGAAAGGGCTTAGGTATAATCTCCACGTCCGTCCCCGTTCCTCTCTGATCGAAGTCGGGGCGCAGAACAATATCTATGAAGAGGCCAGAAACGCCATGGAACCCCTGGCAGAAGTTTTAGATATGGTGTTGCAAGGAAAATAAAAAAATGGTATATTCTACTATAAAAGCCCCTTAAGGGATACGAAGGAATTTACGGGCCAGGCCCGGTTAGAAGAGAGGAATAATATGGCATCAGTAGACCAGAGTAAGATTCGTAATTTTTGTATCATCGCCCATATCGACCATGGGAAATCCACCCTGGCGGACAGGATCATTGAAAAGACAGGACTTCTGACCAGCAGGGAGATGCAGTCCCAGGTTCTGGACAATATGGATCTGGAACGGGAGAGGGGGATCACGATCAAGTCTCAGGCAGTCCGCACCGTATACAAAGCGCAGGACGGAGAAGAATATATCTTTAATCTTATCGATACCCCAGGCCATGTGGATTTTAATTACGAGGTTTCCAGAAGCCTTGCCGCCTGCGACGGGGCGATCCTTGTGGTAGATGCGGCCCAGGGGATCGAGGCTCAGACCCTGGCTAACGTATATCTGGCCCTGGACCACGACCTGGAGGTGTTTCCTGTGATCAATAAGATCGATCTTCCCAGCGCGGACCCGGACCGGGTGGCGGAGGAGATCGAGGATGTGATCGGGATCGAAGCGGCAGACGCTCCCAGGATCTCTGCAAAGACAGGGCAGAACATCGAAGACGTTCTGGAAGCGATCGTCCATAAGATACCGGCTCCGGAAGGAGACAGGGAAGAGCCTTTAAAGGCCCTGATCTTTGACTCCCTTTACGATTCCTATAAGGGCGTGATCGTTTTCTGCCGTATTAAAGACGGCGTAGTCAAAAAAGGGACCCCTATCCAGATGATGGCCACCGGAGCGACAGCAGATGTGGTAGAAGTGGGCTACTTTGGCGCAGGACAGTTTATCCCATGCGACGAGCTGGCCGCAGGCATGGTAGGATATATCACAGCAAGTATAAAAAATGTAAAGGACACGCGGGTGGGCGATACGATCACCAACAGAGCAGAACCCTGCGCGGAACCGCTGCCAGGCTATAAAAAGGTAACGCCGATGGTTTACTGCGGCATTTATCCGGCGGACAGCGCAAAGTATCCGGACTTAAGAGATGCCCTGGAGAAACTTCAGTTAAACGATGCTTCTCTGTTTTATGAGCCGGAGACTTCGCTGGCTCTGGGATTTGGCTTTCGCTGCGGCTTCCTGGGCCTTCTCCATCTGGAGATCATCCAGGAACGGCTTGAAAGAGAGTACAATCTGGATCTTGTTACGACCGCTCCAGGCGTTGTTTACCGCGTCCATAAGACAAACGGGGAGATGATGGAGCTGACCAATCCATCCAACCTGCCGGATCCGTCGGAGATCGAATATATGGAAGAACCCGTCGTATCTGCGGAGATCATGGTGACTACGGAATACGTAGGAGCGATCATGACGCTCTGCCAGGAACGAAGGGGCGTTTACCTCGGTATGGAATATATTGAGTCTACCAGAGCTTTGCTGAAATACGAGCTTCCGTTAAACGAGATCATCTACGATTTCTTTGACGCTCTTAAGTCCAGATCCAGAGGATACGCTTCTTTTGATTATGATCTGAAGGGATATCAGAGATCTGAGCTGGTGAAACTGGATATCCTTGTTAACAGAGAGGCCGTAGACGCCCTTTCCTTTATCGTATTCGCAGGATCTGCCTACGAGAGGGGAAGGAAGATGTGCGAGAAATTAAAAGATGAGATCCCAAGGCATCTGTTTGAGATCCCGATCCAGGCGGCGGTCGGCGGCAAGATCATTGCCCGCGAGACAGTAAAAGCCATGCGCAAGGACGTGCTGGCCAAGTGCTATGGCGGAGATATTTCCAGAAAAAGGAAACTTTTGGAAAAACAGAAAGAGGGAAAGAAGCGTATGCGCCAGATCGGCAGCGTAGAGATCCCTCAAAAAGCATTTATGAGCGTGTTGAAATTAGATGAAGAGTAAAAGACCACTGGAATTATATATCCATATCCCATTTTGCGCGAGAAAGTGCGAGTACTGCGACTTTCTTTCCTTTGTTACTCCTGCGTCGGCCCATCGGGCTTACGCGGACAAGCTGATCGAAGAAATACGGGCGGAAGGCCCTGGAGTCCGTGAATATCAGGTAAGTAGTATATTTATCGGCGGCGGGACTCCTTCCGTCATCCCCTCTTTCTGCATCCGTCAGATCATGGATGCAGTATGGGAAAACTATGATGTAGATCCGGAGGCGGAGATCACCATAGAGGCGAATCCGGGGACGCTGACCCAGACCAAGCTGTCCGATTACCGCAAAGCGGGGATCAACCGGATCAGCCTGGGACTTCAGTCGGCGGACGACTGGGAGCTGGGGCTGCTGGGAAGGATCCATACATACGACGAATTTCTGAAATCCTACCAGAGAGTGCGGCTGGCTGGATTTGACAATGTAAACGTGGATCTGATGTCCGCCCTTCCGGGACAGACGCTGGAATCCTGGGAAAAGACACTGAAGAAAGTCCTTATGCTGAAGCCGGAACATATTTCCGCCTACAGCCTGATCGTAGAAGAGGGGACTCCGTTTTACGATCTCTATGGAGACGGGAGAGAAGCCTATCCGCCCCTTCCCGATGAGGATACGGAAAGAGATATGTATTATCTGACTCAGGATATCCTGGCAAAATACGGCTTTATCCGCTACGAGATATCAAATTACGCGAAACCGGGGAAAGAGTGCCGCCATAACATAGGATATTGGACAGGCGTAGACTATCTGGGGCTTGGTCTGGGTTCCTCTTCCTATATCAGCGGTTACCGGTTCCACAAGGAGAGGGATCTGGAGACATACCTGGATATGAGCACGAAAAAAGGATTTCCAGGAAGCCTTTATCAGGATATTACATCCCTGACGATCCGGGAGAAGATGGAAGAGTTTATGTTCCTGGGCTTAAGGATGATGAACGGAGTATCCGGGAGTGATTTTGCGGCCAGATTCGGCCAGAATATGTGGAATGTATATGGACAGCAGATAAGGGCGCTGAAAGAAGAGGGGCTTTTAGAAGTACGGGAACCGAGGATCTGGCTGACAGACCGCGGGATCGACGTAAGCAATTATGCCCTCAGCTATTTCCTGCTGTCATAAATATAGAAGTAACAGTTTAGGACGTCCCGAACAGTTACAAATGAAAAGATCAAAAAGAAAAAGCACTGCCGGGTAAATGGCAATGCTTTTTTTGTTTCCTTATTGATTTATTGATCGTTTTGCCGCATAATTATCAGGTTTGTGATTTACGGAACCAGGAATACTTCGGCAGTTCCGCCAATCTTTAAAGCTGCTGAATGGGAACCGCAGAAAATGTCGATGTGGTTGCCCTTTACGCCGCCGCCTTTGTCCTCAGCAGTGTAGACGATGCCATTGATCATAACTTTTGTTCCGAATGGGATCACCCGTGGGTCAACTGCGATGGTGTGGTTTACACGTGGGATCGCGCCAATGTATGTGCTGTTGATCGAAGACCACTTTCCGCAGCAGATCGGACATTTGCAATAGCCGGTCAGACGGAACATGCCGAGAGATCTCAGCCCGGAAGCTGTCTGTACAGCTTTGGATTCGGAAACCTGGGTTACAGTAGCGCCTGCCGCTGTTTTCTTGTACTCAAGAGTATTTGGAAGTCTTTCGCCGTCTACGTAAGCTTCAATACTGTAAGTACCTTCCGGATGAGCGGAGAGATCCAGATCAGCGGTAAAACCGCAGTAATCGTTCAGCTTTCCCTCATTTTTGATGTCTGTCCTCTTTTCAGAAGCAAAGACTGTGAAATCTTCCACGGTCTCTTCTGTCTCGCTGTTTTTTACGAGGATCTGCACATTGGCAGAAGTATTTGGACTGGAAGAACTGCATGCCCAACCGGAAATAGAAGTTCCTTCCATGCCGTCCAGAGAGCCGTTGTATTCGGCGGCCCATGCAGGGAATGTTCCGCAAAGGAACATAATTATCGTTACTGTTGCTGTCAGTAAATTTCTTTTTGTAACAAACTTCATAAAAACACCTCACTTGTTAAGACTAAGGAAACACATTATAAATATATGTAACACTTTTGTAATAAATGCAGGCTAAACCATATTTTACACATATTTTTCCATTTGTCAAGTCTGAGGCAGTTAAATAAAGCCTGTACGTCGAAGAACCGGATCTCCAAACCACAATATTTTGACCTGTCCGCAAGATGGGATGCCCAAAGACTTGTGGATTTGGAAAAAATCCGGTTTTTTTAAAAAAATATCAAAAAAGGCCTGTTTTTCCGTAATAATTTCAGCTGCGGGCCAGGATCGTACCGTCGGTAGAGATGGTGATCACCTGTACCGGGATCGCCCGTCCGCTGTTTTTTACAGCCTCTTTTACGGCGTATTCAATACCGCCGCAGCATGGAACGACC
Organism: Candidatus Lachnoclostridium stercoravium; assembly: GCA_019118365.1. Classification (GTDB taxonomy): domain Bacteria; phylum Bacillota; class Clostridia; order Lachnospirales; family Lachnospiraceae; genus Lachnoclostridium_A; species Lachnoclostridium_A stercoravium. Next base: position 3,200 of record DWZA01000015.1, on the reverse strand, counting down.
ATGCGCGCCACAGTGATATCTTTGATCTCATTATTTTTCAGGATCTCCGTCAGCTTTTCTGAATATTGGACGGAGTCCAGCTTTGGACAGCCGATCAGGGTGACCCTGCCCCTGATAAAATCTTCATGGAAATTTCCATATGCGTAAGCGGTGCAGTCGGCGGCGATCAGCAGGCTTGCCTCATGGAAATACGGAGAAGAGACGGGAGCGAGTTTGATCTGGACTGGCCACTGGCTGAGCCGGGATATCCCCGGCGCAGAGACTGGGGCAGCGCTTTCTTTGTGGGAGATGGAAGCCGCCATAGAACCTGGACAGCCGCCGTGAGGCTGGCCGGAAGCTTTCGCAGCCTTATTGGCCAGAACTGCTTTTTCGTCGTAGGCGGCTGCTTCCCGTTCTACAAATGTGATAGCGCCGGCAGGACAGGCGGGCAGGCAGTCCCCTAAACCGTCGCAGTAATCGTCCCGCAGCAGCCTGGCTTTCCCATTTACCATTCCAATGGCGCCTTCGTGGCATGCAGCCGCGCAAAGACCGCAGCCATTGCACTTTTCTTCATCAATGTGGATAATCCTTCTGATCATAGGTAACCTCCTTGTAGTTATGGCAGAAGCCTGATATACTTGTAATGATATGGGGTCTGAAAGCCCCTCACGGTACAGGACCGCTTGTGTGCATCGTGTTTTCGCAGTCCCTACTGTACTATAATAACAAAAAAAGTACCGTTGTTTAAACAACTTTAAAACCTTTTTTCTATTGGATGTATCTGCATAAGTGAAAGGATATTTTGTGAGGAAAAAAGGAAAGGATGGAAAATATGAACGAATTGATGAATGCTGTAAAAGAATTAAAGGGCGGGAGCGCGGCTGCTTTTCAGCTGGTTTACGAGCAGACTCGGACAGTCGCTCTCGCAGTTATACGGAAATACTGCGATAACCCTTCGGATCATGAGGACATTCTCCAGGAGACATATCTGAAAGTATATAAATATATCGGCCAGCTGGACGACGATGAGAAGATCCAGCCCTGGATCAACCGGATCGCGGCCAATACAGCTGTCAGATATAATATGAAGAAAAAGCCGATGATGTTTTCCGAGCTGGCGGATGAAGAGGGAAACATCCCGGACTTTGAAGACGAATCCGGAAGGTTCAGCCCGGAGATCATTACAGGGAGGCAGGCCCTTTCTCAGATCGTAGACGAGATCCTGAACACGCTCCCGGAGGATCAGAGAACGGCTCTCTGGATGGTATACGGACAGAAGATCACGATCCGGGAGATGGCGGAAAATCTGGGGATATCGGAAAATACGATCAAATCCCGCCTTTTCCAGGGAAGGAAAAAGCTTATGGAAAGAAAAAGCGATTTCCGCAAGCTGGGCGTGGAGCTTACCATCATCCCGATCTCTGCTATTATCAGCTGTGCATTCGAAGATACGGTTTACGCGGCTGCGGCAGAGGCAGCTCTGGCAGGAGCCGGAGCCGCTGCAGGATATGGAGCATATAAAGCCGGACAGGGCATAGGAGCGGGAGCAGCGGGCCAGTCTGCTGCCGGAGCAGGGAATATGGGCATGGCTTCCGCCAGCGCAGGGAACGCGGGCGCGGCGGTTTCCAGCGCAGGAAATGCCGGAGCGGCGGCCTACGGTGCGGGGAATGCAGGAGCGGCGGCATCCGCCGGAGCAGGGAGCGCAGGTATGGCGGCTTCCGGCGCTGCCGGCACAGGGGCAGCGGCTGCAGCTTCCGGAGCCGCTGCGGCAGGCGTGTCTATAGGAGTAAAAGCTGCGGCAGTGGTCGTGGGCGCGGCAGTGATCACAGGCGGCGGTTTTATGGCGGGGCATGCAGTTTCAGCCTGGCAGAATAGGGCAGAGACAGAAGAAGCGTATGAAGAAGAGGCAGAAACGCCGGCGGCAGCAAAAGAGGAGACTGCTGCAGAGACGGAAGCGGCGGATCCTTATGATAACGAAGTAAATCGCCAGGCGGTCGCATCCTATCGGGATGCCCTGGAAAATAACAGCATATTTTTCCCATCGTCAGGCTATGGCGAAGAAACACTGTTTTCCGTGGTGGATGTAAATATGGACGGCGTGTACGAGGTATACGCTTATGTTCCCGGCCAGTCCAGCGCAGAGACAAGCGCATATTTCCTTTATTATGCAGACGGTCTTGCCTGGCAGCCGGTAACATGGGGGTATTTCGGCGCGATTCCGGAAGATGGAACTTTCATCTGTACCAGAGCCCAGATGGGGATAAATGTAGAGATCTATTCCTGGGACGGCAGAAGCCTGGAGCTGACAGACAGCTATAACTACATTTCGTCTGAAGGTTATTATACAGAGCCTGGACGGGATCCGGAAACGGAAAGAAGGCTGGAGGAGAAAACAGAACTCCTTTTGGAGGATGCTTTTGTTCCGGAATCCCTTCCGGTAAATGAAGAAAATCTGGACGAATACCTGAGCGGCATTGGAAAGGCATCAAAAGAGGACAGCTGGTATGCATCTGCAGACGCGCAGGGGTATGAAGAGGACGGAAGCGGATCGGAGTCTTCAGAGGATCTGGAGGGCCAGGAAGAAAGCGGACTTTCCGAAACCGGGTCTTCAGATGAGACGGAAGCAGAGACTGCAGACGCGGCAGGAACATTCTCCTTAAACGACGAGATCCAGTTCATCCGGGATACCTACAGCTACACCAACAGCCATCTGAGCGAATACCGAAAGGAAAAAGGCTATGAGTCCATAAGCGTTTCGTCAGATACCCTGGAAGAATGCGATACTTATTATGATGCCCAGGGAAATCTGGTGAAAATGGTGATCCCTGCCAGCGCTTCTTCCAGCGGGATCGCCATGGAGGTCTATCATCTGAATCCGGCGCTTGGCCGTACAGCGGAGTGGGACTATCTGGATTATACGGCAGTTTTCATTTATTCCTGGGACAGCGCGGGAAATGAATACCGCATTTATCTGAAAGAGGGAAATGTGATCCGTTATATCGGGCCGGACGGCGCTGTGAGAGATTATCCGGATGGGATCAATCTTATGGATTTTAACTCGGACATTACAGACGGGCCGATCTGGCAGATCCTGTGCGACGCCATGCCAGGCTGGTGGATGGCCTATGAATCTTCGGGCGAGTGGTGAGAAATAGATTAAGACGGGGACGTAAGATTCTGCGGCGTCCCCATCCTGTTTTTCAGATAAAACTGGGGCCGTT
>DWZA01000014.1 GCA_019118365.1 Candidatus Lachnoclostridium stercoravium | reverse complement strand
CAAAGAAATTTTCCATAAGTCCGGTGACGGCCAGGATCATAAGAAACCGTGATATCGTGGGAGATCAGGAGATCAGAAAATATCTGAAAGGAACTCTGGCGGATCTTTATGAGCCGGAACAGCTGAAGGATATGGAAAAGGCAGCGTCGATCATCCGGGAGAAGATTCTGGAGGGGAGACGGATCCGGATCATCGGCGATTATGATATTGACGGCGTGTGCTCGACTTATATTCTGTACCGGGGGATGAAACGGGCGGGCGCCAATGTGGATTATGAGATACCGGACCGGATCAAAGACGGGTATGGGATCAACCATATGCTGATCGAAGCGGCGGCGCAGGACGGGATCGATACGATCCTTACCTGCGACAACGGGATCGCAGCTTCAGCGGAGATCGCCAGGGCAAAGGAGCTGGGAATGACCGTGGTGATCACGGATCACCATGAAGTCCTGAAGGTAGACGGAGAGGAAGTGCTCCCTCAGGCGGATGCGGTGGTGGATCCAAAGCAGGCGGACTGCCATTACCCCAATCCGGAGATATGCGGAGGGGTTGTGGCGTGGAAGTTTGTAAAGGTTCTTTACCGCCTGTTTCACATTCCGGAAAAGGAATGGGAAGATTTGCTGGAATTTGCGGCGATCGCAACAGTAGGCGATGTGATGCGGCTGCAGGATGAGAACCGGATCATCGTGAAATATGGGCTGAAAAAGATTGCTGAGACATCCAATATCGGCCTCCGCAAGCTGGTAGAGAAAAACAATCTGGATATTTCCCATCTTTCCGCCTATCATATCGGTTTTGTGATCGGCCCGTGCCTGAATGCAGGCGGGCGGCTCCAGACGGCCAAACTGGCCCTGGCTCTTTTACTGGCGGAAGATGAGGAAGAAGCGGACCGGCTGGCAGTGGAACTGAAGGAATTAAACGATAAGCGCAAGGATATGACCCAGGAAGAGACAAGAAAGGCGGAAGAACTCGTAGACGGCCTTTACAGCGGCGATAAGGTGCTGGTAGTATATTTACCCGACTGTCATGAATCACTGGCAGGAATCATCGCAGGAAGGCTCAGAGAGCACTATCAGAAACCGTCTCTTGTGATCACGAAGAGCGAGGACGGAGCCAAAGGCTCAGGACGTTCCATTGAAGCGTACCATATGTTTGAAGGCCTTGTGGAAGTGAGAGATCTTCTGACAAAATTCGGAGGCCATCCCATGGCCGCAGGTTTTTCGCTTAAGGAAGAACATATCGATGAGCTGCGAAAACGGCTGAATGAAAATGCCAAGCTTACAGAGGAGGATTTTATCCAGAAGATATGGATCGACGTTCCTATGCCGCTGGAGTACGTATCCGAGGAGCTGATACAGGAGCTGGAAGCGCTGGAACCCTTCGGGCAGGGCAATGAAAAGCCGCAGTTTGCCCAGAAGAATCTCCATATCCGCGGTTTTCGTGTCATGGGAAAAAACAGGAACGCCGTGAGGCTGTCGGTCGTAACGGAAAATGGATTTCCTATGGAGGCTTTGTGGTTTGGGGACGGAGACGGATTTGAAAAAGAACTGTCCGGGCACTCGGTCATGGATGCCATATATTATCCGGGGATCAATGAGTATAATGGAAACAGGAGCATTCAGATCGTGATAAAAAACTATAAATTGCGGTAATGTGTTGAAGTAAAAGAAAAAATAAGGTATGATATAAGACAAAACTACAACGCAGGAGGAAGGAATATCATGGTAAAAGAAGTGATGGATCTGATCGCTGCGCATGACAGCGAGGTCGGAGAAGCGGTCAGGGCAGAGTATGCAAGGCAGCAGAGAAACCTGGAGCTGATCGCTTCTGAAAATATTGTTTCAGAAGCAGTGATGATGACGATGGGAACCGTACTTACTAATAAGTATGCGGAAGGATATCCAGGAAAGAGATACTATGGCGGCTGCCAGTATGTGGACGTGGCAGAGACGATCGCGATCGAGCGTGCAAAACAGCTTTTCGGCTGCGACTATGCGAACGTGCAGCCCCACTCCGGAGCACAGGCCAATATGGCGGTATTTCTTGCCATGTTAAAGCCAGGCGATACGGTCATGGGCATGAACTTAGACCACGGCGGCCATCTGACCCATGGAAGCCCTGTAAATTTTTCAGGCTTATATTTCCACATCGTTTCTTATGGGGTAAATGACGACGGTTTTATTGATTATGACGAAGTGGAGAAGATCGCGCTGAAGGAAAGACCGAAGCTGATCATCGCAGGCGCCAGCGCATACGCCAGATTCATTGACTTTAAGAGATTCCGTGAGATCGCAGACAAAGCGGGGGCGTATCTTATGGTAGATATGGCCCATATCGCAGGTCTTGTAGCGGCAGGGCTTCATCCAAGCCCGATCCCCTATGCAGACGTAGTTACTACGACCACTCACAAGACCTTAAGAGGTCCAAGAGGAGGTATGATCCTGGCGAATAAAGAGGCTGCAGAGAAGTTCAACTTCAACAAGGCGATCTTCCCAGGCACTCAGGGCGGCCCATTAGAGCACGTGATCGCCGCAAAGGCAGTATGTTTTGGAGAAGCGCTGAAGCCGGAATTCAGGACATATCAGGAACAGGTAGTGAAAAATGCCGCGGCGCTGGCAAAAGCCTTAGAGAAACAGGGCTTTAAGATCCTTACCGGCGGTACGGACAACCACCTGATGCTGGTAGATCTGAGAGGAACGGATATCTCCGGAAAAGAGCTTCAGAACCGCTGCGACGAGGTTTATATCACTCTGAATAAAAATACAGTTCCAAACGATCCGAGAAGCCCATTCGTCACCTCCGGCGTCCGCATCGGTACTCCAGCAGTGACCTCACGCGGATTGAAGGAAGAGGATATGGAAAAGATCGCAGAACTGATCTGGCTGGCAGCGACAGATTTTGAGGATAAGGCGGATTATATCCGTGAGGAAGTTACAAAGATCTGCAGCAAGTATCCGATCTATGAATAAAGATATAGATATGCCAAGTTACATTTACTAATAAATTCTGATCAGAATAGAATGAGAAAAAAGCGCTGGTTCCTCCTGCAGATGCAAAAGGGACCGGCGCTTTTCTATGGCCATTTCAATTTTTATCAAGTCGATATGTCATTTTGCACGGCAGTTCGAAGATATTCTTCCACATTTTGATATTGGATGTTTTCTATAACCTGAGTCTTACCGCGATAGAGGACAAATCTTCCAGTGATCGGGCCGAAGCGATGCTCTGTCTGAGCGCATTTCTTTTCATCAATCAGGTGCCGGTACTGAGAAGGCACTGCAAAGGCGCTGTGTTTGATCTCAAAAATCTGACAGGAGCCGGCCTCTGGATCGAAAATTACCATATCAAATTCTCCAATAGGAAACTGGAGAATGAACACCTGCTTTTTCGGATTAGCCAGTTTGGTTTCCAGTAAAACAATATCTTCCATCATACGGCCGCGTATCTCAGATAGGATACGCGTCTGTACGGCAGTACGCTCTGAAAGAGACAGGGCGCTGAATGTTTTGTCCAGCAGCAGACTGCGGATCAGGGCATCTGCCTGAGCATAACGAAGACCAGGCTGTGCAATTACGGTACGTCGGGATACTTTGCTGACATCCGGCAGAAAAAGTATATCAATATCCCAGGTCAGATCCAATAGATCCAGATATTCTTTGATCTCATCCCCATGAATTTGATCAAGAGTTACAGTCTGTTCTGCCTTGTTACGGATTTCCAGAAGATTTCGCAAGCTTTCTGTTACAGCGGAGATATCGATTCGATCCAGGATATCCGTTGGATTTTCCCGGTCCCGTCTTAGGTTGCTGGCAGAAATACCAAGATCATGGGATCTGAAATCCTGAGTCAGAACTTCTAACGTAAACCGGTGGTTAATGTCCTCCACTACCCGGTTGATAGCGCTGGTCAGCTCGTTGCGGTCATATAGCTCCTTCAAATGCCGGAAATGTCCTTCGTACTGGTAGCAGCGCAGGGAATGCTGAATATTACGGGCAATAGCTGAATCGACATATTCATCGGCGCTTTTTTTGCTTGCAAAAGTAGAGATTTCGTTGTAACGGATCCCGCCCAGACTCATTGTGCCGCCGTAGCGGATATATTCATCAATACCATATATACCAAGCACAGATTCAAATTCGCGATAAGGAATGAATGTGGTATGCAGCAGGATACAGCGGTCATACAGCTGCTCATCTTCGGCAAAGAGAAAACCCAGAGAATCTGTGCCAGACAAAACAATTTTCATGCCGCAGGAGGCAAATATGTCAGAAAAAATAGCGGCGCCTTCGATGAAGTCTTCCATTAACGTGACTTCGTCCAGAAATACATAGAGGATTCCCTGCTCTTCCAGCATTTTGAGATCCTGGTTTACAGCTGCCAGAGTATCTTTGGATGTAATCTGGATAAATGCAGTTTTGGACAGCATTTCGCTGCTCATTTCCAAGAAGAGCTGCCGGATCATGGTCGTTTTTCCCGTGCGACGCAGGCCGTAGAGAATAAACACTTTATCCTGCGGCGCACTATAAATATATTTCTGCAGCAGACGGAAACAGTCTCGTTTCTTGTAATGTCGGACAGCTGTCGTGAAAGGAAGAAGCTCTTCGCCGATACGGATATTCGTAGTATAGTTATGTGAAGTATTGGAAGAAGCAGCCGGCCTTTGCAGCAGCTGCTTCTGCAGCTTTTTTAACTCTTCCTCCAGAGATTTTCTTTCTGCAATTTGTGTACGGAATAAATCTACGTCTTTTACGGGAATAAATTTTTCTCTGCGCTTTTTGTTTTCTGTCCAACGATGATAAAAATATTCTTTTCCGCCTATGACTTTTCTGGTTATAGAGCCGATGGGCAGCGCGGATATCTGCTGTTCTAGATCTGCAATCCGCGATTGGATTTCTTTATATTCCATACAGATACCTCCCGGAACTGTAATTTTATATACAAATTATACCCAATTATATCCCACACGTAAAGGGTATAATTGGGTATAAACTATAGTTCGTTTTCATTTTATGAAGATCGCGCTTCTATATTAATTATTAATTACGCATTCTTCTTCAGCTCTTCGCCTTTCAGGTTCTTCTGTGCAGTAGAAAGCATAAGCTTGATCCGGTTCAACTGGTTTACTTCGCTGGCGCCTGGGTCGTAGTCTACGGCGATGATATTTGCCTCCGGATAGTGGTGGCGAAGTTCTTTGATCACGCCTTTTCCTACGATGTGGTTCGGCAGACAGCCAAATGGCTGTGTACATACGATGTTCTTTACTCCGCTGTGGATCAGTTCCAGCATTTCTCCTGTAAGGAACCAGCCTTCGCCGGTCTGGTTGCCCAGGGAAACGAAGTTCTTGGCCATATCTGCCAGCTGGTTGATATGGGCCGGCGCGGTAAAGTGTTTGCTTGCTTTCAGCGCGCTGCGGGAGGTCTTGCGGAAGTACTCCAGCAGGGAGATGGCCATGTTGCACAGGCGCGCTGTGGACCGCTTGCCGCCCAGATTATCCGCCTTAAAGTTGCTGTTGTAGAAGCTGTAAAGCAGGAAGTCAAGAAGGTCAGGCATGACCGCCTCGGCGCCCTCGGATTCCAGAAGATCTACAATGTGGTTATTAGCTAATGGTGAGAACTTAACAAGGATCTCGCCTACGATACCTACTTTGGGCTTCTCCACGTTCCTTCTCGGAAGTTCGTCGAAATCATGGATGATCCCACGGACGTTCCTGGAAAATTCAATCATGGCCGGAGATTTTTTGGAAAGGGAGCGTATGCAGCGCTCTTTCCATTTCTCGTGGAGGGCGTTGGCAGAGCCTGGGATCGCCTCATATGGCCTTGTAGCGTACAGGACCCGCATGAAAATGTCGCCGTATACCACTGCCTGAAGGGCCTTGGTAAGAAGCATAGGAGTCATGGTAAAGCCTTCGTTTGTCTCCATGCCGTTGGCGTTGACGGAAATAACAGGAACCTGCGGGATCCCGGCCTTTTCCAGAGCACGGCGGATAAATCCTATGTAATTGGAAGCGCGGCAGCCGCCGCCGGTCTGGCTCATGAGCACAGCCGTATGGTCTACGTCGTATTCTCCGGAAAGGAGAGCCTCCATGATCTGGCCTACTACGATCAGAGACGGATAGCAGGCGTCGTTATTTACGTATTTTAATCCTGTATCGATAGCGGAACGGGTAGAGTTCTGCAATACTTTTATATTATATCCAAAGGAGCGGATCGCCGGTTCCAGAAGCTCAAAGTGGATCGGAGACATATCCGGGCAGAGGAGGGTATAGCCCTTCTTCATATCCTTTGTAAATTCGATCCGGTTGTATGCGCTGGAAACCACCTTTCTCTGATAATGTTTCTTCTCTCTTACACGGAGGGAAGAGATCAGGGAACGGATACGGATCCTGGCAGCTCCCAGGTTATTTACCTCGTCGATCTTTAAAACCGTATAGATCTTGCCGGAAGCGGTGAGGATATCGTTGACCTGATCAGTGGTCACTGCATCCAGTCCGCAGCCAAAGGAGTTCAGCTGGATCATGTTCAGGTTGTCGTGGCGCTTTACAACGTCTGCGGCGCGGTACAGGCGGCTGTGGTACATCCACTGGTCGGTAACGATCAGCGGGCGTTCCGGCTCTCCCAGATGGGAGATAGAATCTTCCGTCAGTACGGCGAATCCGTAGGAGGTGATCAGCTCCGGAATACCGTGGTTGATCTCCGGGTCGATATGATATGGACGTCCGGCAAGGACGATGCCCTGCTTATGGTTTTCATCCAGATATTTAATGACCTCTTCGCCTTTCTTCTGCATATCCAGGCGGGAAGCTTCCAGTTCCTCCCATGCTTTGTGGGCGGCGGCCTTTATTTCCTGGGGATCGATCTCAAATTCCTTCGGGATCTCAGAGCAAAGCTGTTTTGTAAGGATCTCTTCATTGGTAAACGCCATAAACGGATTCAGGAAGCGGACGTTGTTTTCCTTTAACTCTTCCATGTTGTTCTTAATGTTCTCTGCATAGGAAGTTACCATCGGGCAGTTATAGTGATTGCCCGCGTTCGGCGTCTCATTTCTTTCATAAGGAACGCACGGATAGAAGATGGTCTTTACTCCCTGGTGGATCAGCCAGGCGATGTGGCCGTGGACGATCTTGGCAGGATAGCATTCCGATTCGCTTGGGATGGATTCGATCCCAAGTTCATAAAGCTGCTTGGTGGACTGCGGGGAAAGGATCACCCGGAAGCCCAGCTCTTTGAAAAATACAGCCCAGAACGGGAAATTCTCGTACATATTCAGAACACGTGGAATACCGATGGTCCCTCTGTGGGCAAGATCAGCCGGAAGAGGATCGTATCCGAACATGCGCTGATATTTATAGGCAAATAAATTGGGCACGTCTTTTGTCAGTTTTTCTTTGCCAAGGCCGCGCTCGCAGCGGTTTCCGCTGATGAACTGACGGCCGCCGCTGAAACGGTTGATGGTCAGGACGCAGTTGTTGGTGCAGCCCTTGCAGCGGGACATGGACGTGGTGTACTTTAAGTTAAGGATCTTCTCCATCGGAAGCATGGTAGAAGGCTTCTCGGCGGAATAACGTTCTCTCGCGATCAGGGCGGCTCCGAAAGCTCCCATGATACCTGCGATATCCGGACGCACGGCTTCGCAGCCGGCGATCTTTTCAAAGCTTCTTAAAACGGCGTTGTTGTAGAATGTGCCGCCCTGTACGACCACATGGGCGCCCAGGTCAGAAGCATTGGTGATCTTGATAACCTTGAAAAGAGCATTTTTTATTACAGAATATGCAAGGCCGGCGGAAATATCGGCGACTGACGCGCCCTCTTTCTGAGCCTGCTTTACATTGGAATTCATAAATACTGTGCACCGCGTGCCAAGGTCCGTAGGATTCTTTGCAAAAAGAGCCTCTTTTGCGAAATCTTCTACGCTGTAGTTCAAGGATTTTGCGAAAGTCTCAATGAAAGAACCGCAGCCGGAAGAGCAGGCTTCGTTCAGCTGTACGCTGTCAACGGTGCCGTTCTTGATGCGGATGCACTTCATATCCTGTCCGCCGATGTCGAGGATACAGTCTACGTCCGGCTCAAAGAAGGCTGCCGCATAGTAGTGGGAGATCGTCTCCACCTCGCCCTCGTCCAGCATAAAGGCCGCCTTTAATAAGGCTTCGCCATAGCCGGTGGAGCAGGAATATACGATATTAGCCTTCTCCGGAAGGCGTTCGCTGATCTCTTTCATGGCGCGGATCGCTGTAGCCAGAGGACTTCCGTTGTTGCTGCTGTAAAAGCTGTACAGCAGAGAACCGTCTTCGCCTACGAGAGCTACCTTGGTAGTGGTGGATCCGGCGTCGATGCCAAGGAAACAATTTCCTTCATAGGAAGACAGATCGCCTTTTTTCACACAATGGCTTTCGTGGCGTTTGATAAACGCGTCGTAATCAGCCTGGTCGGTGAAGAGGGGATCCATACGCTTTACTTCAAAATCCATCTGGATACCGTTTTCCAGGCGGTCGATCATATCTTCAATGGCTATTTTCTCCTCGCCGTCGCTGTTAAGGGCAGAGCCGATAGCGGCGAACAGGTGGGAATGCTCCGGCGCGATAATGTGTTCCGGAGTCAGATGCAGGGTGCGGATAAACGCCTGGCGCAGCTCAGATAAAAAGTGCAAAGGCCCTCCTAAGAAAGCTACGTTGCCGCGGATCGGCTTTCCGCAGGCAAGTCCGCTGATAGTCTGGTTCACTACAGCCTGGAAAATAGAAGCAGCCAGATCCTCCCTGGTAGCGCCCTCGTTGATCAGGGGCTGGATGTCTGACTTTGCAAATACGCCGCAGCGTGCAGCGATCGGATAGATCGCCTGATAATTTTTCGCGTATTCATTTAATCCGGCCGCGTCAGTCTGAAGAAGACTGGCCATCTGGTCGATAAAAGAGCCGGTGCCGCCGGCGCAGATACCGTTCATACGCTGGTCGATACCGCCGGTAAAGTAAATGATCTTGGCGTCTTCGCCGCCCAGCTCGATGGCAACGTCGGTCTGAGGAGCTTCGTCCTGAAGGGCGGAAGCCACTGCGACTACCTCCTGAACAAACGGTACATGAAGATGTTTGGAAAGGGTAAGGCCGCCGGAACCGGTAATAACGGGGCTGAACTTAATGGAGCCAAGCTTCTGCTGCGCCTTTTTAAGAAGAGAAGCCAAAGTGCCCTGAATATTGGCAAAGTGGCGTTCATAGTCTGCGAACAGCAGTTTCTTTTCTGAATTTAAAATGGCGATCTTAACGGTAGTGGAACCGATGTCGATGCCTAAAGTGTTATTATGTAGATCACTCATTCTTAATGCGGGAAAATCCCTTCCTCCTTTGTAGTAAGAATGATATGCTGGCAAAAAAGCCGCTATGTAGTTAAAAATGTAAACATAAAGAACTTCTTGTACGGGAATCAGTCTAGCACAAAAAAAAGAAAAGTTAAATAGATAAGCACGTTAAAAAAACGTGAAAAAAACGCCAAAAATTCAGTATTTATCTACATTTTCCAGACTATGGCAAAACCGGCGGAGGGAAATCGGACCCCCTTTTTTATGAATGTAAAAGAACAGTAAAAAAAGTAAAATATGTAACAATTCGGCTTTGGATGCGTTGACAAACCAGGTGACAAAACATATAATGGTAAATGGTGCAGTGCGCCTCAACGAATGATAGATATTTTTAACAAATCCAGGCGTCCGTTCTGAGAGGGCGGCAGCTGGGACCGTTGGAAAAACGAAGCAAAAGCAGGCTTCCGGACGGAAGCGGAGAATCTGCAGGAAAGGAAAGTGACAGGTATGGAAGGTGGCCCGTGTTATCACGCGGAGACAACTGAAGATGTGCGAAAGCGGATACCTGCACTGCAGGTTTTCTGCGTACGCAGACAGGCTGTACAGTAAGCTGTTTACAGCGGCTTTGCCGCGGCTTGCGATCTGCCTGACAATATGTATTAAGCGTATGGAAAGGAAGATGGAGTATGATTCGTATTTTTAAAACGGCAGAAGATGGAAAAGTACATCAGAGAGACGAGATCGAGAACGGCTGCTGGGTTGCTCTGACGGATCCGACTGCTACGGAGATCCTGGAGATCGCCGAGCATTTTCATATCGATCCGGACGACTTAAGGGCGCCTCTGGATGAAGAGGAACGCTCCCGTATTGAGACAGAGGATGAATATACATTGATCGTTGTGGACATACCAGTGATCGAGGAGAGAAATGACAAGGACTGGTACGAGACGATCCCTATGGGCATTATAACCATGGACGGGGCGCTGATCACCGTATGCCTGGAGGAGACGCCGGTGCTTTCTATTTTTATGGACGGCCGCGTCAGGGACTTCCACACCAATATGAGGACGAGATTTATCCTTCAGATATTGTATAAGAACGCTTCTCAGTTCCTGCAGTATCTGCGCGTGATCGATAAGAAGAGCGCCGTGATCGAGAAAAAACTTCACCAGTCTACCAGGAACCGGGAGCTGATCGAGCTTCTGGAGCTGGAAAAGAGCCTTGTGTACTTTACCACATCCCTTCGGTCAAACGAGGTAGTGCTGGAGAAGCTTCTTAAAAATGAAAAGATCAAGAAGTACCCTGAAGACACGGATCTTCTGGAAGACGTTATCACAGAGAACAAGCAGGCCATCGAGATGGCTAACATTTACGGCGGTATTTTAAGCGGGACCATGGACGCTTTTGCTTCCGTTATTTCAAACAACCAGAATATCGTTATGAAATTCCTGGCCACGATCACGATCGTTATGTCCATTCCTACTATGGTGGCCAGCTTTTACGGGATGAATGTGAATCCGGCGGGCATGCCGTTTGCAGAAAGTCCCTGGGGATTCACCATCGTGCTGATGTTTGCGGTGGCTCTTTCCCTTATTGTCGCTTATATTTTCTCGAAAAAAGACATGTTTTAAAAAAGGACGGAAAACAACAATATGAGTTTCTTTAACAAAATGGAGCGGAAATTCGGAAAGTACGCGATCCACAATCTGATGAATTATATTGTAGCCATGTACGTGGCAGGGATGATCGTTCAGATGATGGCGCCGGCGGTCTACTGGAATTATATGGCGCTGGATGCCAGGGAGATCCTTCACGGCCAGATCTGGCGGATCGTGACCTTTATGATATGGCCCCCGTTTACCAATCCGCTTTCCAACCTGATCATGATCTATCTGTATTACTCGCTGGGAAATACTCTGGAGAGGGTGTGGGGAGCCTTCCGCTTCAATGTATATATTTTCATGGGAGTGATCGGCCATGTGCTGGCGGCGATCGTCGTATATCTGCTTTTCCACCAGCTGTGGTACCTGAACACAGAGTATCTGAACCTTTCCCTGATCTTCGCCTTTGGGGCGACGTTCCCGGACGTGCAGTTTATGCTGTATTTTGTGGTGCCGATCAAGGCGAAATGGATATCCCTTCTTTCAGGGGTCTTTGTGATCATGGGACTTGCCACAGGCAACGCGGCCACCAGGCTTACTATTATCCTGTCATTCCTGAATTTCATCATTTTCTGGATGATGACAAGAAATTACAACCGGATCAATCCCAAGGAGATCAAGCGGAAGCGGGAATTTAAGACTCAGGTCAAGATGATGCCCCAGGGAAAGACACATCACCGCTGCGCCGTATGCGGCAGGACCGAGCTGGACGGGGACGATCTGGAGTTCCGCTATTGTTCCAAGTGCAATGGAGAATATGAGTATTGTCAGGACCATCTGTATACCCATCAGCATGTGAAATGACGCCGGCTCCTTGGTATTTATGAACAGTTTTTTTGAAGAATTACTTACACATTCTTAACAAAAATGATGTTTACAACGAAAAACCTTTGTTGTACAATGCAAATCGGATATTGGGGAATATCCGTTTAAGAGCAACCAAGATCCTGGAAGTTGAAGTGAAGGTTTGAAAATAAGGAGAATAATTTATGAAGAAAACGAAGATCATTTGCACAATGGGCCCGAACACAAACGACAGAGAGATTTTAAAACAGCTCGCATTGAACGGCATGGATATAGCAAGATTTAACTTTTCTCATGGAGATCATGAGGAGCATCTGTCCAGGCTCCATCTTCTGGAGAGCGTGAGACAGGAGCTTGATCTGCCTATCGCAGCTCTTCTGGATACAAAGGGACCGGAGATCCGCACCGGCGTATTAAAAGACGATAAAAAAGTGCAGCTGCAGGCGGGCCAGACATTTACCCTGACTACAAGGGAAGTGCCTTCCGATGAGAATATTGCATATATTAATTACGAAAAACTCCATGAGGACGTGGTTCCGGGCAATAAGATCCTGATCGACGACGGCCTGATCGAACTGGAGGTAAAAGAGATCAATGGCGAAGATATCGTCTGTACCGTGCTCAACGGCGGCGAGCTGGGCGCCAGAAAGGGCGTTAACGTGCCCAATGTAAAGATCAAGCTGCCGGCTCTGACAGAGAAGGACATTGACGATATCGAGTTTGGTATCGAAGCAGGCTTTGATTTTATCGCGGCTTCCTTTGTAAGGAACGCAGACGCTATCTATGAGATCAGAAGGATCCTGGAAGAGCACGGCGCCAGGATGGGCATCATCGCCAAGATCGAAAATGCGGAGGGTATTGAAAACCTGGATTCCATCATCGAGGCGGCAGACGGCATTATGGTAGCCCGCGGCGATATGGGCGTAGAGATCCCGGCGGAGAAAGTGCCTTACATCCAGAAGACGATCATCCAGAAGTGCAACCAGGCATGCAAGAGCGTTATCACCGCTACTCAGATGCTGGATTCCATGATCCGCAATCCGCGTCCTACAAGAGCCGAGGTGACAGACGTTGCCAACGCGGTTTATGACGGAACGGACGTTGTGATGCTTTCCGGAGAGACGGCTATGGGCAAATATCCGGTTGAAGCAGTTAAGATGATGTCCCACATCGTAGAAGAGGCGGAAAGCCATCTGGACTACGATCAGTACCGTCAGAGAGACGGTATCGTAAATACCCACAACATTTCCACAGCGGTAAGCTATGCGGCTGTGTCTACGGCTCACGACCTGAACGCAAAGGCGATCGTAACGCCTACGATCAGCGGATTTACAGCGAAGATGCTTTCCAAGTGGAGGCCGATCACACCGGTTGTAGGACTTTCTCCAAGCGGATCTACGGTGCGCCAGATGCAGATCCTCTGGGGAGTACGGCCGTTCCAGGCGAAGCGGGCGGATTCTACCGACGTACTGGTATATTCCTCCATGGAGCTTCTGAAGGAAAAAGGCGTTGTAAAAGAGGGCGATATCACGGTCATCACCGCAGGCATCGTCAGCTATTCCAGACGCCATGAGCCGGCAAGCGATACTAACGTAATGCGTGTCGTTATCGTGGACTAAAAAAGATTGCAGATTGTAATAGTTCAGGACGGCGTGAAAACAGGGGCAAAAACAGGCATTAAGCTTGCTTATAAGCATGCTTTTGCCCCTGTTTTCACATCGGATGGACATCCGATGCTTCTTGTCTGGCCCTGGCCGGGCAAGAAGATGTGCCGTCCTGAACTGTTACAAAAGATTTAATACTGGACAAAGGGGTCCGCCGCAGGTATAATAGGAAAACAAAATTCCGAAATACCTGGACGGGCTTTTTTTGCTCTTCGGGCACATATCCCGGATCATAGGCAACGGACAGACCGCCGCAGACCATAAATCTACAAGAAGGAGACATATGATAATGAAAAAAACCCCTTTTGTTACTTTAGAGCAGCTTCAGGAGATCACCAGGACTTACCCCACTCCGTTTCACCTTTACGATGAGAAGGGGATCAGGGAAAATGCCAGGAAGCTGAAGGAAGCGTTTTCCTGGAATAAGGGATTTAAGGAATATTTTGCAGTAAAGGCTACCCCTAATCCTTATATCCTCCAGATCCTGAAGGAATATGGCTGCGGGACGGACTGCTCTTCGGCTACAGAGCTGATGATGTCGGATGCAGTGGGCTTTTCCGGTCATGATATCATGTTTTCCTCTAACGATACGCCGCCGGAGGAATTTAAGATGGCGGACGATCTGGGAGCGATCATCAACCTTGACGATATCACTCACATTGCGTGCGTGGAGGAGGTACTGGGAAGGATCCCGGAGACGATCAGCTGCCGTTTCAATCCAGGCGGAGTGTTCCAGATGAGCAATGGGATCATGGATAATCCGGGAGATGCCAAGTATGGCATGACAGAAGAGCAGATCACGGAAGCGTATAAGATCCTGGCTTCCAAGGGAGCGAAGCATTTTGGCCTTCACGCATTTTTGGCCAGCAATACAGTGACCAATGAATATTATCCGAAACTGGCTGGCATTCTGTTCCAGCTGGCAGTGAAGCTCCATAAGGAAACAGGCGTCCATATCGCGTTTATCAACCTTTCCGGCGGAGTCGGCGTTCCGTACCGTCCGGATCAGGAGCCAAACGATATCCTGGCCATCGGCGAAGGCGTAAGAAAGGTTTATGAAGAGATCCTCATCCCTGAGGGCATGGGAGACGTGGCTATCTATACAGAGCTGGGCCGTTTCATGCTGGCGCCCTACGGCTGCCTGGTGACAAAAGCGATCCATGAAAAGCACACCTACAAGGAGTATATCGGCGTGGACGCCTGCGCGGTAAACCTTATGCGCCCGGCTATGTACGGCGCTTACCACCATATCACTGTTATGGGAAAGGAAGAAGAGGAAGCAAACTGCAAATACGACGTAGTAGGTTCTCTGTGCGAGAATAATGATAAGTTTGCCATCGACCGCATGCTCCCGAAGATCGATATGGGAGATCTGCTGGTGATCCACGATACTGGCGCCCATGGATTCGCCATGGGGTACAATTATAATGGAAAGCTGAAATCTGCAGAGCTGCTCCTGAAAGAGGACGGTTCCGTGCAGATGATCCGCAGGGCCGAGACGCCGAAGGATTATTTTGCCACACTGGATATCTGCCCTATGATGAAAAAATACCTGTAAGAAAATGGCCGGGCCCGTTTGCTTGCAAGCCTGGCCTTCCTGCGGGATAAGCCTGGCAAATGTCTGCTCATGCAAGGCATGGCAGCCGTTTGCCAGGCTTATCCCGCGGCGGATCGGGAGTTCTTCCCCGATCCGATCAAAAAGAAAACCCCCTGCCGGCGATTGCAGAGGGTTTTTCTTTTTCCATATTCCGATTTGTATTTCAAAAAAGTTTTAAAGGAGTGTTTGCATTTCTTATGGTTAAAGTATATCATGGATGTATGGAAAAAGATTGTAGATTGTTTAAATAGATTATGAAGAAATTCTTAAGTTTCTTACGAAACCCTTTCATCAGGGAAAAGAACGAAGGAGAAAAGCGATGTATATTGGAGATCTTCACATCCATTCCCGGTTTTCCAGGGCGACCAGCAAAGACGGAAATCCGCAGCAGCTGGATCTGTGGGCCAGGAAAAAGGGAATACAGATCATTGGGACAGGGGATTTTACCCATCCTGCATGGCGGGAGGAATTAAAGGAAATGCTGGAGCCGGCGGAGGACGGGATGTACTGCCTGAAGCCGGAATACCGGATCGACAGCGGCGCCGCGTCTTCGGACAGAAGGACGCGGTTTGTAGTTTCCGGGGAGATCAGCTCGATCTATAAGAAAAACGGAAAGGTGCGGAAGGTGCACAGCCTGCTTTTGCTTCCCGGCCTGGAGGCCGCGGAGCTCCTTTCAAAAAAACTGGAGACGATCGGCAATATCCACTCAGACGGAAGGCCGATCCTGGGGCTGGACTGCAGAGATCTGCTGGAGATCATGCTGGATACCTGCCCGGAAGGGATATACATACCCGCCCATATCTGGACGCCTCATTTTTCCATGTTCGGGGCGTTTTCCGGATTCGATACGGTGGAGGAATGCTTTGGAGACATGACTCCCTATGTCCATGCCCTGGAAACCGGCCTTTCTTCCGACCCGCCGATGAACTGGAGACTGTCGGCGCTGGACGGCTACCAGCTGGTATCCAATTCAGACGCCCATTCTCCGGCAAAGCTGGGAAGGGAGGCTAATCTTTTTCAGATGGAGCTGTCTTACGCTGGCTTAAAAAAAGCAGTGGAGACAGGAGAAGGCCTGGAAGGGACCATCGAGTTTTTCCCTGAAGAGGGAAAATATCATTATGACGGCCACAGGAAATGCCACATATGCCTGGCGCCTTCCCAGACGGAAGGGTATAAAGGAAGGTGCCCGGTATGCGGCGGAAAGCTGACGATCGGCGTGGAACACCGGGTAGAGCAGCTGGCGGACAGAGAAGAAGGCTACGTAAAGCCGGACGCCAAGCCCTTTGAAAGCCTGGTGCCCCTGCCGGAGGTGATCGCCTCTTCCACCGGGCGTTCGGCTGCGGGAAGCTGGGTACAGGAGCAGTATGAAAAGATGATCCGGGAGCTGGGCACGGAATTTGAGATCCTGCGCCAGATTCCGGTAGAGGATATCCGGAAAGAGGCGGGCTGGCTGATCTCAGAGGGGATCCGGCGGCTGAGAGCCGGAGAGGTCAGGCGGATGCCGGGATTTGACGGAGAGTACGGGACAGTCAAGCTGTTTGAACCGGGAGAGATCGATGATCTGGACGGGCAGATGAGCCTGTTTTCCGGGTTTGGACTTAAGATGGCGGAAAGCCCGGAAACAGAAAAAGGGCAGCAGGACATGAATACGCCTTCAAATGGGAATGCGTTTTCAGACAGGGATTCGCTTTCAGACGGAAATCCGGCCTTAGTTCAGGGCGGCCATCCGGCTGCTTCAGACAAAGAGGGCGGAAAAGAAGCCCTGCAGGAAGAAAGAAAAACAGCGGCCAAGGCAAAAGAGAAAGCAGGAATGGCGTTAAATAGCGAGCAGGAAGAGGCGGTAAGGGACGTGAGCCGCGCTCTTATGGTCGTGGCAGGTCCTGGAACGGGAAAGACCAGGACGCTGATCGCCAGGATCCTCTGGCTCCTTCAGAACAGAAAGGTCAAGCCGGCGGAGATTACTGCAGTTACCTTTACCAATAAGGCGGCCAAAGAAATGAGGGATCGTCTCGCCCATGAGATCGGCGTAAGAAACGCCAGAAAAGTCCATATCGGCACCTTCCATTCTATCTGTTTTCAGATGCGGAAAGAAAAAGAGGACATAGTCCTGTTAGACGAGCTGGAAGCGATGGAGATAGGAGAAGAGATCCTGAAAAAATTTCAGATCAAAGGAGGAGCCAGACAGTTTTTAAGACAGGTTTCCCGCTGGAAAAACGAAGGCCGTCCGGAAAAGGAAAAGCTTTCGGAAGCATTTTCCTGTTATGACCAAAGCTTAAAGATGCGCGGACTCCTGGATTTTGACGACCTTTTACTGGAAGGCCTGAACCTGGAAGACGGGCAGGAAAAACGCTTTTCCTATCTTCTTGTGGATGAATTTCAGGATATCAGCCCGCTTCAGTACGAGCTGATCCGCAAATGGAATAAAAACGGGAGGGAGCTTTTTGTGATCGGCGACCCGGATCAGGCGATCTATGGTTTCCGCGGAGCGGATGCAGCCTGCTTTCAGCGGCTGGAAACGGATCATCCGGGGATCAAGACCATACGCCTTAAGGAAAATTACCGTTCTTATGAGCCGATCTTAAATTGCGCGAAACAGGTGATCGAAAAGAATCCAGGAGGATCCCGCGCCCTGACAGGCGCGCGGGGAGACGGACCCCTTGTGCGGGAAGTCTTTACGAAAGGGCCTATGGCTGAAGCGATCTTTACAGCCAAAGAGATCAACCGCCTTGTAGGAGGGATCGATATGCTGGATACGGAAACTCAGGATTCTGGAAAAAACCAGGCTTGCGGGGAACGGACGGCCAGAAGCTTCAGCGATATCGCTGTCCTTTACCGTACTCACAGACAGGCGGCCCTTTTGGAGAAGTGCCTGAAAAAAGAAGGGATCCCATATGTGGTCGCAGGCAGAGAGGATTTTCTGGAAGAGAAGAATGTGAGAGGAACGATCTGCTTTTTCAGAGGGCTTTTAGAAGAGAAGGACGGATTTGCCAGAAAGACCGCCGAAAAACTTTTGTGGGGAGCAGAAGAGCAGGACGGAGCGGCTGCCGTTTATGAGGCGACGGCGGAAAAATACGCTAAGGAGATCCGGAAAGAAAAACCGCAGAAGATCCTGGAAAAATGGATCCGGGATATGGGGCTGGAAGAAGACGAAGGGCTGGAAAAACTGGTTTCTACATCGCTGTTTTATAAAAATATGGAAGAATTTCTGGATCAGCTGGCCTTTGGCAGCGAAAGCGACATCCGTCGCTGCGGAGGAAAGGTGTACCAGGCGGATTCTGTAACGCTGATGACGCTTCACGGGGCGAAAGGCCTGGAATTTCCGGCGGTTCTCATCTATGGAGCGGAAAAAGGAACGATCCCCCTGGAGACGGCGAAGGGAGAAACAGATGAAGAGGAAGAGCGGCGGTTGTTTTACGTAGGCCTTACCAGGGCGATGGAAGAGCTGATCATCGTTTCCGGGCCGGAGCCTTCGCCGTTTTTAAACGACCTGCCTGAGGAAAGCCGCAGCCAGGAGCATGTGGAAAAGAAGAAAGAGGAAAGACCGGTACAGCTGAGTCTTTTTGATCTTTACAGATAAGGCGGACTAAGAGAATGAAAAAGAAAGTGAAAGAAAATCTACCGCTTATCCTGGATAAGCTGGATGAACTTTACGGAGTGGAAAAAGAAGGATTTTACCATCATGAACCGTGGCAGCTGCTTCTGGCCATCATGCTCAGCGCACAGAGCACGGATAAACAGGTAGACGAAGCGATCCCGGCGCTTTTCGATCATTACCGGACGGCAGACTCTCTGGCAGCCGCTCCGCTGGATGAGATCGAAGGATATATCCGGTCGGTGGGCCTTTATAAGAGCAAGGCGAAAAATATGAAGGAATGCTGCCGCCAGATCGAGGAAGAATACGGCGGAAAGGTTCCGGATACCATAGACGGCCTGTTGACTCTGGCGGGAGTGGGGAGAAAGACCGCTAACTTGTTCTTATCCGACGCCTACGGGATCCCAGGAGTGACGGTGGATACCCATGTCTTCCGGATTTCCAGACGGCTGGGCTGGGCGAAGGGAAAGGACCCAAAGGAAGTGGAGATGGAACTTCGAAAGCTCCTGCCACAGGAACACTGGATCCGGATCAATTTTCAGCTGATCTACCACGGACGGGCCATCTGTACGGCAAGAAAAGCATATTGTGAGAAATGTCCCCTGGAACAGTGGTGCATGAAGACGCTGGAAGAGAAAAAGGGATCCCGCAAAAAGGCTGGGGTGAGAAAGATGCCGACGGAGAAAACGGCGGAATAAGATAAACGTTCAGTAGGGAAAGGCAGGAAAATGTAAGATGGAATATCTGGATATTGTAGATGAAAACGGAATACCTACGGGAAGGGCGGAGGAACGGACAAAGGTCCACGCAGAGGGGCTCCGCCACCGTACCGCCCATGTGTGGATCGGAAGAAAGGACCCGGAAACCGGAAGGCTGCAGGTGATCATGCAGAAGAGGAGCCGGCAGAAGGACTCCTACCCTGGATGCTATGACATTTCTTCCGCCGGCCATGTGCCGGCAGGGATGGATTACCTGCCGTCTGCGCTGCGGGAGTTGAAGGAAGAACTGGGGATCGAGGCGGAAGCGGCCGACCTGCATTTTATCTTTTATCACAGCGAGTACTGTGAAGACGTATTTTATGGACGGCCTTTTTACAACGCTGAATACAGCGCCGTCTATCTTTATACAAAGCCTGTGGATATCGAAACCCTTGCTTTGCAGAAAGAAGAAGTGGAAGAGGTGCGGTGGTTCGATTATGAAGAAACGCTGCCCGCAGTGCTGCTGGGAGATCGGAAATACTGCCTGAATGCGGATGAATTCAGGCAGCTGGGGAAGTATTTGAAGGAGTACTTATAAAAACAGTATAAGGTAACTGATGCAAGGGAAAATACCCATTTCATTTACGTGTTAAAGGCGGCGTTTATGAAATGGGTATTTTTCATGTACTTTAGTTATATTTTCACGCCGTACTTCTATGATCAGATGGATTGTAAATTTTTGATCGTTTTATTGGTTATCATGACTAAAGTCACAAAAGCTTCATAGGAGGCTGGCGATGGCGTATATGAAAAAATATCATCGTCGGGATCGCTTTTTTCTTTAACTAAAGAGTTATAAAAATCGACAAATGCTGCGTGGTATTCTAAAAGAATATCCGTCATTGGCGGAAGGTGAACATCATTATAAAGCTTTTTTGACAATTGGTGAAGCTGGCGGACAATCTGGTCGATGTCGGATGTATGGTCGAAATAATGGATATCAGCAGGAGAACGATATTCATTGATAAATGGCATATATTGAAGCTGAAGCTGTTTGATCCGGTTCATTGTTTCTAAAGCCTGCAGGCGTACGGATTCAAACTTGGACAGCTTATTATCTGTATTAACGAGAGGCTTAAATATCTGCCATGAGCTAGTGTCTGTATAGGCTGAACTTTTTTCGTGCTTTCCTACTGTCGAGACAACGCGCCCATCTGAGGTTATAGCTGCAGTTTTGAAATATCCTGCATAAACAGCAATAATATCATGCCATCTGTAAACGTCGCATTGCTGACTGGCATTGTGGCCAGTGGCGAGTACTGTGCCGTCTTTTTTCAATGCGACCAAGTGATATTTTCCTGTCGCAAGTGATATAATGTCGGTCCAGTTCCTGAAATCAAATGTATTTATATCCCCGGCAGCAAGTATTTTTCCGTCAGCAGTCAATCCAAAAGTGTGATCGCCTCCGGCAGCTATACAAATGATATCTTTCCAGGAAAGGACGTCACATTGCCCATATTCATTATTCCCTGCCGCTATGACCGTGCCGTCATTTTTAAGCCCCACAGAATGGGTGTCTCCCGCCGCAATTGCTTTGATATTTGACCATCCTTCCAAGTGGCATTGCCCATAGCCTCCCTGACCAAATGCAACTACGGAACCATTTGATCTGAGGCCAAGAGTGTGCCATGCGCCGCAGGCAATAGAAATAATATCAGTCCATTTATATATTTCTCCATTCCCGATGACGTTATTACCAATAGCGATGCAGGTTCCATCTCTCTTTAAACCAACAGTACTGCGCCAGCCTGAGGAAATGGATACGATATCTCTCCATGTATAAGTGGCGCATTGCTGATAATCATTGGCGCCGGCAGAATACACCCGGCCATCTTCGCGGACTGCTACAATATGTTCGATTCCAATTCCGATAATCGGGCGTGATATACTAGCTGGATCATAGGTGATCAAGTCGCTGGGACAGTCTGCCCTATCCAGCGACATTTGTATCACATCCAGCATGAACTTTTCGTAACAGATATCTTCTGGGAGATCCTGCGATTTAAGATTATCAAATTTTTGAGTAAAGAAATTTCTTTCGGTTTCTGTGATATCAAGTCTCTTTATAAAATCATTAATAAAGTCGTCCTGTTTTTTATAGTGAGAATACTTGCTGCGGCATTCGTCAATTGCATTATAAATATCTCTCGCTGTCAGTTGAGGCTGACGATTCTGCTTGATCCAAGCATTTACTGTACTTGCGGAGGTATTGAACGATTCAGCAAGACGATT
>DWZA01000013.1 GCA_019118365.1 Candidatus Lachnoclostridium stercoravium | reverse complement strand
TCCATCTTTCCGCCCCATCTTCCTGTAATCATTGGTGATCAGAAGCTCCACCGCCAGCCGGTCCTGAAGCCTTCCCGTCTTCACAGCTTCCTCCATCTCCACGCAAAGGGTCACGCAGGAAAGTATCTGCTCTCTGGAAAATGCTCTGGACTGGGAAATGGTTTTCCCTACTACAAAAGGCTGGAGCTTCAGCCTGGAAGCGATCTCATTTTTCTCCTTTCCCTGCTCAGCCAGCTCCTTCACCTGAAGGATCTGGTTGAACTGTCTGGCGATCAGGAACAGGATCCTCATAGGCGGTTCCTTTAACGTAAGGAGATCCTCATAAAGATCCATTGCCTGGCGGGTCTTTCCTGCCGCGATCAGGGACACCATCTCAAAGATCCTGCTGCTGACGCGGACTGAGCACACTTCCTGCAAGTCTTCCTCTGTCACCACGTCCCGTTCTCCCGTATAAGCGATCAGCTTATCCAGCTCCGATCTGATATTTTCCATATCGTCCCCTGTCATGGAGAGAAAAACGTCCATAGTATTCCTGGTGATCTTCTTTCCTGCCCGCGCCAGGATCGCGCCCGCCCAGGAAGCCAGCTGAGAGGCGTTCTGCCTGCTCATCTCCGCGCAATGGCCGATCTCTTTTACTTTCTTATACAGACGGTTTCTTTTATCTACTTCTGACTCTACGAATACCATGCAGGTAGTATCGGGCATATCAGGCAGATAAGATACCAGTTCTTCCGCGGACGAGCCTTTAAAAAAGCCGCTGTCCTCTATAAGTATCAGCCTTTTTTCAGCAAAAAAAGGCATGGTATCCGCCAGGCTGATCAGCTCTCCTATATCAATGCCTTTTCCCTCAAAATAATTAAAATTCATCGTATCGCCGTCTGTGATCGAGTCCTTCAGACGGTTTTTATAACTTTTCTTTAAGAAATCCTCTTCCCCAAAAAGAAGATAGGCCTTTTTAAAGTTCTTTTCCTTAATATCCTGGTTCAATTCCTGCATAAGACTTCTCCTATCCCCGGCGCCGTAAAACCTGTGAAACCGCGCCGCAGCTTTTTTTATTATACTGTAAGAAAAGCCCTAATTCAAGAGGCCGTTTTCTCCGGTCATCGCCCTGCCGTTTTCTCCGGTCGGCTCTCCCCTATTTTGTCTGGTCAGCTCTCCCCTCTGTCTACCGGCATATAGATCTCCAGAAAATAGCTGGGATCTTCTTTCCAGGAACAAGACGAAAGATTATTGACAAATACTTTTGTTCCCGGCTGTAATCCCTTTTTTTCTCCCCAGGCAGCCATTTCCCGGACCATTTTTTCATCCGGCATAGGTTCCGGGGATTCCTGGACCGTATAAATGCAGTCCGCTTCTCCCACCTGCTCGCAGCCGGACAGATCCGCTTTCGTCCTCAGCTGTTCTTCAAATTCCTTATAAAAAAGGATACTGGTGTTTTTCGCCTTCAAATTTTCTCCAGAACAGTCGATCTCCGTAAATAAATAAGACATTTCCAGGCCGTCGGCGACCCGTGAAATACGGAACCAGTTTTCCATTCCTTCCTGAAAAGTATCATATCTTCCGATGACATAAGCCCCTGGAGAACGTTTCCTGCAGTATCGTTCCACATTGTCCGCTACCTTCAGGATATCTTTTTTCACCAGCTTCAGCCGCGCGATCTCTCTTTTATGGCTTTCCAGCTCTTCCTGTTCCTTTTTTACCGCCTCCGACAGGTATTCCGTCATAAAAGCCACCGTGTCCTCCCTGTCCTTGGCCATGATCTCCTCCAGATCCTTCAGGCTGGTATTCATCTTTCTGTGATAAATAATATACATCAGTTTGTAGATGTCGTTTTCCGAATAATATCTGTAGCCATTTTCCTTTTTCCTCGCATGGATGATGCCCTTTTTCTCATAAAAACGCAGGGCATCCCTGCTCATCCCCACAATCTCAGCTACGTCTCCGATCAGATACATTCCATTCTTTCCTGCAGACGCACCCATTTCCATATGCTCCTTTACTTCTTAGCTCTTCTAAAGAACAAGTTTAAATCTTTTCCAAAACATGGTCAACCGACCGGAAGAAATCGTCAAGAAACCGTAAGAAAGTCAGAATTTTGAAAAAATGCTGGAACGCAGCAGCGCTCCCGGCCTTGCTGGAAATACGGCGATCCATGCAGCTTTTGCTGCGCCGCCTGTCACAGGGAGGAGTTCTTAAACTCGCCTGACGGCTCAAACAGAAGAACTCCTCCCTGCGCTATGCTCGCAAAACTGCATGGCTCCTGCCGAATCATTTCCAGCAAGGCCGGCGAGTGGACTGCATTCGCTGCTTTTCTGAAAATTCCTCCAGATCATGTTGGGATCCAAAACACACTTATGCCAATAACACATTCCAACGCGATCAAAGGGCGGAAAAATCTGGCTTTTTCCTATTTACCGAAGGAACCTTAAAGGCCGCGAAAAACATAGACTCTCCCTGTCTGGCTGGAAATGATTCGGCAGGATCCGTACAGTTTTGCGAGCATAGCGCAGACCAAAGCTCTTCTGTTTGAATCCGAAGGATGAGTTTAAGAGCTTTGGTCTGTGATAAGCGGCGTAGCAAAAGCTGTGCGGATCGCCGTGTTTCCAGCCAGACAGGGAGAGTCTTTATTTTCCACTTTCTTCAGCAAATATGTAAATTCCGAAGTTCTTTATGAAGTATCCGGAAAACAGCAAATGCCACCAGAGCGTCGTTCTGTAAGCAAACGATTCGGCGGAATCGGAGCATGGATCTGCGAGCATAGCTCAGACGGAGGAGCGTTGTCTGAACCCGTCGGGGTGAGTTTCGCTCCTCCGTCTGTAATAGGCGGCGCAGCAGATCCGCTCCGATCGCCGTGTTTGTGCACAGAATGACGCTCTGGTGGCACTACTATTTTCCACACTACTATTTTCCAAACTTATTTCACTGGCCCAAATTTTGTTCCGCGGATCACATGTCCGTTGCTGGACCATTCAGTATAGACGTACGGGCCTCCGTCTGTAGTCCCGTTTTCCGTAAAGGTATGGATCTGTCCGTCATACTCTACCTCTCCGGTGCGCATCTTGCAGCTGTTGTTGTCGAAGTAATATACGTTGCCGTTGATCTTCATGATGCCGCCCTGGAGCTCGCCGGTGTCAGCCGCATAATACCAGGTGTTGTCCCTCTGGATCCATCCGGTCCGCATAAGCTGATCGTTTCCGAAAAAGTACCAGTGGTCTTTATAACGGACCCAGTTATTGGTGCAGTAGGCGCCGTCTCCCCACTGATATTTTGTTCCCTTGGATGTCTGCACCCATCCTGCAAAAGATGTCATCGCGCTGGCGCCTGCCAGAGCCATTGTTAATGCGGCACATGCCAGATATCTGCATTTTCTCATATAAAAAGCCTCCTTGATCTTCTTGATCTTTCTTTTTTTGATCTTAGCTGCATTCTAAACCATGGAGCGGCTCCAAGGGCAATAGGCCGTCAAAAGATGTAATAATTCGAAAGAATTATTACAAATTTTCCCTTTTCATCGCCTTTCAGGACGACGGCTCCTTCCTGATATGTGATAAATATATCTATCTCCTTTTCTTCCAGACGCCTAACTACTTCTTTTGACGGATGGCCGTACCGGTTATTTTCCCCGCAGGAGATCACCGCGCATTTTAAGTTTTCCGCCGCCCCCAGGAACGCTTCGCCTGTGGAAGAATCGGAACCATGGTGGGCTGTTTTCAAAACGTCCGCTTTTTTCAGAAGCTCTCTTGCAAACGGCCTTTTTGTCATCTGATCTTCGCAGATCTCTTCCGTATCCCCGGTAAAAAGCACGTCCAGGCTGCCAAGGCTCATAAGGAGCACCAGAGACTGCTGGTTCGCATCGCCTGCCTGATCCGTCTGCTCCGGATAAAGACAAGTAAATACAAGGCCGGACGCCCGTATCCTGTCTTTCGCCTTCATCTCCCATATATTTCCCTTATCCTTTCCAGAATGCTTCTCCATAAGGCTTTTCAGCTCGTTCTGGGTATCCGTCCCCCTTCCCGATACAGAAAGCACAAGATTTTTCACCTGTATCCCGCAGTCTTCTTCCAGAAGATATCTGAGGCCGCTTATATGGTCTTCGTCCCCATGGCTGACGATAACGTAATCGATCTCGCTTATGCCTTTTGACTTCAGACAGGGTTCCAGCACCTGTTCCCCCAGCTTTTTTTCATCCGTGCTGCCGCCGTCTATCAGGATCGCCGTTTCTCCCTTTTCCACAAGGATCCCGTCGCCCTGCCCCACATCCAGGAACGTTACCGTCAGCCCGCCGTCCAGGCGCCTTAAGCCCGGATGGGACACTGCAAGAAGGATGAGGCACAGGACAGCCAGCACGGCGCCTTTCCGCCGTCCGGCTTTAGTGATCCCGTACAGGCCGGCCCGGAGAATAGCAGCGTAAAGGACGATCTGCCACAAAGAAGGTCTTCCCAGTATCAGATTGCTCATGGGAAGTTTTGCGCTCAGATCGCAGAGAAAGCTGTAAAGAGCCAGGACGTAATGGCAGGTCCCCAGGGCCGCCCGCCCAAGTTCAAAGGAAATGCTTCCCAGAAAGATCCCCAGGATCCCTGAGATCACCGCATAAGTCATAAGCGGTATCACCGCCAGGTTCAGGAAAAATCCATAGATCGGATACTGGTAAAAATGGTACAGCACAATGGGACATGTTCCGATCTGTACAGCCGCTCCTGTGGTCATCTGCTGCAGGATCCCCTTAGGAGGTTTTATGGTTTCTTCCAGGTATTTTCCCAGCAGGGAAATGGACAGCACCGCGCCGAAGGAAAGCTGAAAACCGCTGTGGAATATCTGAAAAGGGCGGCCGATCATGATCAGGATCCCCGCCAGGCCTGCGGCAGACGTCATATCGTAGGTCCTGCCCAGATATTCCGCCAGGAAGAACGTGGTCATCATAATGACCGCCCGGAGAGACGACGCGGAAAATCCTACCATCGTCCCATAAAGGAAAAGCATTGCTGCGCCCACAGACGCCGCCGGGCCGAAGCCGGCTCCCATTTTCCGGAGCAGACGGTAAAATCCCGCCCCGATCAGAGAAATATGAAGGCCGCTGATAGCCAGGATGTGGGCGATCCCGTTGTCCTGGTAAAGATCCTTTATCTCCTCGTCCATCCCCGCCTTATCTCCCAGGATCATGGCTTTCATCACCCCGGCATCTTCTTTTGGAAGCAGGCTGTCCAGGATCTGGCTCCCATGGTTCCGGATACGGAACAGAACCCGTCTTACCGGGTTGTTCTGCATGCCCTGCCTGTATGTGCCAGTCCCTCCTTCTGCATACATCCGGTAGCAGGAACGGAAACCGAAATAATACATCCGGAAATCAAACTCCCCTGGATTGGAGGCGCCTTCGCAGGCTTCCAGCTCTCCATATATCTCCAGCCTGTCCCCCGGCCAGGGCGCAGGTTCCGGCCTGTTATCCAGAAAGACTTCTACCCGTCCTATGTCCCGCTCCTTCTGCTGTTTCCGCTCTTTTTCTCCAT
>DWZA01000012.1 GCA_019118365.1 Candidatus Lachnoclostridium stercoravium | reverse complement strand
TCTTTCTTGCCTGTCAATTGCCGATGTGACTTCTCATGCAAGCATGGAATTCACATCGTCGCTTGACTTTCCCTCGGTTGTTCGAAAGCTGATCGCTTCGATCCTTCGGCTCTCGCGATCACACGAAAGATTCGCAATCCGGGCCTCTCGCCCGTCTTGCTCATCTTTCTTGCCTGTCAATTGCCGATGTGACTTCTCATGCAAGCATGGAATTCACATCGTCGCTTGACAGGGCTTTCTTAGGAAATTTGGAGGACTTCCTTTGCAGAAAGAGTGAGATTCTTAGTAAACATCTTTCTAATCATATCAGTGATATCGTTGTCTTAAAAATACAGCATTTTACAAAATAAATCAATATTATTTTTAAAATATGTTGTTTTTCGTCGATTTATCTAAAATTTGTGTAGTTTATTATCCATTTTCGGATAATAAACAGATTTATTTTCGTCTATTTGCATAATTCACAATTGTCTTCGTTTATTTTTTAACATTTTTCAGAAAAACTTTTTATAGATTTCTAAATTTTTTCATTTTTCGCTTTTATTTATGCTATTTTTCTGTTAAAATATAAACATATCATGTTCCAAAGGGGGAATTATTTATGCCGAATGAGCAGAGCTTAAAAGATTATATCTATACTTCTATTCTCCAGGACATCGTCAACTCTGAATATACGCCGAACCAGATCATTACAGAAAAGGAGATCATACAGAAGTATAACTGCAGCCGTTCCCCTGTCCGGGAAGCTCTGATCTCCCTTTGCGGCGATAATGTTCTCCGGAACATTCCCCGCTGCGGCTATCAGGTGGTACATATTACCCTGGAGGATATTGAGGATATCCAGCGGTACCGTCTGGTCCTGGAATGCGGGATGCTCCGTTTTTTTTACAATACGATCACCAAAGACCAGATCAACCGGCTAAAAGAACTGGATGAAGACTGCAGCTCCATCGACGGATTGTGGAAGCATTGGAAAGCAAACACGGAATTTCATCTGTACCTGATCTCTCTTTCCTGCAATAATTATGCTTATCAGGAATTAAAAAAGGCGATGTCTATCCTGCGCAGGGCCTACGCCCAGTACTATCATGACAAATGGGATATTTCTATTCCCAGCATGCAGTATTACGTGGATACTCATCACCACATCAATCTGATCCAGGCCCTGGAGGAGCATGATCTGGACAGAGCGACAAAGATCCTTTATGATGATCTGAATGAATTCTGCGGAGTCAGGGTTTAAGATGGAAGATGCCATCTCGCGCCATTGAGGATTCAGAGGCGGCGCCGGGATGGCATTTTGTATTCTTTACCTATATTTTACAGGATTTATCTACTGGATTTTACATTTTTCTTATAGTATCTCATAGAGATATATCTGCTGCTCAATTCTTTTCACATCAAATATCTCGCTTACTACCCCACTTTTAAAAAATAATATCCGTATTCTATATATGAAAAGGAGTGGAATACATGCAAAACGAGCATCCGATCGTTAAAGCTGTTTATCTTGCGAAAACGGATCTGCAAAAGGCGGACGATCTCATCCGGGATCATATTCCTTTCATACGTTCCGAAGCTGCGAAATATACGTCCCGACCCTGCACGGAACAGGATGATGAATTCAGCATTGCAATGATCGCCTTTCACGAGGCGATCTTAGGATATGAGCGGAGCAAAGGAGCTTTTTTCTCTTATGCATCTTTATTGATCCGCAGCAGGCTCATTGATCATCAGAGAAAAGAGGCACGCCACAGAGGGCACCTGTCCTTATACGCGGAAAACACAGAAGATGACCGCCCGATCATAGAAGAGATCGCCGACGGCCAGGATTATTATGAGGAATCTGCTTCTCTGGAAGCGACACGTCAGGAAATCGAAGAGTTATCTGCCGTCCTGGCGCAGTTTGGAGTCAGCTTTTCCGACGTTGCGGATCATTCGCCCCGGCAGGAGCGCACGCTGGAAGCCTGCGCTTCTGCCATTCGCTGCGCAGCGGAGGACTCGCAGCTGCTTCACGAACTGCTCCAGACAAAAAAACTTCCTATGTCGCAGCTTGTACGCCGTTCCGGGGTGGAACGCAAAACGCTGGAACGGCACAGGAAATACATATTAGTCATGCTTTTGATCCAAACAAACGGATATGAGATCATACGAGGCCATTTGAGGCATGTTCTGAAAAAGAAAGGCGGGTGTGCTATATGAGATATATGGTGATGGAATGCCATCTCAGCTACGCAGTTGTGCTGGATGAGAACGGGCGTTTTCTGAAAGTAGCCAACATGCATTATCAACCCGGCCAGATCGTAACAGATGTGATCGAAATGCAGATTTCCAGATCCACATCCCATAAAAATATAATTCCTAAATGGATCTATCCTATAGCCGCAGCCGCATGTCTGGTGATCGGAATGACTTCTCTGTTCCAGACTATGCGCGTTCCTCATGCTTCCGTTTATATGGCTATTAATCCGGAAGTGCGTATCGATGTAAACAAAAAAGATGTTGTCATCGGCCTTGAAGGAACCAACGACGACGGAGAGCAGCTGATCGAAGGCTACCGCTTTAAGCGAAAGGAACTGGATCAGGTCTGCAGCGATCTGGCTGATCTGGCGATCGCCCAGGATTATCTCCATGACGGCGGACATATTGCCTTAAGACTTGATACGGACGATGAACAGTGGATCGCCAGTCACAGCGATCAGCTGGCTTCCCGGCTGCACACGTATCTGGAAGATAAGATATCGGTTACGATCGAGGTGACGGATACTCAGAGTATCCAGGTAGTCATTCCCTTAGAAACTGCTCCTTTGGAAGATCATTACGATGAAAACGACTACGGTGAGATCTCTGCTCATGAAAGCGAGGACATCCCTGAGAAACCGGCCTTTCCAGACGATGAAGATGACGACGACGGGCAGACGGACTATGACGACCGGGGCGCAGATCCTCAGGCTTCCCAGCCTTACGTCCCGTCCACAGAATCCACCGCTCCACCGACAGAACCTGCCGTCCCGCCGGTACAGCCCACTTCTCCGCCGACACAGCCTGCTGCCCTGCCGATACAGCCCACCGCTCCGTCCAGCCCGCCGGCTCCAGGGATCTCCGAACGGATGGACGATACGGATTACGGCGACGACGATACCGACTACGGCAGCGACGGCCATAACGGTGATGATACCGATTACGGTGATAGCGATGACGACACGGACTACGGCGACGACTAAATTTTTACAAATTTTTCTCCCTGACCCCGGTTTTGGCAGATAGCTTCCGTAATCTATGACATAAAGATAAAAGCAAACCAATTAAGTAAAGGAGAGAATAATTATGATGAAGATGAAATCTATTTTAGCCCTTACCTTATCCTTGGCAGTCAGCTTAAGCGGCCTGACCGGCTGCAGCAAACTTATTGGATCAGCGGTAAACGCTGTCAGGCCATCCGAGCCTGCTGTTTTATCCGCTTCCGTAGAAATCCCTTCCAAACAGCTGGAATCATCTTACGACGAACCAGTCTCCGCAGGCATCCTGTATCTGAGCGTGAATCCGGAAATCGCGATTTCCTATGATAAAGACGGCTATGTGACCAAAGTAGAAGGACGCAACGACGATGGCGTTTCTCTTTTAAAGAGCTACACAGGCTATGAAGGAAAGAAGACGCGGGAAGTAGTCACAGAGCTTGTCACTGCGATCGGAGAAGCCGGATACTTTGTGGAAGATATTGACGGCAGCAAACGGCAGATCGTTATTGAGATCGAAGCTGGATCCGCTCTTCCCAGCGACACATTTCTGGATGAAGTAGTCGCCGATGTCCGCAGCTGTGTCAGCAGCCACAACTGGCACGGTCCTGTTGATCTGCAGGGCGAACGCCATTACGACGTCACCGATTACGGTTATGACGATACCGATTACGGCCCAAACAATGACGGCGTCACCGACTATGACGACACCGATTACGGCCCAAACAACGACGGCGTTACCGACTATGACGATACCGATTACGGCCCAAATAACGACGGCGTTACCGACTATATTTACACAGATTATGGTGATGATTATGACGACACAGACTATGGCGACGACGACACCGATTACGGCGACGACGACACAGACTACGGCGACGACGACACAGACTACGGCGACGACGATTAAAGAAAAGCCCCCTTTAAAGCTGCGGCACGAGATAAAGCATGTGATCTCCCCGCAGGACGGGCTGATCCTGGCTTTCCGCCTCCAAAAGCTCTTCAAGCACGACAAATACGCTGACTCACACGGGATCTACCGTGTGAGCAGCCTCTATTTTGACACTCCTTCCGATAAGGCGCTCCGGCAGAAAATCGACGGCGTAAACCTCAGGGAAAAGTTCCGGCTGCGGTATTATGGTTCCGATACTTCCTTTATCCGGCTGGAAAAAAAGTTTAAGATCAACGGGCTATGCGGAAAACACAGCGCGCGGATCACAGAAAAACAGGCGCGTCTTCTTCTGTCCGGAAGGATCGATTTTCTGATGGAAGACGGCCATCCGCTGTTTTTAGAGCTCTACAGCAAAATGCGAAGCCAGCTTCTCTCCCCCAGGACTATCGTTACCTATGACCGGGAAGCCTTTCTTTACGAACCGGGGAATGTGCGCGTCACTATTGACCGCGGCCTGCGTTCCGGCCTTGGAAGCGTTGACTTTCTGAATCCCAGGCTTTGTTCTGTGCCTGTTTCCGACGGGACGGATGTTCTGGAAATAAAATACGACGCCTTTTTGCCGGATATCGTCCGCATGGCGGTCCAGGTTCCGGACCGGCGGGCCGGCGCGTATTCCAAATACGCGGTCTGCCGAAGATATGACTAGGAGGATACAAATGCCATTTGACTTTCAGGATGTTTTTAAATCAAGTTTTCTGGAAAATGCCGTTTCTATTTCCGCTTTTGATATGGCGCTGGCTTTAGCCCTGTCTTTTGCGATCGGCCTGTTTATCTTTTTCATTTATAAAAAATGCTATGCCGGTATCCTGTATTCCGCCAGCTTCGGCATCACCTTAGTCGCCCTGTGCATGATCACCGCTCTGCTGATCCTGGCCGTAACCTCCAATGTGGTTCTGTCCCTTGGTATGGTCGGAGCCCTGTCTATCGTACGTTTCCGGGCAGCGATCAAGGATCCTTCCGATATTGTCTTCTTATTCTGGTCCATTGCAGCCGGGATCGTCCTGGCTGCCGGCTTTATTCCTCTGGCTGTTTTCGGGAGCCTTTTTATCGGAGTGATCCTGATCATTTTTTCCGGGCACAAAGGCTTTGAAAGCCCTTATATCCTAGTACTCCACTGCAGAGATCAGGAAACGGAACGACAGGCCCATGCGTTTCTGTCCGGACAGGTACGGAAGCTGTCGTTAAAAAGTAAAAGCGTATCTGCTGGATGTATTGAACTGAACTATGAGATCCGCCTGAAAGATCCAGATACTGATTTTATCAATCAGCTCGCCAATATGAACGGCGTCAGCCATACGGTGATGGTATCCTACAACGGCGACTATATGAGTTAAATCTATGCTGAAACACAAATATATCGATCGGATCTGCGCAGCAGTCATGATGCTTGCTGTCATCGTTGCGCTTCTTTTTATCAACGGCGAGGCTCTGGGGATTACGCCTGCATCTTCTGTGCCTGGTTATGAATCAAGGCTTTTCGATAGTTCCATAGTCCACCAGGTCGACCTTATCGTCGACGACTGGGATTCTTTTCTGGCTTCTGCCGATGAGGAAAAATACATTCCCTGCACCATTATCATTGACGGCGAGGCCTTTTCCAATGTCGGTCTGAGGGCAAAGGGAAATAATTCCCTCCGTCTGACAAAACGGTACGGCCTTGACCGCTACAGCCTGAAGGTGGAATTTGACCACTATGAACCCAGCAGCTACTATGGGCTGGACAAGTTCTCCCTGGACTCCTCGTTCCAGGACAACAGCTATATGAAATCATGGATCGCCTACGATATGATGGACTACATGAACGTTCCGTCGCCTTTATGCAGCTATTCCTGGGTGCGGGTCAACGGCAGGGACTGGGGACTGTTCCTTGCTATAGAAGAGCCGGAAGAAGCATTTGCCAGGCGTAATTTCGGAAGGGATCACGGCCAGCTCTATAAGCCGGATTACCGGCGGCTGAACGATGAAAACGCCGACGTCCACCTGCGCTATACGGACGACGGGTTTTCCAGCTACGACAATATTTTCCGCAACGCCAAATTTGATATCACCGACGCGGATAAAAGCCGGCTGATCCGCTCTTTAAAGATACTGTCAGAAGGTAAGGATCTGGAAACCGCCGTCAATGTAGACGAAGTCCTCCGGTACTTTACCGTCCAGGTATTTGTAGTAAATATGGACAGCTATCTTGGCAAGACCGGACATAATTATTTTCTTTACGAGGAAGACGGCGTTTTGAGCATCCTTCCCTGGGATTACAATCTGGCCTTTGCCACCTACTCTCTGGGCATGCCGGATCCCATCAACGACTCTGAGCTTTATGTGAATTATCCTATCAATACCCCGGCCAGCGGCGAGATCATGGTAAAACGACCTTTATACCATAACCTTATGAAACATGACGAGTATTACGCCAGATACCACGCTTATTTCCACCAGCTGATCGCCGGATATTTTGAAAGCGGATATTTCGAGGACTTTACGGCGCGGACCAGAGAAATGATCGCGCCTTATGTAAAAAAAGACCCTACGGCGTTCTGTTCCTATGAAGATTTCCATCTGGCTGCCGATACGATCACGGATTTCTGCCTTCTTCGGGCAAAAAGCGTCCGCGGCCAGCTGGACGGAACCATCCCTTCTACGATCCGGGGACAGGCGGAAGATCAGAGCAGCTTTATCGACGCCTCTTCCGTATGGCTGCCGGATATGGGGGAGATC
Source organism: Candidatus Lachnoclostridium stercoravium (assembly GCA_019118365.1). GTDB lineage: Bacteria > Bacillota > Clostridia > Lachnospirales > Lachnospiraceae > Lachnoclostridium_A > Lachnoclostridium_A stercoravium. The sequence continues at coordinate 20,586 of DWZA01000012.1, read as the reverse complement.
GCCGACCTGAAGGATTGACGGATATTTTTCTGTTCCATTTCTGTCAGCCCACTGCCCTTAAAAAGTTGAAATAGCCGTTAGCGGCCATGTGGCGGCCGGAGCCGAAAACATGGCCGCTCTTATCCAGATTGTCGCTCTCCTTCTTATGTGGACTTCCGGCGTTGCTGCCGGGAAGCTAAACTTCACTTATCTATAACTTTCCAATGTCCTGCCCTTGCAGATCCCTGCCGTATCAGCCGTCCCTCTTCCCGAAGGATCTTTATATTCTTTTCTACTGCCCGTGAAGTAATGCCCAGACTCTGAGCAATATCTTTTGCGGAAATACTTGGAAGGAGACGCATCTGATTTAATATCATTTCCTTTGTATCAATCTCCGAACTTTCTCCGAACTTCTTCAAACTTCTGTTGTATTTCCAGAGAAATTGGTCTGCGATATAGATTGATTCGAACCATGCCATCATATACTTGAAACTCCGGTTCAGGCAGTGCATATGCAGCCGCAGCATCCTTTATCTTTTTGATTCCGGTTCCCCAGGATTCCACAAATCCCATCTGATTAAGTATATTAGCAATTGCTCTGTTACGCAGTTTTGTATGACCATTCATCATTTCCTCATAAGTCAGACCATTATATAAGCCACCAGGAGAAGTAACTTCTAAACGGTCTTCATAAATAGCCACCTGTATACAGGATTCATCGGTAAGTACCCGGTGGCAATGAGCATTTATAATCATTTCGCGGATTGCCATAACCGGCAGTTCATAAGATTCATGACGCAGCAATCCTTCCACTACAGCGCCAAGCCGGATATTTCGCAATACAAAAGAAACTGCTGCTTCAATCTGTTGGTAGATCGGTCCTGTATATTCGCGTTTATCCAGAAAAACTGCTCGTTCTATACCTTTAAAGACTGCGCACTGCGTTTTAGAAAAGGGAAAATGTTCTGAAGTCAGCAGTGCAAAAGCGTTCGATGCAAATCGATGGCCGTCAATATTTTTCAGCAGCTTCCAAATTCAAAAGCTGTACCTCTGTAATTTCTCGCTTTGGTAACCCCGCCCTTTCCCGATAAGTTGCAATATCCTTACAAAGCTGTTCTATAGCCTTCTCTTCCACTGGATAATCGATACATGTTAATTCATCCCAGGAAATTCTCGCTCCTTCCATTTCTAACTCTTTTATTTTTTCCAGGCATGCAGGTCTGGATGTTCCAGAAACCCGAATGTACGTTCCTTTATCTTTACCTTTAGACTTTAGATAGTAAGGTCTGTTTACCCCAGGCACCACAGTAATCACGATAACCGTTTTCCCATCCACCGTTTGGGGACAGATGTCTGGAACAATCTGTGGATAACAGGAATCCGAAATAGCATTCGCAATTCGATCCATCGTCTGAAAAAGGGATTCTGCATCTACACCCACTACTTTATGGGTTTTATCGTCAACGCCAATCAGAAGTTTTCCGCCCTGTGTATTAGCAAAAGCAATAATACTTTTAACATATTTTTCAGATTGCTCTGGTAAAGCAGACTTATATTCTATATTTTTTGACTCGCCATGGAACAACTCCTCTGTATTCATAAACAGCCCCCTCTCAATTAGCGCTTGTAAATCAATAGTCCTCGTTTATATCTGCCTATAATTTTATCACAAGAAATTGAAAAATGCCACCCGCGCCCTGCTTTCCTCTGCATAGTCCGTGGATGGCATTTTGTTTTTCAGTTTTTAATGTCTATGGGATCATTTCTCCAGCTGGGCAAGTCTTTCCTGTACCTGCTCCATCATGGCTGTGTATTTTTCCAGCTTGGCCCTCTCTTCCGCCACCTTGGCTTCCGGAGCCTTGCTCATGAATTTCTCGTTGTTCAGCATGCCGTTTACGCGGGCAAGCTCTCCCTGGAGCTTCTTCTCTTCTCCCTTCAGCCTCTGGATCTCTTTTTCAATATCAACCAGCTCTGCGAAAGGAATGTAGATATTTGCCTGGGAGGTCACTACGGAAACCGCGTCATCTGCGATCCCCTCCTTGTCCTTCTGGATCGCAACCTCGCTGGCGTATCCCAGCATGGCGAAGAATACGCGGCTGTGTTCAAAGATGCCCCTCACTTCTTCGCTGTCGGAAACTACGTAAACCTTTGCCTTTCTGCTTGGCGGAACGTTCATGGAAGTGCGCACGTTGCGGATCGCCCGTACCGCTTCCTTGATCGTCTCTACTGCCTTCTCTTCTTCTGCAAAATTCCATTCATCCAGGTAAACCGGCCATTTGGAGATCATAATGGACTCTTCCTCGTCCTGAAGGTTGCAGAAGATCTCTTCTGTGATAAACGGCATGTACGGATGCAGAAGTTTCAGAGACTGGATCAGGACGTTTTTCAGGGTCCAGATGGCCGCCGCCTTTGTGCTGTCGTTATCATCCCACAGCCTTGGCTTTACCATCTCGATGTACCAGTCGCAGAACTCTTCCCAGATGAAATCATAGACCTTCTGCAGGGCGATGCCCAGCTCAAACTTGTCCATGTTGTCCGTAACGTCCTTCGCCAGGGTATTGGCCTTGGAAAGGATCCATTTGTCCGCCATGGTCAGATCGTCCAGGGAAACCTTGTCCGTATCCGCCTTTTCCATGTTCATCATGATAAAGCGGGAGGCGTTCCATACCTTATTGGCGAAATTACGGCTGGCTTCTACCCTCTCCCAGTAGAAACGCATATCGTTTCCAGGAGCGTTTCCTGTAACAAGAGTCATACGGAGAGCGTCCGCGCCGTATTTGTCGATCACTTCCAGGGGATCGATGCCGTTTCCAAGGGATTTGCTCATCTTTCTTCCCTGGGAATCTCTTACAAGTCCGTGGATCAGGACGGTGTGGAACGGAACTTTGCCTGTCTGCTCGATGCCGGAGAATACCATACGGATGACCCAGAAGAAAATAATATCGTATCCAGTCACCAGCACGTCTGTAGGATAGAAATACTCCAGCTCCGGCGTCTTGTCCGGCCATCCCAGCGTGGAGAACGGCCACAGTGCGGAGGAGAACCAGGTATCCAGGGTATCCTCATCCTGTACCATATGGGTGCAGCCGCACTTCGGGCATTTGCCTGGATTTTCTCTGGCGACTACCATCTCGCCGCAGTCCTGGCAGTAGTAAGCAGGGATCCTGTGGCCCCACCACAGCTGCCTGGAAATACACCAGTCGCGGATGCCGTCCAGCCAGTGAAGATAAGTCTTTCCAAAGCTTTCCGGAACGAATTTCAATTCTCCGCTCTTTAATGCCTCTACGGCAGGCTTTGCCATTTCTTCCATCTTTACAAACCACTGAGGCTTTACCATAGGCTCTACGGTGGTGCCGCAGCGGTCGTGAGTACCTACGTTGTGAGAATGAGGAACAACCTTTACCAGAAGGCCCTGTTCCTTCAGATCCTCTACCATGGCCTTTCTCGCTTCATAGCGGTCCATGCCGAAATATTTTCCCGGAGCGCAGATGGTAGCGTCGTCGTTTAAGATGCAGATCTCCTCCAGGTTGTGGCGGCGGCCCACCTCAAAGTCGTTAGGGTCATGAGCCGGCGTGATCTTTACGCAGCCGGTCCCAAATTCCTTGTCTACATACTCGTCGGCGATCACCGGGATCTCGCGGTCTGTCAGCGGCAGCTTCAGCATCTTGCCGATCAGATCTTTGTACCTTTCGTCATCCGGATTAACTGCAACCGCCGTATCGCCTAAAAGCGTCTCCGGCCTTGTGGTGGCGATCTCTACAAATCTTCCCTCTTCCCCGACGATGGGATAATTGATGTGCCAGAAAAATCCGTCCTGCTCTTCGTGGATAACCTCCGCGTCGGAAATAGAGGTCTGGCAGACAGGACACCAGTTGATGATGCGGGATCCTTTATAGATATAGCCCTTCTCGTAAAGCTTGATAAATACTTCCTGAACCGCTTTGGAGCAGCCCTCGTCCATGGTAAAACGCTGTCTGTCCCAGTCTGCGGAGGATCCGATCTTGTGGAGCTGGCTTACGATCCTGTCCTCGTACTCTTCTTTCCACTCCCAGGCCTTCTTTAAGAAACCTTCCCTGCCCAGGTCGTGTTTGTCAATGCCTTCTTCTTTCAGCTTGTTGATAACCTTTACTTCTGTGGCGATAGCCGCATGGTCTGTGCCTGGCTGCCACAGCGCCTCGTATCCTTCCATCCTCTTAAAACGGATCAGGATATCCTGGAGGGTATTATCCAGAGCGTGGCCCATGTGAAGCTGGCCGGTAACGTTTGGCGGCGGCATCACGATGGTAAAGGGCTTTTTATCCCTGTTTACTTCTGCGTGGAAATACTTCTTCTGAAGCCATTTCTCGTAAAGGCGGCCTTCGATCTCGGCCGGATTGTAGGTCTTCTCCAACTCTTTCATCTTGATTTCTCCTTTTATATCTGTTTTCTTACAATGCGGTATTCGTCGTCCAGCTGGTAATAGGGGCACTCAAACCGGCTCCCGGAAAGGAATCTGGCCATCTCGTCCTCATCCAGGCTGGCCTCGCAGACATAATACTCGTAATCTTCGTCAAACACATAATTGCTGCAGGTCTCGCAGCGGTTTGCAGAGGGAGTCTTCTTTTTTCCTGTTTCCGCCATATTTCTTCTATGCCCCTTTCTCAGGCGTTTCTTCTGCAGAGCGCTATGAACGGACATGCCGCTTACAGCAGCATCGCCATATATGAAAAAAGCCCTCTGCCTGCATATACAGACAAAGGGCGAAGCTCCGCGGTACCACCTTTATTCTATCTCTCTATAGAGACGATCTTATGTGTCCTGTAACGGGGACGAATCGTGAACGCTTACTTTTTCTTTCAGCTTCCCGGCTCCAAAGCTACCTTCCGTCCGTGCTTTCCGCAGATGCCTTCCAGCCGATGGGCATCTTTCTCTGTCAGCGCCGCGGACTTACTCCTCTTTTTCACAGCCTTTGGTTTTGTTTATCTATTGGTATATGATACGGATTTTTCATGCATTTGTCAAGATTACTTTCCGAAAACTTCCGCCGCCTTTTTCATGCTCTCCATCACCGGCACCTCGAAGGGGCATCTTCTCTCGCAGGCGCCGCAGCGGATGCAGTCGCTGCCTTTTCGCTCCAGCAGCCCGTAATGCTCTCTTACCGTCTCCGGCACTTCTCCCTGGGCGATGGAAAGGTTCAAAAACTTCATCACGGAAGGGATGTCGATGAGCCTTGGGCACGGCGCGCAGTGGCCGCAGTACATACAGTGGCCCTTCCAGCTGATCTTCGGGAAAGAAGCCAGCGCCGCCGCATAATCCTTTTCCTTCTTTGACGCCTCTTCATAGGCAATGCTCTTTTTCAGTTCTTCCATGGTCCTGGCGCCTGACATGACGCAGGCCACGCCCGGACGGTCTAAAGCGTAATGGATGCAGTGGTAGAGCGTCAGGGCCTTTCCTGCCGGGGAAAGCTCCTCATTCAGAAGATCTCCGCCTCCAAAGGCTTTCATCACCGTGATGCCGATCCCATTTCTCTGACAGACCTCGTAAAGCTCCTGACGCTTTGGATCCATGTTCAACAATGGCTTCGCGTAGCTTTCCTCAGCCCATAAAAGTTCCAGGTTTTCATTGCCCGGCTGCAGGTCGTAGCAGGGATTGACGCTGAACATCAGAACGTCGATCAGACCGCTTTCTACTGCGGCTAAAGCCGCTTCCGGGTTATGGCTGGAAAGGCCCAGGAATTTCACCCGGCCCGCTTCTTTCTGCTCCAGAGCGTACTTCATGATCTCCCCGTCTTTAATGGCTTCCCAGTCGGATAAGGAATCCACATAGTGGATCATACCGATCTCCACATAGTCTGTATCCAGACGCTTCAGCTGATCCTCAAATCCTTCTTTTACCTCTTCGATCTTCCTTGTCCTCTTATACTGGCCGTCTTTCCAGACCGTACAAAAATGGGCCTGAAGGATAAACTTATCCCGCCGCCCTTTTAATGCCTGTCCCAACCCGGAACGAAGAGCCGGATCAGGGGAATAGAGGTCGATGCAGTTGACGCCGCCCTCTTCCATCACATCTACATATTCTTTGATCACCTCATAAGGCTGATCCACCATGCCTTCGCAGCCCATGGCGATCTCGCTGACCATAAGGCCTGTATTTCCCAGCTGCCTGTATATCATATTTTCCTCTCCTGTTTATAGCCTAAGAGCCAATTTTCTTTTCCTGTATCCCGCGCCCGCCCTGCGGCCGGCGCCCTAGATCATGTTCCTGTATTCCTGCTTCCACTGATGGATCATGGACGCGGCCTGGCTGCTGCGCTTTAACGGATCCTTTTCAAAGATCTTTTCCAGGTTCCGCACATCTTCTGAAAGCATAGCTTTCTGCCTGGCTTCTTCCATCTCCCGATCCCACTGGCCCTTCAATTCTTCCGTCATGTTCTTTTTATATTTATCTTTCATGGAAAGTCTGGGGCAGAAAACCGTCATATAATATAATTTTTTCACGATCTCCGTATCCTTCAGATACCCATAGGATTTTTCAAAAGCTGCCGCCGCCTTTTCCCACTGGAACATCCTGGCGTAAGCGGAACCCATATTAGACCACACTTTTCCCAAAAACTCGTCGTCCACCACAGAATCCCTGGTAAACTCCAGACATTTTTCGTAGGCCGGGACCGCTCTGCCGTACTGCTTCAGGCTGAACAGATAGTCCGCCTTCTCCTTGCAGTATTCCGCCTTATGTTTTTTCCGCAGGTTGATCAGGTGCTGCCGGTAGTCGTTTACCTCGGAAGGCCTGTAATAAAAGCATTCCTGCAAAATGATCACCAGAAGCTCGTCCGGATTGTCTCCGCCCTTTCTCCATTTTTCCAGACGGCCAGCCAGATATGCCATATTTAATTCATCCCGGATAAAATCGATCAGATGGTCGTCTACAAAATCATCCAGCACCAGCAGCGGATGGTGGTAGATCACATAGCAAAGCTCCTGGGACGTATAAATATTCAGCCCCAAAACATCCACGTAATAGGGATGGGCCGCTTTTTCCTGTCTGCAGAACATCAAACTCATATCATAACCTCTTGTCTTACGCTGGCGTCCGTCGCCGGGAATATATCTCCGAACCCTCTGTCTTCGATCCCTACGGACATGGTGTGCTCGTCCAGAAAGCCTACGCTCACTTGGATCCTGGTGGTGCGGTCCGGCCGGACCGGAAATCCCTCCAGCTGTATCTTTACTGTCTTTTTCTTTTTCTGATCCACGGAAGTGATCTGAAACTCCACGTAATCCTGGTCGTCCGTCAGAAGCTCTACGGTGGACCTGGCCTCATACCAGTTTTCTCCGGCTGCGGCTAACACCAGCTGGCTCTCCCGCTCCTTTAACAGGACGTTTACAGATACTGTATACTTCAGCCGTCCCTCGCAGAGACAGATATAGGGGAATTTTGTTCCCCCGCTCTGATAATCCGCAGCCTTGTAGGCCGCGCCTTTTGCGAACAGATCTTCTTCCAGGAAGACACGCCTTTTGCTGCAGGCCAGCTGCATAAATTCAGGCGCCCAGTCCTGGCTCTTAAAGCCGTGCCCGCAGAGGATGAGGGCGGAATACAGCTTCTTTCCCATCATCCGCTCGCCAAAGGACGACAGGATCTTGTCCGCCAGCTTCGCTCCGGATTCATTTTCAAGGATATCCAGGTTAAAGCCCTCTTCCATCTTCTCATATTCCGCTGTTACAGTGTTTTTTCTCATGCCCCGCTGGACTTTCAGCTCATAATAGCGCAGGCTTTCCTCCTCCAGATCGAACATTCCTACCAAATTGGACCATACGTCCCTCTTCTGGCTTAAAGTATAATAAACAAAGCTCTCCGTATGGCTGATCACATGAACGTGCTCCCGTTCCATGCCAAGAGAAGCCGCGCAGTCTTCAATGGCTTCCTTAAGCTTTATATTGAAATCCCTGACTGCCACCGTCAGTTCCTTTATCCTGTTGGTGTTCCGCTCTTTTGCCGGAAGATTTAAAACTTCTCCCAGAAAGCGTTTTAAAAGCTCCTTTGCCTCAAAACGGATCCCGTCGATGGTAGCCGTTCCGTCCTTTAATACCTGGCTGAGGATCTTATCCACCAGCGTTCCGGTCCCGGTAAGGACGTGGGCATAAGCGTCTTCTCCGATAAACCACTGGTCTTCGTTCTTTTTCTTGCATATGACGGTAGGAACCGCCCATGTCTTTCCGTCGTCTTCTTCCATGCAGGTGATCCTGGTATGTGTGTCGCACAGATCCAGGCCCAGCACCAGTCCATCATCCATTGCAAATCTCCTTTGGGGCGCGTCACACTGTCTGGAACAGTTCTTCTAACGCCCCGGTCTTTATCAAATATTCTTTCATTTTTTCTTTCAGCCCGTCCCTGTCGTTTTCCGCCAGGCATCTGCCCATCTCGTTCAGGCTGCTGAAACGGCTGTCGTCTTCTCCCAGGGCCGCTCTGTCGATCTTTCCCATCTTCACGCAGACCCTTTTTCCATCCTCTTCGTCGTAGATCCGGTACTCCAGCACTTCTCCGTCAAACAGCACCATCTGGCGGATAAAGATGCCCTGGTAGACCCGTCTCATATCTTCCATGTGGAATTCTTCCTCTTCCGGAAGCAGGCGGATAAAAAGTTCCGGCCTGGAGCTGCGTTTTCCTTTATATTCGATGATCACCTTCGAGGTGATATCTTCCGGTACCGGGATATGCTTGGCCAGACGCTGCATATAGCGAAATACCATGCCGTTTTCCAGGAGGATCTCCATCAGGGCAGAACAGAGTTTTTTCTCTTTTTCCGTCAGGGTCTTCAATCCGGAATAATACCGGGTAAGGGCAAGCATATAGATGGCCGGGATCCTGCGGCTGTCCAGATTCGATTCCACCGCGTTTTCCAGATACGCCATCACGTCCGGATCTGTTTCTTTGTCCAGGAGGAAATACTCCATGCTCTTCATGGTGAAGAATGCCTTTACCAGGCTTTCGCTCACCCTCTTTTTTCTCGTATAAAGCCGGAAAACATCATCCATGTGCCCGGTCTTTCCGGAAAACATCATCTGCGCCAGAAGCCGCTCTTCCATGTCGTAAGTCTCGACCCTGGCCTTTACGCCGGCCTCCAGGATATCGTACATATTTTCCGTAGTCCCGTTGTAATGCTCGCACAGATAATCCAAAAGGATGCTGTCGGCCTTTCCCTGGTCAAAGACCTGGAAGGAAAGGGAAAGAAGCAGCTCGTCCTGATCGAACATTTTCTGCAGCACCAGTTTCCCGCACAGCGCAAAGAGAAGGTCCGCCTGGATCCCCTCCAGCTTATAGGCCGCGATCATGTCGTAAGCTTCCTGCATATATCCCCTGAGGATGAGCGTCTCGCAGATGTCCTTCCGCTCCTGGCTGTCCAGGCCGCTCTTTGGCATCTTTAACAGGACGGAAATGTCGGAATCTTCTTTTTTCTCCGCCTGCTGCCTGCAGAACCGTATCATGGCCTGGAAGATCTTCTTTCGGTAAAGAGGGCCGGGAGCCGCAGTCTCCAGAACTTCTTTCAGCTTCTTCACCTCTTCCTCTGTCTCCGGTCCGCGATCCACGATCCTGCGGCATTCTTCCAGCTCCAGCATGGAATGGTCGGGATAGATCTGGAAGCACCGCTTCTCCAGCTCCGGCTCCTCCATCACCCTGGTCTTCAGATAACGTATATTGCAGTAACGGCTGCCGAAGCTGTCCTGGAAGATCAGCACATGGTGGCTGGAAAACAGCGGCACAAAGGCGACGCCGTTTTTCAGAAGATAGGCTTCTTCCCGGTCCAGTTCTTCCTGGCGCACGATCACGTACTTCATATTGGGATTGCGGCACTCGATCTTATAGGAGCGCAGGATAGCCGGCAGCACCTTTGCCACCGGACCGTCGATCATATCCCGGTATATCATATGTTTATAGAGCACTGCCAGCCGGTCGTTGATCCTCGACTCAAACAGCTGCTCCATGGTAAACTGCTCGATCTCCCTCTCGTATTCCTTGTACAGGGGGGAATCCGCTTTTAAGTAAAGGAGGATATTGCTGTAAAGGACGCTCTTCGTATGGCTGTCCAGCTCCTTTGCATAGGAAAAATACAGGAGCACTTCCTTGGGAAGGGGCTTCCCGTAATCCTCCGGCAGGGAATACAGATAATATTCATAGAGCCTTGTCAGGCTGACGCCCTCGGAAAGCCCTTTTTCATACCATCCAAAAGCCTCTATGGAGCGCATATCCCCTTTGATCAGCATACAGCAGACAGCGGATAATATCTCCCTGTCCCCGTATGTTTCATAAAGGTCTGTAAGCAAACGGTAAAACAGACGATGATAATATTTGGCGCCGGAAGCGATGGCAGCGGCTTTCATCGCCAGTTCTTCTCCGATCAGGTCTTTCTTCGCTCCGAAATACAGGGAGTGAAGGATAAATTCATCCATGGAACGTAAAAATCCCGGTTCTTCGTTCAGCAGCCTGCAGGCTTCTATATACATGAACGGGCTGCTGCAGCCCCTTGCGTACATCCTTCTCATCTTTTCCAGGATCAATCCCGGATTATCATAGATCTGGGCATCTACCCGCAAAAGCAGGAGGAACAGATAGCAGTGATCGTCTGATTCATCGGTGTACTGATGGATCAGGCGGACCAGCGCTTCCTTCTGCCCTGGTTTTTTCTGGATCAGAGCCGTCAGATACTGGAAAAAGCAATACAGCAGCGGCGCGCTCTGGCGGAACGCGCTTACCCTGTCCTTACACATATTAAGGATCTGCTCCGCCTTATCCGGCCGGTTCTTCATCAGCCAGGCCTCCGCCGTCAGAAGGGCGATCAGCTCGTTGTCGCCGTACTGGGCTTTCAGCTTGTCCAGCTCTTCCATCATCTGATCCTTCAGCGCGTCCTCGTCGTAGGTCCCGCTCTCATAGTCCAGCCGGTAAGCCAGATAATTCTGGAACTCCCTGGTGTGGACCGCCCGTTCCTTATCCTGAGACGTCTGTTCTTCTTTCCGCTCCGCTGATATAGTGATCCGTTTTGTCATCCGGACTGTAGCGATGGTGATCGCTCCCAGGTTCTTTCCCCTGTGAAGGCGTTCCGGCAGGATCCGGTACTTCAGGGTGCAGGCTCCATTCTCAAAGTCCTCGTCTGTCAGCGTAGACACAGGGAGATCGATAAAGTCTCCGTCCGTATCGATCGATATATGTACATAACCCCAGCCCCGCCTGCGGATCACAATGGAATCCTCCACTGTATTTTCGCATCGCGCGTAGGTCCTGTTTCCGTCCCGTATCTCGATCTCTACCGGTTTCTTCATATCCAGAGCCGTCATAAATTCTTCTACCAGGTTCATCCTGTCTCCATGGCCCTTAAGCCCGTCGTAGACCGCGCGGACGCGGATGTCCTGCATAAAGGGGGCGCTTACAAAATCCTGGTATTCAAACAGGCGCATGGCCAGGTTCTTATCTTCCTTCGCAACCCGTGCGAAATCTTCGGCGGTCTTTAACTGCTCCAGGATCTGGGAGGATATTCCCGTCTCCGCAGTAAAGGTGTACGGGATCTCTTTCTCGCCGCTGTTGGTAACAAGATAAAAAGCTCCCTCAATCCTGTCGCCGTTTCCCAGATATCTGGTGTCCACCTCATAGGCGATGCGGTTGCGAAGCCCCCCGAATGATTGGTTCAGTACGGTGACTCTCTCGCTGGAGGAATACACCAGACCTTTTATATTCAAATGATTGTCACTCTGGACAAGGAATTCGTCTTTTACCATACCGCCTGCGGCAACGGTCCTCTCTATCACATCCGGCCTGAGGCTGCACTCCGGCGCCTCCATGTCCAGGATACCCTTGGCAAGCCGGTTGATCCTTTCTCTCATAAGTACCACCTGTTCCTATACTCTTCTGAACTGTCCTATCGCGCAGCAGCCCGGCCTTTTTCCGGATGATCCCCGTGTCCGGGCTGCTGCTATATCCCGTAACAGTTCAGGACGGCGGGAAGACAGGGGCAAAAACAGGCATTAAGCTTGCTTATAAGCATGGTTTTGCCCCTGTCTTCACATCGGATGGGCATCCAATGCTTCTTGTCCGGCCCTGGCCGGGCAAGAAGATGTGCCGTCCTGAACTGTTACCATATCGCACCCATTTTATCATATTTCTCCTTGATTTGAAAGTGGAAACTTGCTATGATAAAAGAAAAATGACAAAAGAAGGACGTTGAATCATGACAAACTCTGAAAAAGCATTACTTCTCCATAAAGAATGGCAGGGAAAACTGGAAACTGTTTCCAAGTCAAAGGTTTCTACCCGTGAAGACCTTGCCCTTGCCTACACCCCAGGCGTAGCCGAGCCGTGCAAGGTGATCGCCGAACATCCGGAAGAAGTCTATACCTATACCTGGAAGGCCAATACCATCGCTGTTGTATCCGACGGCAGCGCCGTACTGGGCCTTGGCAATATCGGCGCAAAAGCAGCCATGCCTGTAATGGAAGGCAAGGCTGTATTATTTAAGGAATTCGGCGGGGTAAACGCGGTTCCCATATGCCTTGACACCCAGGATACGGAAGAGATCATCAAAACAGTGGCAAATATCGCCCCAGGCTTTGGCGGCATCAATCTGGAAGACATTTCCGCTCCCCGCTGTTTTGAGATCGAGGAACGGCTGAAGGAACTTCTGGACATTCCTGTATTCCACGACGACCAGCACGGCACTGCTATCGTAGTCCTGGCAGGCATCATCAACGCTTTGAAAGTTGTGGGCAAGAAAAAGGAGGACTGCCGCATTGTGGTCAACGGCGCGGGAAGCGCGGGAGTAGCCATCACAAAGCTTCTCCTGACTTACGGATTCCCCCATATCACCATGTGCGACAAGGCCGGCATCCTTTATAAGGGTATGGAAGGCCTCAACTGGATGCAGGAAAAGATGATGGATCTGACGAACCTGGAAGGGAAAAAGGGAAGCCTTGCCGACGCTTTAAAAGGCGCGGATATCTTTGTAGGCGTCTCCGCTCCCGGCATCGTCTCCCAGGAGATGGTAGCTTCCATGAACCAGGATGCGATCCTTTTTGCCATGGCAAATCCGGTTCCTGAGATCATGCCGGATCTGGCAAAGGCAGCCGGCGCAAGAGTCGTCGGGACCGGACGCTCAGATTTTCCGAATCAGGTAAATAACGTTGTTGTTTTCCCTGGCATCTTTAAAGGCGCTCTGGAGGGACGGGCAAGAGCCATCACCGAAGAGATGAAACTGGCAGCCGCAGCCGCGATCGCCGGCCTTGTGTCCGATGAAGACTTAAACGAAGACAATATCCTGCCTGAGGCTTTTGATCCCAGGGTTTCCGCTGTGGTCAGCCAGGCAGTAAAAGAACATATCCGTTAACAGCCCAAAACGGCGTAAAAACAGCGGTAAAAACGGGCGGTCAGCATGTTTATAAGCGCGTTTCTGCCGCTGTTTTTACATCGGATGGACGACGAAGTTCATACCCCCAGGGAGCGCCTGCGGCGTTCCCTGGGGGATTGCCGCCTGACGGCGGCAAGGAGGGTTTACGATGTTATCAGAACCGATCACTCTATATAAACTGATGTGCCTTTATATGCTCAGGCAGGTAAATTTTCCCCTGACCAACGCTCAGCTTACCAATTTCTTTCTGGACAAAGAGTATACGACGTATTTCACTCTCCAGCAGGCGCTGAACGAACTGCTGGAAGCCGGCTTGATCCGGGGCGAATCCCTTCACAACAGCACCCGGTACGAGATCACCAAGGACGGCGAAGACACCCTGGGTTTTTTCTGTAAAAAGATCTCTCCGGCCATCATAGAGGACATGGATCAGTATTTAAAGGAAAACCGTTTCCGTCTCCGCAATGAGGCCAGCACCATCGCAGATTATTACAAGTCTACAGGGCCTGATTACATCGTTCACTGCGAAGTACGGGAAGGAAAAGAAAGCCTGATCGAGCTGAATCTTGCCGTTCCGGATAAGGAACAGGCGGAATCCATGTGCAGCCAGTGGAAAACAAAAAACCAGGAGATCTACGCTTATGTGATGAAGGCTCTTATGAGCTCCGGACAATAGCGTAAAGACAGGAGGAGGATATGGGACGTAAATTTTCAAAAAAGAAGAGTTCTTTTCCAGATCTGAATAAGATGTGGTTCCGCCGCGTCACTCTCCCGCTCTTTCTTTTTATGGCGGCGTACCGCGCAGGAGAATGCGTGATCCATAATCTTCTGGAACGCCGGGAGGAGAAAAAGGGAGAAGAACAGGTTCCTGTCCCCCTTGAAAAAATTCCGGTAAGACCTGAACCGGTCCCCATGGAGAAGGTTGGAAAACCGGCGAAAGAACTGATTTAGAATGGACAGGAATATGATGGATAAAGTTATAAACATACGCGCCGCAGCTGTATCAGACGGCGCTAAGCTGCTGGAGATCTACCGCCCGTACGTAGAAAAAACCGCGATCAGCTTTGAATATGAGGTACCCAGCCTGGAAGAATTTTGCAGGCGCATAGAACGCACTTTAAAGAAATATCCCTATCTTGCTGCGGAGCAGGACGGGGAGATCTTAGGCTACGTCTACACCGGTCCTTTCGTAGGGCGGGCCGCCTATGACTGGGCGGCGGAAACGACCATATATCTGCGGGAAGATAAAAAGAAGCTTGGACTTGGGAAACGGCTTTACGCTGCTATTGAAGCTATCTCCAAGGCTCAGAATATCACTAATTTAAACGCCTGTATCGGTACGGTGGAGATCGAGGACGAGTATCTGACCAACAACAGCGCCCAGTTCCACGGCCATTTAGGCTACCGCATGGTAGGGGAATTTCACAAATGCGGATATAAGTTTGGCAGGTGGTACAATATGGCCTGGATGGAAAAGGTCATCGCTCCTCACCCGCAAGAGCCAAAGCCTCTGATCCCATTTCCTGAACTGCCCCAGGACGTCGTTTTCTCATGCCTGCAGCAGTTTTAAGGTAACCGTTCAGTCCTGAACTGTTACGTTTTAACCTGTGAAAAACGAAGATCCGGAAAACGCGATCTCTGACGCGCTTTACCGGATCTTTTTCTTTTAATTCATCAAAGCCTTCTCCAGCCTCTTTATCATCTCATCCACATCTTCTTTTTCAATGACAAGGGGCGGTACAAAACGGATGATCTTCTCTCCTGCGGTGATCAGCACCAGTTTTTCTTCCAGAAGAGCTTTTGTCACTACGGGACCTGCGGGAACTGTCAGCTCGACGCCCTGGATCAGCCCCTTGCCCCTGCAGTCTGCGATCAGGCTGCATCTGGACTTCAGCTCTTCCAGTTTTTCCTTAAGATACTCCCCGATCTCTGCCGCGTGGCCTGGGATATCCCGCTTTTCAAAAATATCCAGGACTCTGGAAGCCGCTGCGGTAACGAATGGATTGCCTCCGTAGGTTGTTCCGTGGTCGCCTGGGACCATGGCCGCTGCCGCTTCCCCTTTTGCGAGGAACGCTCCGATGGGCACTCCGTTGCCCAGGGCCTTGGCTACGGTCATCACGTCCGGAACCACATCGTACCATTGCCATGCGAACATCTTTCCGCTTCTTCCCATGCCGCACTGGATCTCATCCAGCATGAGCAGGATGCCGTTGTCGTCGCACAGTTTCCTTACTCCCTTTAAAAATTCCTCCGAAGCCGGATAGATCCCGCCTTCTCCCTGGATCGTCTCCATCAGGATGGCGCATGTTTTCTCATTTACCAGCGCCTTTACGCTGTCTAAATTGTTAAATTCCGCAAAACGGATCCCTGGCAGGAGAGGCTTAAAAGGCTCCTGATAATGGTCGTTTCCTGTTACGGATAACGCTCCCAGGCTCCTGCCGTGGAAAGAGTTTTTCATAGCGATGATCTCATGATCGTGGCTGCCCGTCTTGTTATAAGCATGGCGGATGGCGATCTTTAACGCTCCTTCGATCGCCTCGGTGCCGCTGTTGGTAAAGAAGACCCTGTCCATGCCGGACACCTTTAAAAGCTTCTCTCCCGCTTCTACCGACGGCTGATTATAAAACAGGTTGGAAACGTGAAGGAGCTTGTCGATCTGGTCTTTTAGCGCTTCCTTGTATTCCTCATCGTCATACCCCAGTCCCATGACCGCGATCCCTGCGCCGAAGTCCAGGTACTCCTGGCCGTCGCTGTCATAAAGATGCACGCCTTTTCCGTGGTCGAAAACAACGGGATACCGGTTGTAAGTCTTATATAGAGTATGTTCTGCTTCATCAATGATCTGCTGCTTATTCATGGTAGTATCTCTCCTCTTCCGAATCAATGATGGCGGTTCCGATACCTTTATTTGTAAATATCTCCAGAAGGAGACAGTGAGGGATCCTTCCATCCAGGATATGGACTCTGGAAACGCCGCTCTTAATAGCGTCGATACAGTTCTGGAGCTTTGGCAGCATGCCGCCTCCTACTCCTCCCTCTTCTACAAATTTCTGCGCTTCTTCCACAGTCATTTCAGATATCAGGGAATCCTTATCGTCAAAGTCCCGGTATACCCCTTCCACATCTGTAAGGAAGGCAAGCTTTTCCGCTTTCATAGCTTCAGCGATGGCGCAGGCCGCGTCGTCCGCGTTCACATTGTAGCTGGTCAGATGGTCGTCGCAGCCTACGGGACAGATGATCGGAAGAAAATCCTTTTCCAGAAGGTCGTAAATGATCTTTGGGTTCACTTCTGTGATATTTCCCACAAAGCCGATATCTTCTCCGTTGGAATATTTCTTTTCACATTTCAGGAGCTTTCCGTCCTTGCCGCTGATGCCCACTGCTTTGACGCCCAGCTCGTTTACCATCTGCACCAGGCTCTTATTTACTTTGTTCAATACCATCTCCGCGATCTCCATGGTAGCTTCGTCCGTTACCCTGAGGCCGTTTACAAACTTTGGCTCCATGCCCACCTTGCCGATCCATTTGCTGATCTCCTTGCCGCCTCCATGGACGATGATCGGCTTAAATCCAGTGAGTTTTAACAGCACTACGTCCTGGATGACGCGCTTTTTCAACTCTTCGTCCAGCATGGCGCTTCCGCCGTATTTTACAACAATGATCTTCCTGTTGAAACGCTGTATGTAAGGCAGTGCCTCAATGAGCACTTCTGCTTTCTGCATAATGATCGGATCCAGATTCATTGACAAACTCCTCCTGATTTTTGTAACAGGTCAGCCCGCAGACGGACTGCCATATCTGTTTATGAACGGTAATCCCCGTTGATCCTTACGTAATCGTAAGTCAGATCGCAGCCCCAGGCAGTAGCCTGCGCGCCGCCCATCTTTATATCCGCGACTGCCGTTACTTCCGGCTGAGAAAGGATCTCCGTCGCTTTCTCTTCGCTGTAATCCAAGGCAACTCCATTTTCTACGATCTTCAGTTTTCCCGCGCTGCTCTCAAAGAACAGGTCTACTTTTTCCGGGTCAAAGGAAGCGCCGGAATAGCCCATAGCGCACAGGATCCTTCCCCAGTTGGCGTCGTGTCCAAAGATCGCGGCCTTGGTCAGGTTGGACGTGATCACGGCCTTCGCCAGCGTCGCAGCCTGGTCTTTCGTTTCCGCTCCTACTACCTTTACCTCAAAAAGAGCGGTGCAGCCTTCTCCGTCTCCTGCGATCTTCTTTGCCAGCGTCTCGTTGACCTGGCGGAGCGCCGCGCAGAACGCTTCATAAGCTTCTCCTTTTTCTGTAATCTCCTCATTCTCCGCCATGCCGTTTGCCAGCAGAAGGACGGTATCATTGGTAGACGTGTCCCCGTCTACGGAGATCATATTGTAAGTATCTTTGATATCTTCTCTCAGCGCTTCCACGAGAAGCTCTTTGGAAATAGCGGCGTCTGTAGTAACGAAGCTCAGCATGGTGCACATATTGGGGTGGATCATGCCAGAGCCTTTGCACATTCCTCCTACAGTGACGGTCTTTCCTCCGATCTCCACCTGGACAGCCGCTTCTTTTTCCTTTGTATCCGTGGTCATGATCGCTTTCGCCGCTTCATGACCTGCTTCCAGAGTATCAGAAAGGCCGGGGGCCATAGCTTCGATCCCGGCTTCGATCCTGCCCATAGGCAGCTGCATGCCGATGACTCCTGTGGATGCTACTAATACGCTGTCCTTTTCTACGCCCAGGATCTTACTAGCAGCCTCTGCTGTCACGCTGCAGTAATCCATCCCTTCCTGGCCGGTACAGGCGTTGGCGATGCCGGCGTTGATGACTACCGCATGAGCGGGCGCGCCGCTGTCTACCTGAGCTTTATCCCACTTAACAGGAGCTGCTTTTACGATATTCGTAGTAAATGTACCGGCAGACTTACAGGGAGCCTTGCTTAAGATCAGAGCCATGTCCTTTCTGCCTTCGTATTTGATCCCCGCTGCCACAGATGATGCGTAAAATCCTTTTGCGGCCGTTACGCCGCCCTGTACTGCTTTTATCTCCATATATTTTCTCCTTTTCCCCGGCTTAGCCCTACGCGATAAACTCGATCTGGCTGTCGTTATTTAAAAGAGCTTCGTAATAATTCACATCAGAGCGGAAGTTCCATCCGATCTCCTTCCAGAACTCATTGCCGCCTTTATTGGTGCGGAAAGCGATCAAAGTGATACGGTTGATCCCTTCTTTTCTCAGGGCATCCATCGCATATTCTACCATGGCCGAACCGATCCCCTGCTTTCTGCAGCCCTCATGGACGCATACATGGTAAAAACTTCCCTGCCTTCCGTCATGGCCGCAGAGCACGTCGCCCACGATCTTTCCGTCTTTCACCGCTACTACGCTGGTAAGAGGATTCCTCTTCAGGAAGCGCTCGATCCCTTCCCTGGAATCGTCGATGGAGCGGAGGCGGAAGCCCTTGATCTCCTTCCACAGGCGGTACACCTGATCGTAATCTTCTATTGTCATCGGACGGATCTGAAAGTCCTGTTTTATTTTCATTTTCAAACACCTCTTTTTGTAACAGTTCAGCCTTACGGGAACATGGGAAGCTGTGTAAGCCCTTTATTTTCCGGAAGGCCAAACATCAGGTTCATATTCTGGATCGCCTGTCCGGCGGCGCCTTTTACCAGGTTGTCAATGGCTCCCATCATAATGAGCCTTCCGGTCCGCTTATCCAGTTTGATATTTACATCTGCAAAGTTGCTGCCTTCTACAAATCTGGTCTGAGGAACCATACCTTCCTCCAGCACCCTTACAAAATATTCATTTTTATAATATGAATTGTATATTTCTCTGATCTCCTTCTCGCTTACATCCTTTTTCAGGGAGCCGTAAGCAGTAACCAGGATGCCCCGGTTCATGGGAACAAGATGAGGCGTAAAGCTGATGGTGATCTTCTCTCCGGCCGCCAGGCTCAGCTGTTCTTCGATCTCCGGCGTATGCCTGTGGGAAGCGACCCCATATGCCTTCATATTTTCATTGACCTCGCAGAACAGGTTATCCACCTTGGCTCCTCTGCCTGCTCCTGAAGTTCCGGACTTGGCGTCGATGATCAATGTATTCCCGTCAATGATCCCTTCTTTTACCGCCGGATAGGTGGAAAGGAAGGAACAGGTGGGATAACAGCCTGGATTGGCGATCAGTCTTGCCTTCTTTACCTTTTCCCGGTTGATCTCCGGCAGGCCGTACACCGCTTCTTCCAGAAACTGAGGCGATCTGTGCTCGATCTTGTACCACTGTTCGTATACTGATACATCTTTTATACGGAAATCCGCGCTCAGGTCGATGATCTTCGTCTTTGACAGGATATCCTCATTTACCAGGGATGCGCATAAACCCTGGGGAGTAGCGGTAAATACCACGTCCGCCTCTTCTGCCAGCTGCTCCATATCATCCTCTTTGCACACATCCGGCACAAAACGGAATAAGTTCTGATAAATCGATGCATATTTCTGGCCCACATAGCTTTTAGAACCATACCAGACGATCTCTGTATCCTCTCTCTGAAGAAGCAGCCTTACCAGTTCTTCTCCCGCATAGCCTGTCGCTCCGATAATCCCAACCTTCATATATTCGATCCTCCCAGGACGTTTCCCGCCCATATTATCATTTATCTCTATTCATGATTTTGCCCTGTTCTTATGCCATTTGCATGTGGCAGGAACGAGCTTTCATAATTATACAACTATGATTTATTTTTTTCAAGATAGAATTTGAAATTTTTAATTTTTATACACCATTTATGTGTAATTATTCATATTTACAATCCGCGTCCCGGTCTTTCCTTCCATCGCTTCTTCCATCTTATCCAGCGACGTGATGATCGCGCAGGCCTCCCTGCCTTTGCTTCCTTTTATAAAATCGCAGGCAGATTCCACCTTCGGCCCCATGCTCCCGGCGGGAAACTGGCCTTCCGCCATATATTTTTCCGCATCTGCGATGGTCAGTTCATCCAGCTCTACCATATCCGGCCTTCCATAATTGATCGCCACTTTTTCCACTCCTGTCAGGATCATCAGATAATCCGCTCCGATCCTCTCTGCCAGAAGAGACGAGGCCCGGTCTTTGTCTACGACCGCTTCGATGCCTTTCAGCCTTCCGTTTTCATAGATCACCGGGATCCCGCCGCCGCCGGCGCAGATCACTATATACCCGGCGTCGCTTAAGGTCTTGATCACGTCTTTTTCCACGATCTCCAGGGGCTTTGGCGACGGC